>QHSA01000064.1 GCA_003220315.1 Candidatus Rokuibacteriota bacterium
CATCTCCTTGAGCAAGACGCCGTGGATGCCGAGCCGAAACGCCTCGAGCGACTCGCGGTCGTCGATCGCCTCGGGGACGAGAACGATGCGGGTCGGCAGGCCCGCCTTCAGAATATCGCACGCGACTTCGAGCCCGCTCTTGCCCGACAGCCGGATGTCCAAGACGACGACATCGGGCCTGTGCGCACGCACTGCCGCCAGCGACTCTGGGCCGTCGGTCGCGGTGGCCACAACGGTGAAATCCTCGATCGAACCGAGGAAGCGCTCGAGCCCCAGGCGGACGATCTGGTGACCCTCCGCAATGACGAGCCGGATGGGCTCCCTGGGCACGAGCTGGCTGTGGCTCGGCGTCCCCGAGCCGAAAGGTCCCGAAGGCGGGCACCCGACGGGGCTCATCGCAGATTCACGCTGTGCCATGTCTTCAGGCAAGGGATGACTGCACCCCCTGTGCCACATTTCCGGGCGGCCGGCGCTTTGGCCTTCGTGCACTCTCACGTCTCGTCAGAGCCTCGATTCCCTGATGGTCTGACGCTTCTCACGGCTTTACGGAAACCCGTTCCGGAACGAATTTCTTTTCACAGAAACACCAAATCGGTGACCCGAGCCTGCAAGTCGGCCGCACCGCTCCTCATCCGCGACTGGTTGGCAAACATTTGCAGAAATTCGCGATGATGTGTTTTTCAGAGATCTTTAGGTAGCCGAGCCGTGCCAATCAGCCGAGCGGATGGTGTTCCGTCCGAATTCGACGACCCGGGTTCTGTAGCAGTCGAGCGGCAGCGCGACTTGGAGGAGCCGGACGACGTCGTCCGTCGAGCAATTACCCAACATCACCTTCGGTGGCGGCCCGAGCAGGACACTCAGCCGGTGAAAGTTCTCGTCCTTGGTCACGATGACGAGTCCGTGATCGCGAGCATGGGCCCAGATTGCACGGTCCGGGGAAGCGGCCAGGCCGACCTCGCTGACATGGACGGAACCGGGGTACAGGTCGGCGAGCGCGTCAACAAGACGGGCCGCCAGATTCTCGACGAAAAGCAGCCTGGGTGGCTGCTCAGGCAGCCGGACTACTCACGACCCGGCGCTCACGCTCGGCAGCGAACGCTAGGCAGGCGCGGATGTCGTCGCGCGTCAGCTGTGGAAAGTCGGCGAGGATCTCGTCCTCCCGCATTCCGGACGCCAGGTAGGACAGGACATCTCCGACCGTGATGCGAGTTCCCCGCACGCACGGCTTACCGAATCGAATCTCTGGATCGATAACAATCCTGCCCTGGTAGTCCATGCGGTAGATGCTAGGCGACGGCCGCCTGTGAGGCAAGGACCGTACGGAGCTACGCTTTGTCCGTCGAACGGTTAGGCTGAGCGGCCGGCGCAGCCGGTCCGCTCTAGCCTGCTGTTCGGCGGCCCATGGGGTCAGAACCAATTCTCTGTCTCGAGCCCCACGACGCGCCTGAAGTGCCGGGTATTGTTCGTGACGAAGGTCAGCCGCAACGAGAGGGCATGAGCAGCCATGAGGGTGTCGAACGTGCCGATCGGCTCGCCGCGTCGAGCTAGTGCGGCCGCGACTGTGGCGAAGCGACTTGCAGCGGACTGACCGAACGAGACAACCTCCACGGTCTCTACGAACGTGCTGATCAGACGGCGAAGTTTCCGTGATCGTCTGGCTCGGCGCCGAAGCGCAGTTCGGCGAGGGTGATCGAGCTGATGCAGACTTCCGAGGGGCGGTGTTCTAGCAAGCGCGCCGCGACCCGGCGTTGGCCACGGAGGGCAAAACTGACCGTGTCCGTGTCGAGCATGTAGTGTGGCATCAGGCAAACGGATCACGCAGATCCCGGACGCGTCGTTGCTTCGGGCAGGGGATCTTCCCAGGCCAGGCACCCAGGCAAGCGCGGAACTTGTCCGGCCACTCATCCGCCGCTTCGAGGATGATGCGACGCCCCTCACGGCGCACCAATACCTCGCCCTGTTCTGTGAACCGGCACTCCTTTGGCAGTCGGACCGCCTGACTGCCGCCATTCTGGAAGAGTTTCGTGCGAACCGTTTTCATGTCGACAGTCTAGACGCACGTCTATACAGCGTCAAGCTGCCGAGCCCTCACCCTTCAGGCCTACGCCGAACGGTGGCTCGAGACGCACGTGGCCCCGAACTGCAAGCCGCGGACCCTCGACTTTACGGGTTCCTCTGCCAGCGGCATCTCTTCGCCCACTCGGCGCCGTAAAGCTCGCCGACATCACGCGCGAGCACGCCTGGGCTCTGCTCGCTGAGAAGGTCCAGGGAGGCATGGAGCGGACGACCGCCCTAAGGATCGTCGCCCTCCTCCGAGAGATCATGAACCACGCTGTGGAGGATCGCCTCATTCCGTTCACTTCAGGTCACGGTGGACCTCTACAGCCATCTGGTTCCGGGCGCCAACCGGAGCGCCGTTGATCGCCTCGCGGCTGCAACCAACTGCAACCTATACGCAACCGACGAGGAGGCTCGGGAGGAGAGGCGCGAGGTAAGTAGCGATGAGGACTGGAGCCGGCGGCGGGACTTGAACCCGCGACCTGCTGATTACGAATCAGCTGCTCTGCCACTGAGCTACACCGGCGCCGGAGCTTCACGCTAACATAACTGGGGGCCATGAGCGAGCCGCGTCCGGCCGTCGCCGTCGTCCTCCCGCTGGCGCTCTTCGGCTACGCGTGCGTGGCGCTCGGCGTCGCCCACTGGTGGGTGTCGGGACTCGTCGCCCCGGTCGTCGCGGCGCTCCTCTGGCGCCGCCACCCGCGCGCGCGATTCGCCGCGTACGTCTTCCTCTCCCTCGTGGCGCTGCGCGGAGCCCTGGCGCACCGCTGGGCCGCGCTCGCGTTCGCCGTGGTCGTCGTGGCACTCATGTTCGAGCATCTTCGGAGCTCGATGGCCAACACGGACCCCGACGCCTTCGAGGGCGCGACCGAGGCCGCCACGGAAGGCCCGGGCTGCCCGTTCGCCGCGATGGTCAACGAGGGCACGGCGCCGGCGCGCGTCCCGTGGACCCCGGAAGCCGAGGCGCGCGTCGAGCGCATCCCGGAATTCATCCGGCCGATGGCCCGGCGCGCGATCGAGCGGTTCGCCGAGGAGCATGGGTACGCGTCCATCACCGAAGCGGTGATGGACGAGGCGCGCTCGACCTTCGGCATGTAACGCCGATGACCAAGTCCGACCTCGTCGTGCGCATGGCAACGGCCGCCGGATGGCCCAAGGCGTCCACCGAGCGCGCCATGCGCGCGCTGCTCGCCGGGATCCGCGCGTCACTCAAGCACGGCGACGCCGTGACGCTCGTCGGCTTCGGGACGTTCTCCGTGGCGCGGCGCAAGCCACGCACGCTGAAGAACCCGCGCACCGGCCAATCCGTCACGGTCGGCGGTCGCGCGCCACGCTTCAAGCCCTCGAAGGAGCTGAAGCAAGCGGTCCGCTGACGGCTTTTCGCTTGCTGGCGGCTTCGGCCGCTCGCTAGAATGGCGACAGTGCATTCGAGTCGCCTGACCGCGCTGGCCGCGCTCGCCGCCTTGCTGGTCCCTGCCGCCGCCGTCGCGCAGGACGCGCGTCTCCCCAGCTCGAACAGCCGGCCTGCGTCCGTCTCCGCCGGAGCCGTCCTGCTGCTCGACGCCTACGGGCGCCCGCTCTTCGCGAAGAACGCCGACGACGAGCGGGCGCCGGCGAGCCTCGTCAAGCTCATGACGCTCTACCTGGCGAACGAGGACATCGAGCGCGGCAAGGCGGAGCTCGACGAGCCGGTCCAGATCAGCCACTACGCCGCGCTGACGCCGAAATACCGCATGGGCCTGCGCGCCGGCGAGTGGGTCCCGCTGCACGTTCTGCTCGAGGGCGTCGCGATCGCGTCGGCCAATGACGCGGCGACGGCGCTCGCCGAGCGGCTCGCCGGCGACGAGTCCGTGTTCGTCGAGCGGATGAACGCGAAGGCGCGCGAGCTCGGCCTGGCGGGTACCCGGTTCACGAACCCGCACGGCTTGCCCGACCCGAACCAGCGGAGCACGGCGCGCGACCTGGCCCAGCTCACCGTTCGCCTGCTGGAGGATTACCCCGCGTCGCGCACGATGCTCGGCGGCCAGACGTTCGTCTACAACGGCCGCGTGTACGCGCGGCACATCCCGCTCTTCAACGACCCCTGGGGCGTGCAGGCGCTCAAGACGGGCTTCACGCAAGAGGCGGGCTACAACCTCGCGGCGTCGGCCTGGCGGGGTGGGCAGCAGTTCGTCATGATCCTCCTCGGGGCGCGCACCCGGACGTCCTCGTTCATCGACGCCAAGAAGCTCCTCCACTACGCCTTCGTCGAAGCCGGGCTCGAGCCGCCCGACGAGCGCTCCCACCCGGGTCCACGGCAGCCCGGCCGCGCCCGGCGCGCCGCCGCCGCGCGGTGACGCCGATTCGCGGCTACGTCTTCGACGCGTACGGCACGCTCTTCGACGTCCATTCGGTCGTCGAGGCGGGCCGCGAGATCACGCGCGACCCGGCGGCCCTCTCGGCGACCTGGCGCCAGAAGCAGCTCGAGTACACGTGGCTCCGCGCGCTGATGGGCCGCTACGAGGACTTCTGGGCCGTGACCGAGGCGGCGCTGCGCCACGCGATCCGGCGGCTTGGCCTGACCGCGAGCGACGCCCAGCTGCGGCGGCTCATGGACGCCTACCTGTCGCTCGCGTGCTTCCCCGACGTGCGCGGCGCGCTCGAGCGCCTCGAGGGGCGGCCGCGCGCGATCCTCTCGAACGGCTCGCCCCGGATGCTCGAGGCCGCCGTCGGCTCGAGCGGCCTCGGCCGCTACCTCCAGCACGTGATCTCGGTGGACGCCGTGCGCACCTACAAGCCGGCGCCCGCGGTCTACGCGCTCGGGCCGAGCCGGCTGGGGATCCCCGCGGGCGACCTCCTCTTCGTGTCGTCGAACGCGTGGGACGTGGCGGGGGCGAAGGCGTTCGGGTACCGGGTCGCCTGGTGCAACCGCGGGAACGCGCCCGAGGAAGAGCTGGGGCTCCGCGCCGACTGCGTCGTCAGGGCGCTCGACGAGCTTCCGACGTAGCGGTCCGGGCGGCGAGCCTAAAAAAAGGCGGCTCGCCGAAGGCGAGCCGCCCCGAGACGGTGGACCAGCGTCCGCTTACCGCTTCCCGAGCCTCTTGCGCTTCACGTAGGCCCAGAGCTTCTTGGTCATCACGGAGGGCCCGATGGGGGCGCCGCCGAAGACCTTCTCCATCGAGTCCTTGCAGTCCTTGAAGCTGATCGCGTACCCGCCGAATGCCTTCCGCCCCTTCGCCATGTCCTCCTCCTCCTTTGTGGGTCGGGTGACCGTCCCTTGGCCTGGGGGTATTACTACCACAGGTACGAGGGGAGAAAAAGGAAAAATACCATCGCTTGGGGGTCCGCGGACGTCGGGGAAATACCCGGGTGGGGTATCGGGGGGGCTCGGGGCTGGCGCCCGACGCGCGGCTTCAGCGCGTCTGAAACGCCGGCATCACCTCGCGCGCGAACCAGCGGAGCTGCTCCTTGAACTCCTTGGGCGGGAGGCCCTCCGCCCAGTGGATCATGAAGTCCTCGAGTCCGGGATACTTCGCCTCGACGGACTTGATCCCCTCGATGACGTGCGGCGGCGGGCCGCAGAACCAGGCCTTCTGCTGGATGCCGTCGGTGAGCGTCGGCACGCGCGCGGGCGCGCCCGGCGTGCCCCACGTGCGGCCGTGCTCGTCCGCGTAGCGCACGAAGCCGAACGGCGCGAACCACTTGTAGCGCTCGTCGTGCGACGGCTCCACGCGGAGCCGGGCCTCCTCGGGCGTGTCGGCGAGGGAGAGCCCGGCGCCCCAGATCATGTCCTCGCCGAGCTGCTTCCGGCGCCCGTACTTGGCGCAGGCGTCGCGGTACGCCCGCACCATGTCGTCGAGGATCTTCTCGCCGTTGAGGGTCACCATGGCCTTGAAGTTCTTGCTGGCCATGTAGTCGATGGACTTGCTGCTCGCGATCGGCATCCAAATCTCCACGGGCAGGTGCTTCGGCCGCGGCACACATGTGATCTCGCTGAGCTGGTAGCCGCGGTACTCCACCGGCGGCGGGCAGTCGTAGCGCTTGCCGTGGTGGCCGAACGCCTCCTCGTTGAAGCACTTGAGCAGGAGGTCGACCTGCTCCTCGAACAGCTCCCGGTTCGCCGCCTGGTCGATGACGGGCGCCCCGAACGTCTCGACCTCCCGCGAGTGGTAGCCGCGTCCCACGCCCATGATCACCCGACCGTCGGTCACGATGTCCGCCATCGCGTAGTCCTCGGCGAGGCGGATGGGGTGCCACATCGGGAGGACGTTGAAGGCGCAGCCGAGCTTGAGGCGCCTCGTCTGCGTGGCGAGCCAGAGCGAGAGCTGGATCAGGTTCGGGAAGCACTCGTAGCCCTCGCGCTGGAAGTGGTGCTCCGCCGTCCACAAGGCGTAGTACCCGAGCTCGTCCATCAGCTGGGCGACGTCCCGCGCGGCGAAGAACACCTCGCTCAACCGCTCGTTGCCGTAGCGCCGGGCGTCCGCCGGCGTGCCCTTCGATCCGATGTTCTCCAGCTCGATCTGGCCGACGTAGAGCGCGTGGAATCGTTTGATCATCGCGCGGTCCATCCTCCGTCGATGACGAGCGTCTGTCCGGTGACGTAGGCGGCCTCCTCGCCCGCGAGGTAGCAGGCGGCGGCCGCGACTTCCTGGAGCGTCCCGCGGCGGCCCGCGGGCGTGATCGCGCGCACCGCCGCCTCGTCGCCGCCGATCCCGCGCATCTCCGGCGCGTCCTTGCCGAGGATTCGCGTGGAGTTCGCCCGGAGGTCGGTCGCGATCGCCCCGGGGCAGACCGCGTTGCTCATGTGCCGAGAAACTCCGCGACCACCGCCGCGGCGGCGTCGGGGACCTCGTGCAGGACCATGTGGCCGCCGGGCAGGAGCGAGAGCGCCGCGCCCTTGACCCGCCGCTGCCATTCCTCGGCGTAGACGAGGGGGTTCGCGCGGTCGGCCTCGCCCCACAGCACGAGGGTCGGCGCCGTGATGCGATGGAGCCGCTTCTTGAGCCCCCGGTCGGGGATCGGCCAGACGAACTTCGCCATCGCCGCCCGCCGCTGGATGGACTCGATCTGCGCTGCGATGTTCTGCTCCTCACCGGCGGGCAGCGTGGCCCACCCGCGCGCGACCTCCGACGCGGGATCGCGGAAGAGCACGGCGGGCAGGTCCTCGTGGGGCAGGATGAGCAGGTCCTCCGACGGCGCGTCGTCGCGCCAGAGCCCGAGGGGCGAGATCAGGACGAGCTTCGCCGCCCGCGGGCGAAGCGTCGCGGCGAGCTCCGCGGCGACCATGCCGCCAAAGAAGTGGCCGACCAGGTGGGCAGCGCCGATACCGAGCCGGTCGAGGAGCTCGTCGTAGGCGAGGACGAGGTCGAGGACGTCGTCGAGCGTCTCGACGCCGCTCGAGCCCTGGACCCCGGGGTGGAACGGGGCCAGGACCGTGTAGCGCGCGGCGAGGTGGTCCAGGAACGGCGACCAGCCACCGCGCTCATGGAATGAGTGGAAGTAAACGAGGTGCGGGCCGCGCCCCCCCGAGAGCACACGGAACCGGACGGCGCCGTCGCGGATGTCGAGCGTGCGGTCGAGGACCATCTGAGGCTAGGCGCCGTTCGGGACGCCCGACGGCCACCACCGATCCTTGTGGCCGGGCCACAGGTCGCGGACGTGCGGCAGCACCTCGCGGGCGAAGAGCGCCGTGTTGTGGAGCGTGAGGTCCTTCGGCATCGAGCCGATCTGGAGGAGCACCATCAGGTGGCCGACGCGGAGGCTCTTGATGCACTCGGTGAGCTGGGCCCGCACCGTGGCCGGGCTCCCGGCGATGACGTAGCCCTGGTCGAGGTACTTCTGCCAGTCGAGCGACTGGCGGATCTTCTTCGCCTGGGCGCCGACCTGCGGCTTGGTCCCCGTCTGGAGCGTCTTCACCGTCCGGTAGCCCGGCGCCTCGGCGAAGCCCTCCCAGACGTTCAGACACTTCTGGTAGAAATAGTGCACGTGCGGGAAGTAGAGGCGCTCGGCCTCGGCGTCGGTATCCGCAACACACACGAGCTGCAGGAACCCCGCGCGATAGGGGTTGTCGTCGACGCCCATGCGTGCGATCGCCTCCCAGAAGCCGTCCATCGTCGCCTTGCCGCGCTTGTAGCCGTAGTAGGAGAGGTAGCAGTAGACGTAATCGAGCTTGGCCGTCCACTCCCACGTCTCGACGCTGCCGCCCCCGGGGATCCAGACGGGCGGGTGAGGTTTTTGAAGGGGCTGAGGCCAGATGTTGACGTAGCGCACCTGCGTGTACTTGCCGTTGAAGGCGAACATCTCGGGGCGGGTCCACGCCTGGATGACGAGGTCGTGAGCCTCGTAGTACCGCTCGCGCAGCGTCGCGGGATCGATCCCGTAGGCGAAGTTCATGTCCATCGACGTGCCGACGGGAAAGCCCGCCACCAGGCGGCCCCGGCTCAGCAGGTCGAGCATGGCGAACTCCTCGGCGACGCGGAGCGGCGGGTTGTACGCCGCGAGGCTGTTGCCGAGCACGATCACCGCCGCGCGCGAGGTCCGTCGCGTCAGGGTCGCGGCCATGAGGTTCGGTGAGGGCATGAGGCCGTAGGCGTTGTTGTGGTGCTCGTTCACGCAGAGCCCGTCGAAGCCCTGCGCCTCGGCGAACTCCAGCTCGTCGAGGAACTCGTGGTAGAGGCCGCCGCACTTCTCCGGGTCGAAGAGGCTGTGCGGCGGGTCCACCCAGACCGACCGATACCTCCGCTCGAAGTCCTCCGGGAGGAAGCGGTACGGCATCAGGTGGAAGAAGCAAATCTTCATCTCGCGGTGCGCGAAATCATAACACGATTGACTCACGGCGTCAGTCGTAGTAGGTCTAGCGCGACACGCTCCCGCGAAGGTAGTTCTAGCGCTGTGTGTCAAGGACGCACGTAACCCTGCCGCTCAAGGAGGAGCCGCGCATGCTGCGCCGTTTCGCCCCCGTAGTCCTGCTGGTGCTCGCCCTGGGCGTCCCGTCGTTCCCGGCCGCCGACGCCCTCGCCGCCGACAAGCTCGTCGTCTGGTGGAACAAGGGCTACTACCCCGAAGAAGACGCCGCGATGCAGAAGATCGTGAAGGAGTTCGAGGCGACCCACAAGGCCGAGGTCGACCTGTCCTTCACGGCGCAGGAGGACCTGCTCAAGAAGATCACGGCCGCGCTCATCGCGCACCGCGTGCCCGACGTCGCGTTCTGCTTCTACAACGACTGGCAGGTCGTTCCCAAGTTCGGCTGGGACGATCAGCTCGCCGACGTCTCCGACGTCATCCAGGCGCTCCGGCCCCGCTACAACGAGAAGATGCTGCCGGTCGCGTTCGTGCTGAACGGCAAGACGAAGAAGCGGGCGTACTACGGCGTGCCGATCGAGGCGCAGACGATGCACATCCACTACTGGCGCGACCTGCTGCGCGAGGTCGGGATGGCGGACGACCCGGCCAAGGTCCCGATGAAGTGGGATGACTACTGGACCTACTGGAAGAAGGCGCAGGACGCGCTCCGGAAGAAGGATCCCGCGAAGTACGGCAAGCTCTACGGCCTCGGCATGACCGAGTCCACGCGCGCCAGCGACACCCTCTACAACTTCGAGATGGCGCTGCTCTCGTTCAACGGCGAGACGGTGGACAAGGACGGCAAGGTCGTCGCCGACCAGCCGAAGAACCGTGAGGCGATCATCAAGACGCTCAACTGGTTCGGCGAGCTCTTCACCTCCGGCTACGTCCCGCCCGACGCCACCAACTGGACGGACGGCGACAACAACGCCGGCTTCCACAGCCGCACGATCGTGATGACGCCGAACCCGTCGCAGTCGATCCCCGCGGCCCAGTTCTTCAACAAGGACGATCCCGACAAGAAGAACTACTTCGATAACATGGCGACGATCGAGTGGCCGGACGGCCCCGACGGCAAGAAGGCCCGCTATCTCTCGGCGGTCAAGACGATCATCATCCCCAAGGACTCGAAGAACCCGAGGCTCGCCAAGGAGTTCATCAAGTTCGTCGTCGAGAAGAACCGGTTCACCGAGTACATCAAGGCGGCGAACGGCCGCTGGTTCCCCGCGTTCACCGACGTGGCCGCCGACCCGTTCTGGCGCACGGGGCACAAGGGCCCCAAGGGCCAGAAGGACATGCACGTCCCCGTGGCGACCACGATCTTCCTGGACCGTGAGAACAAGGTGTTCGAGCACTACAAGAACCCGGCCTTCTCCCAGCTCTACGACGAGAACGTGTGGGGCAAGGCCATGGCGCGGATCGCCATCGACAAGTGGTCGGCGGACCGGGCCGCCGACGAGGCGATCGAGCGCATGAAGGCGATCTTCGCCGGCTACAAGTAGCGCGGCCCGCATGAGCCCGACGACGCGCGAAGGAGGCCGGCGGGCGCCTTCGCGCGTCGCCCGGCTCTTCCGCTCCCGCACCACGCAGGGCTTCCTCTTCACGGCGCCGCTCCTCGCCCTCTTCGCGGCGTTCGTGATCTACCCGATGGCGTTCGGTGTCTGGTACGCCCTCGACGCCGACAGCTACCGCGCGCTCTTCTCGGACCCGACCTTCCGCCAGACCGTCGTCAACACGCTCTGGTACGTGGGCTTCGCCGTCAACGTGAAGCTCGTCCTGGCGCTCCTCCTCTCGGGGATCCTGGACTTCCAGTTCGCGTGGATCCGGGTCCTCGCCGCGCTCTTCCTGATCCCCTGGGCCGTCCCGGCGCTGCCGGGCATCCTCTCGTTCCGCTGGATGCTCAACTCGCAGTGGGGCATCTTCAACCATCTCCTCGGCAAGTTCGGGTTCGCCTCGGTGCCGTGGCTCGCCCAGCACGACACCGCGCTCGGCGCGGTGATCGTCTTCCACATCTGGAAGTACCTTCCCTTCTGGACGATCATCTTCCTCGCGGGCCGCCGCGCGATCCCCAACGAGCTCTACGAGGCGACCGCCATCGACGGCGCCTCGGCGCTCCAGAACTTTCGCTACGTGACGTTCCCCCTCCTGCGGAACCTCTATCTGATCTGCACGCTGCTCTCGATGGTCTTCACCCTCGGCGACTTCACGGTGCCCTGGCTCCTGACCGGCGGCGCGCCGGGCGACTCGACCCACGTGCTCGCGACGCTCGCGTACCGCTACACGTTCCAGATGGGGCGGCTCGAGTGGGGGCTCGCGACCTTCGCGGTGGCGCTGCCCGTGACGCTCGGCTTCATCGGCCTCTTGCTCCGGTGGGTGAAGATATGAGCGCACGGGGGCGGGTGACGCGATGAGCGCCCCGGGCCGGCGGAAGCGGCGCGGGCTTCAGATCTGGCTCTCCCTGCTCGCGATCGTCATCCTCGGCTGGACGCTCTTCCCCGTCTACTACATGCTCCTGCTCTCGTTCACCCCGACGGACGACCTCTTCCAGCCGGGGCTCTACGTCGAGCATCCGACCGTGAGGAACTACACGTACACGATGGGCGCGGACAACCCCTTCGTCCGCTACTTCTGGCACCAGATCGGCAACAGCCTCGTCGTCGCGCTCTGGGCCATGGCGCTCGTCGCGGCCGTGGCCGCGCTCGGCTCGTTCGCGATGGCGCGGCTCCACTTCCGCTTCCGCCGCTTCGTGTCGGGGCTGACCCTGTTCACCTACGTGATTCCCTCGTCGTTCCTCGCCATCCCGTTCTTCAAGATGATGGCCGACTACGACCTCATCGACACCAAGCTCTCCCTCATCCTCGCCATGGTGACGTTCGCCGCGCCGTACGCCCTCTGGGTGCTCTCCGACTACGCGCGCTCGCTGCCGCCGGAGATCGAGGAGGCCGGCGCGATCGACGGCGCGGGGACGATCGCGACGTTCCTGTACCTCTACCTGCCGCTGATCCGGCCGCCGCTGATCGCGGTCGGAACCTACGCGTTCCTCTACGCCTGGAACGAGTACCTCTACGCGCTGCTCCTCCTCACGGGCGAGCCGCGCGTGACCCTCCCCGTGGCGATGTCGAACTTCCTGACGACCGACAACGCGCCGTGGAACCTCCTGATGGCCGTCTCGACCGTGTACGCGATCCCGCCGGTCGTCCTCTACTACTGCTTCAAGCGCTACCTCGTCAGCGGGCTCGTCTCGGGCGCCGTCGCCGGGACTTGATCGGCGACTCGGCCGGGCGTACGCTACGAGCCAGTTGATCGTTCGACACCGCGGGAGCTCGGGGAACCGGGCTGAGAGGGCGACTACCGCCGCCGACCGCATGAACCTGACCTGGTTAATGCCAGCGAAGGGAGGCCGCACATGACAGCACCCCGAGCGACGCCTTCTCGAAAGGTCTACCTCACCGGCTCGCGGTCCGAGATCCGCGTGCCGATGCGCGAGATCCCGCTCTCGGGAGGCAACCCGCCCGTGCGCCTCTACGACACGAGCGGCCCCTACACCGATCCCGACGCCCAGATCGACCTCAAGCGCGGCTTGCCGCCGCTGCGGCTTCCGTGGATCCTCGGCCGTGGCGACGTGGACGAGCTGCCGGGCCCGACGTCGAGCGACCGGCGCCGTCGCGACGAGGATCCGGCCCTCGGCGGCGTGAGGTTCGCGAGTGTGCGCCGACCGCATCGGGCGAGGCCCGGCTGCCGCGTCACCCAGATGCACTACGCGCGCCGGGGCGAGATCACGCCCGAGATGGAGTTCGTCGCGCTGCGCGAGGGCATGCCCCCCGAGCTCGTCCGCGACGAGGTGGCGCGCGGGCGCGCGATCCTCCCGGCGAACGTCAACCACCCCGAGACCGAGCCGATGATCATCGGCCGCCGCTTCCTCGTGAAGATCAACGCCAACATCGGCAACTCCGCGGTCGCCTCCTCCATCGAGGAGGAGGTCGAGAAGATGACGTGGGCGACCCGACACGGCGCCGACACCGTCATGGACCTTTCGACGGGCAAGAACATCCACGAGACCCGCGAGTGGATTCTGCGAAACTCCCCGGTGCCGATCGGCACGGTGCCGATCTATCAGGCGCTCGAGAAGGTCGGCGGGAAGGCCGAGGAGCTCACCTGGGACGTCTACCGCGACACGCTGATCGAGCAGGCCGAGCAGGGGGTGGACTACTTCACGATCCACGCGGGGGTGCGCCTCCGCTACATCCCGCTCACCGCCAAGCGCGTGACGGGCATCGTCTCGCGCGGCGGCTCGATCATGGCGAAGTGGTGCCTCGCGCACCATCAGGAGAGCTTCCTCTACACCCACTTCCGCGAGATCTGCGAGATCATGGCCGCCTACGACGTCGCCTTCTCGCTGGGCGACGGTCTTCGTCCCGGTTCGACCGCCGACGCGAACGACGAGGCTCAGTTTGCCGAGCTCGAAACGCTCGGCGAGTTGACGACGGTCGCCTGGGACTCTGACGCGCAGGTCATGATCGAGGGCCCGGGCCACGTCCCCATGCATCTCATCAAGGAGAACATGGAGCGCGAGCTCGAGGTCTGCCACGAGGCGCCCTTCTACACCCTCGGGCCGCTCACGACCGACGTCGCCCCGGGCTACGACCACATCACCTCGGCGATCGGCGCCGCGATGATCGGCTGGTTCGGCACCGCGATGCTCTGCTACGTGACCCCGAAGGAGCACCTGGGCCTCCCCAACAAGAAGGACGTCAAGGACGGCGTCATCGCCTATAAGATCGCCGCCCACGCCGCCGACCTCGCCAAGGGCCACCCCCGCGCGCGCGAGTGGGACGACGCGCTCTCGAAGGCGCGCTTCGAGTTCCGCTGGGAGGACCAGTTCAACCTGTCGCTCGATCCCGAGACCGCGCGCGAGTTCCACGACGAGACCCTGCCCGCCGAGGGGGCGAAGCTCGCCCACTTCTGCTCGATGTGCGGGCCGCACTTCTGCTCGATGAAGATCACGCAGGACGTGCGCGACTACGCCGCCACGCACGGCATCGCCGAGGAGACCGCGGCGCTCGTGCAAGGGCTCAAGGAGAAGGCGGAGGAGTTCAGGAAGAGCGGCGGCGAGCTCTACCGGCCGGCGTAGCGGCGCGCGCTACTCGATCGTCCTCAGCGGGACCTATAGCCCGGCCTTCGTGAGATGCGACTCGACGGCCTGGATGTAGCGAGGGTAGAGGTGCAGGAGCACCCCCACGGACGCAAGGACCTTCGCGTCGTCGATCGTCTCGTACTCGTGGACCAGCCGGTTCCGCAGTCCCGCCGATGGCGCGAGCGCGCCGGCCAGGTCTACCGGGAGAACTCCGAGCTGCCCGACCTTCAGAAAGCCGCCGTAGTACTCCTCCGGAACCTCGCCGCCCAGCTCGGCGATGAGATGAGCGTTGACATCAAGGGCCGCCTCGATCGCTTCCTGCAACAACCGTTCGGTCGCCTTTCGTTCGTAGAATCTGGCCCGGTACTCTTCGAGGCTCAGGCGCGCGACAGGTCGGAGGCCATCGAGGGACGCCGCGATTCGCTGGAGCTTGCGGCGGATGATCGCCGCATCGATGGGGCTCATGCCAGGCCCTCGCGCTCCAGGAACGCGTGGATCGCCCGCCGCCGAGCGCGACGGAGCTTGTCGGTATCGCAGTACCGGCGAGACGCCAGGGACTGGAATTCGCGGAACGCTCCGCGTTCGCGCTCGAAGAGCGGCCGGCCTGTTCGCGCCACGGCCATCGCAAGAAGAGGGCCGGCGCGGCGAAGGTCGATCAGGTCCAGACGATCGGTTCCGAGCCGAGGGGCGAGGGCCAGATAGAAGGCGTCGAGGTCGGCGGGCCCGTCGCACTGCACCGCCAGATCGATGTCGCTCTCCGAGCTTGCCCGGTCTCGGGCTGCCGAACCGAACAGGACGAGGAGCCGGAGATCCGGCATCACCTCGGGAAGATCAGCGAGGCGCTGTCGGATGAGCTCGGCAGTGGCAGCGGCGGTCATGTGGTCACTGTATCGGAGCGGCGTGAGAGGGGTCAAGGGAACGATTCTGTTGATGATGCGTGCAGGCGCTCAAGGAGAAGGCCGAGGAGCTCGAGCGCCGTCAATGTCCGAGTTCGGAGAGGACAGCCCCTCGAGCACGCGGGGAGCAGCAGGCAACGACGTCGACGCAGTCACCGACCTCGAGCGAGCTCGCGCTCGATGGCCCGCGTCAGGGCCTCGAGTGGCTGAGCTCCCGAGAGCAGCTCGCCGTTGATGAAGAAGGCGGGCGTGCCCGTCACGCCGAGACGAATCGCCTCGTCCACGCTCTTTTGCACTGTGGCCGCATGGGTCCCGCTCGCGAGGCAGCGCTCGAAGCTCGGGAGCTCCAGCCCCACCTGCTGGGCATACGCCCTGAGCTGCTCGGGACTGGCCTTGGGCGCGTTGGCGAAAAGCGCGTCGTGATACTCCCAGAACTTCCCCTGGTCGTGGGCGCACCGCGCCGCCTCGGCTGCGTTCCGAGCCTGGGGATGGAGGCCGTCCATCGGAAAGTCCCGGTACACGAGCTTCACTTTCTCGCCGTAGCGGGACAAGATCTGAGTCAGCGTCGGGACGACCCGCTTGCAGAACGCACAGTGAAAGTCCGAGAACGTGACGATCGTCACCGGCGCAGCGGCTGGTCCCCGGAACGGAGCTCCCTCGACCCCAACCTCGGCCCTGAACGCCGCGGGTTCCTGAAGACGGACCACCACGGTGGCCTGCGAGCGTAGAGACCGCATGTAGGCCTGCCGCCGGGCGACGAGCTTCTGGCTCTTGAAGTACGCCCGGATCCGCTCTCGAGCCTCGACCTCGTCGCCCTTCAGTTGGGCCCGGTTGGCCTGGTAGAAGCGCTCGACCTCCTCGTCGCTCACGGGCTCGGCCTTCGCCGTGACCTCGGCGTCGAGCAGCGCCTGGACTGCGCGGCCCTGCCTCGCTGCTTCGAGGGCGAGGAGCCGCTCGCCGATCACCGCCTCGAGCCTCTGGCGCTTCATCTCGTAGATCTGCTGCTCGAGGCGCCGAACCTGCGCGCCGAGGGCCTGTTCGATTTCGGCGGCCGTGATCGTCTCGCCATTGACCTCGGCCACCGGCTCACTCGCCGGGCCAGTGTGGGCCGCATCCGGCAGGCTCAACGCGATCACGAAGACGATGGCCAAGGACAGAAGAATAACGTGCGCGCGACACACACGCCTCGC
>QHSA01000223.1 GCA_003220315.1 Candidatus Rokuibacteriota bacterium
GGCGTTCGGGCGACCGCTTCACGCCCTTCGGCGGCGTCGAGCGGAAACTGAAAGACTTCCTGATCGACGCCAAGGTGCCCCGCTGGGAGCGCGACCGCGTGCCCATCGTCGAGGCGGCGGGGGAGATCGTGTGGCTCGGGGGGCTCCGGCGGGGCGCGGCGGCACCTGTCGTCACGCGCACGCGCCGCATCCTCGAGCTGGCGCTCGTCCCGCTGGCGGAGCCGCGAGTCGCCCGGTAGAATCGAGACGCGCAGCCGTCGATGAGAACGCAAGCGGTCCTCCTCCTAGTCCTCCTGGCGGCGCTCCCGGCCCACGCCCAGGAGCGGACGCAGCCCAAGCTCGATCCGCGCGCCTTGCTCCACGCCCTGGAGGAGGCGTTCACCACGGCCGCCGATCGCGTCACGCCGGCGGTCGTCAACGTGAGCACCGTGCCGCGAAAGCAGTCCGCCGAGGAAGCGCCCGAGCGGTTCCGTGAGTTCTTCGGCGAGGAGTTCTACGAGCGCTTCTTCCGCCGCCGCCCACGCGAGGAGGCGCGGGCGAGCGGCTCCGGCGTGATGGTGGATCCGCGAGGATACGTCTTGACGAACAACCACGTTATCGAGAACGCTCAGGACATCACCGTGCGCCTCTCGGACGGCCGGAAGTTCACGGCGAAGCTCGTGGGTCGCGATCCGAAGACCGACCTCGCCGTGCTCAAGGTGGAAGCGCCGGCGCCGCTGCCGGCCGCGGAGCTCGGCGACTCCGATCACCTCCGCGTCGGCCAGTGGGCGATCGCGATCGGGAACCCGTTCGGCCTCGATCGCACGGTGACGGTCGGGATCATCTCGGCGACGGCGCGCAACCGCGTCGGCGTGGCGACGTACGAGAACTTCATCCAGACGGACGCGTCGATCAATCCGGGGAACTCCGGTGGGCCGCTCCTGAATCTGGACGGGAAGGTGATCGGCATCAACACGGCGATCGTGGCGGCGGGGCAGGGGATCGGGTTCTCGATCCCGATCAACCAGGCCAAGGAGGTCATGCGCCAGCTGATCGCCTCCGGTCGCGTCGTGCGCGGCTGGCTCGGCATCGCGATCCAGGACGTGACGGACGAGCTCGCGGGGACCTTCGGCGTGAAAGAGGGCGTGCTCGTCGCCGAGGTCATGAAGGGCGGGCCCGCGGAGGCCGCCGGCGTGCGCCAGGGGGATGTCATCGTCGAGCTCAACGGCGCGCCCATCAAGGAGGTCCCCGAGCTCCAGCGCCGTGTCGCCGCCGTCGCGCCCGGGCAGCCCGTGCGTCTCAAGGTGATCCGCGAGCGAAAGCCCGTGGCGCTCAGCGTGACGGTCACCGAGATGCCCGCCGAGGAGCCCGTGCTTGCCGGCGCGCCGGACGAGGAGAGCTGGGGGCTCGGCGTCGAGCCGCTCAGCGGCGAGGCCGCGGCCCAGCTCGGGCTCACGATCGCGGGCGGGCTGCTCGTCACCGACGTCGTGACGGGCGGCCCGGCGGACCGGGCCGGCCTCCGCCGCGGCGACGTCATCGTCGAGGTCGGCAAGAAGCCCGTCGCCGATCCCGCCGCGCTCTTCCGTATGCTCGCGCAGCTCAAGCCGGGCGACCGCGTCCTCGTCTTCGTCCAGCGCCCGTCGAGTGGCGGGCGTGCCGAATACCTCGTCATGGAACGGTCGCGCCAACCGTGATCGCCGAGACGCCCAAGCTCGCGCGCCGGGGCACCGTCCTCGTCGTCGACGACGAGGAGGGGGTGCGCGCGTCGGTCCGCGTGATCCTCGAAGAGACGTGCGACGTCCTCGAGGCGGAAAACGGCGCCGCGGCGCTCGACCTGCTCCGCGTCCACGAGGTCGACCTCGTCATGCTCGACCAGCGCATGCCAGGAGAGCCCGGGATCGAGGTCCTGCCCCGCGTCCTGGCCGTGGACCCGACCACGGTCGTCGTGCTGGTCACGGCCGTGCGTGAGGTGCGCACGGCGGTCGAGGCGCTCAAGCGCGGCGCCTACGACTACCTCACCAAGCCCTTCGACGTGGACGACATCCTGCTGCTCGCCCAGCGCGCGCTGGAGAAGCGGGCGCTCGAGCGCGAGGTGCTGTGTCTGCGCTCCGCCCTGGCGGGCAGCGCTCCCGAGCCGGGGTCGGGTCCCGGCTTCGAGAGCCTCGTCGGGCGCCACCCCGAGATGGTCAAGATCTACCAGCTGATCACGCAGATCGCCGACACGCCCACGACCGTGCTCATCACGGGCGAGAGCGGCACCGGCAAGGAGCTCGTCGCGCGCGCGATCCACACCCGCAGCGACCGGCGCGGCCAGCCGTTCGTCGCCGTGAACGTCGCCGCCATCCCCGACACGCTGATCGAGTCGGAGCTCTTCGGCCACGAGAAGGGCGCGTTCACCGGCGCCCACGCCCGCAAGCTCGGGAAGTTCGAGCTCGCCCACGGCGGGACGGTGTTCCTCGACGAGATCGGCTCGCTGCGCCTGGACCTCCAGACGAAGCTCCTCCGCGCCCTCCAGGAGCGCGAGATCGAGCGCCTCGGCGGGCTGCGGCCCGTCGCGATCGACGTGCGCGTCGTCGCCGCGACCAACGTCAACCTCAAGACCGCGGTGCGGACGCGCGAGTTCCGTGAGGACCTCTACTATCGCCTGAACGTCGTGCCGGTCCACGTGCCGCCGCTCCGCGAGCGGCGCGAGGACATTCCGCTCCTCGTCGAGCACTTCGTCCGGAAGACCGCGCGCGAGTGCCACCGCGACGTGCGGGGCGTGTCGGCGGGCGCGCTCGAGGTGCTGACGCGCTACGACTGGCCGGGGAACGTGCGCGAGCTGGAGAACGTCATGCATCGCGCGGTCGTGCTCGCGCAGAGCCACGTCATCCAGCTCCAGGACGTCCCGCTCGACGTCGCGCTGCCGGACACGGGCCCGCGCCTCGCCGAGGACACCGGCCCGCCGCTCCGGGAGGCGATGGAGCAGTTCGAGCGCCAGTACATCCTGCGCGTGCTCGAGCGCGTCGGGTGGAACATGAGCCGCGCCGCGCGCGTGCTCGGCGTGCACAGGAACACCGTGCTCGCCAAGCTCACCGCCTGGGGCATCCAGCGCCCGGCGAGCGCGGATGGGCGGAGTCTGAGCTTGTAGCGGCCCCTCAGCGTCCGCCGGGCGCGCGAGTTCCCCTCCGCGTGACCGACTTCTCCGTGCTCACGGCTGCGCGTTGAAGGCGGCGGTGACCGACCTCGCCGCGCTCATGATCACCGTACAAGTCGTGTCTGCGACCGTATCGCATCCGCTCCAACCACCGAAGACAGACCCAATGTCCGGACTCGCCGTCAGCGTCACGCTCGTGCCACTGTTGTAGGTCGCCGTGCAGGTGGCCGGGCACCTGATCGACCCCTCGTTCGAACTCACGGTGCCGCTGCCCGTCGCGCTGACGGTGAGCTCCGACGCGCTCGTGCACACGACAAATGCCTGGACGTCGAGGCTTTCGAGGGTTTCTGCGGGGAGGGGATTGAACACGATGACTCTCCATCCGTGAGGGCCGGCGTTGTCCAACGTCCCCTCGCCCGAAGCGTCGGAGATGGCAAAAGAGTCGGAGACGGTCATCTTTTCAGCATGGAACTCACTGGCACTGGTAACAAGACCGCCGCCGGTCGCAAAGTCGGACCCGTGACACAAGACTTGGACGTCACCTCGCGTCTCTGGTGCGACGGTGACCACGCCAGATCGTAAGACATAGGTCCTCGATCCCTGGGCTTGGGCGTGCCCTGCCGCGAGAAATAACACTGCTGATGACAGCGCGACCGTCAGGAACATCGGGTCTCTTCGCATCGCCATCCCCCTGGAGCCTACTGACTGCTGCACGTTGGCTCCCTACGCGTTTTCGTCTGGATTCGCCGGACTCACCTCCGTGCCGCTCACCCGAGCGAGCGCACGTGGGTCGCACGTTCCCACATCTCTGCGACCCTCGGCGATTCGGCAAAGTACGCAAACCGAACGCGGAAGATCCCCAACACGCCCACGAGGAAAGGGCCTGGTGCCCCCAGACACGTCGGACAACCTCAGAACCCTGATCGTCTCCGGCGCCACGACGTCCTGCGCGCACCGGGGCGCCGGGCCTTACGCGCTGATCAGCGCGTACACGACGCGCCAGAGCGCGAGGACGTCGCGCGCCGCCCCCCAGCCGGCGCCGCCGCCGCCCTCGACGTGCTCCACCAGGCCGACCAGGACGAGCGCGGTGCGCTCAGGACGCGCGGCCGCGAGCCGGAGACTCTCCGTGTAGGGGACCGC
>QHSA01000224.1 GCA_003220315.1 Candidatus Rokuibacteriota bacterium
CCCGCGGCGCCACCGACCTGGTGTTGACGCACAACGGGCTCCCCGACGACGAGATGGGCCGCGGCCACGAGGAGGGCTGGAAGCACTTCACCGGCATCCTGGCCGAGAAGATCAAAGGGCTGCGGTGAGGAGCCGGGACCGCGAGAGCGTTTCGGGGGAGGACATCCATGGGAGCGAAGACGGAGGCACTGGCGAGGCAGTTCGAGTGAAGGCCCGGGACGCCAAGGACACCCGAAGGAAGGAGAGAAGAGCGATGACGAAGCACATGACCGGGACACGTAAAGAGTGGCTCGCAGCGCGGCTCGAGCTGCTCGAGGCGGAGAAGGAGCTCACGCGGCGCAGCGACGAGCTGGCGCGGCGGCGGCAGGAGCTGCCGTGGGTTCGGATCGACAAGGAGTATCGATTCGAGACCGACGAGGGGAGCGCCTCGCTGGCAGACCTCTTCCGAGGGCGCTCGCAGCTCCTCGTCTACCACTTCATGTTCGGGCCCGACTACAAGGCGGGGTGCCCGTCCTGCTCGGCGATCGCGGACGGGTTCGACGGCTTCGTCGTCCACCTGGCCAACCACGACGTCACGCTTTCGGCGGTGTCGCGGGCGCCTCTCGCGCAGCTGCAGGCGTACAAGCGGCGGATGGGGTGGACGTTTCCGTGGGCGTCCTCGCTCGCCAGCGACTTCAACTTCGACTTCAACGTCTGGTTCACCGAGGAGCAACAGCGCGAGGGGCTCGTCGAATACAACTACGAGCGCGGCGGCCACGCGCTGGACGCGAAGCCGGAAGCCGCCGCCGAGGGGCCTGTCGCCTTCGCGGCCATGGTCGGAACCGACGTGGCCACGTACACGCGCGAGAGGCCGGGCATGAGCGCGTTCGCGCTCGAGGACGGCGTCATCTACCACGCCTATTCCGCCTATGCGCGCGGACTGGACGGCCTCTGGGGCATGTACCAGTGGCTCGACCGCGCCCCCAAGGGGCGCAACGAGACGGGCGTCTGGTGGCGCCGCCACGACGAGTACAACAAGGGCTGAGCGAAGTCGTGGTTGTCGAGGCGTAACTGCGGGACTGGAGATCTCACGACGCATGGCTTCCGAGCGACATCTCCTGACGAGTTGGAGCATAGCCGCAGCGCGGTGGGCGACTCAGGTGGGGTAGGTCGCGGCAGCGCCTGTACCGCTGAGGCGCCACGCGCGGGTGGCACCGGCCAATGTCGATTTCGGCCGGCCTCGTTCGACGTATCAGTAGAGTCAGAGTCCGGCGGTGCCGGTTGCATGCCGGACGAGAAAGGGAGGACATCCATGGGAGCGAAGACGGAGGCGCTGGCGAGGCAGTTCGAGGGGAAGGCCCGGGATGCCGTGGCGACGCTGGAGAAGCTTGGCGACGCGGACTGGAAGAAGGTGACCGCGGCGGAGAGATGGACGGTGGGCGTGACCGCGCACCATCTGGCCGGGGGGCTGGAGGCGGTGGCAGGCATCGTGACCGGCCTCGTGTCCGGGGGCCCGTCACGCGGCACATTCACGCGGGCCATGCTGGACGAGATGAACGCCCAGCATGCGAAAGAGCACGCCGGCTGCACGCGGGCGGAGACGCTCGCGCTCTTCCAGAACGGTGCGGCGAGGGCGTTCGCGGTGGTCCGGGGCCTGAACGACGATCAGCTGGCGAGGAGCGGAACGGTGTTCACCGACGCGCCCCCGATGACGGCCGAGCAGCTCATCATGCTCGGCCTGCTCGGGCACATTGACGAGCACATGGGGAGCATCCAGAAAACCGTCGGCATGTGACGCAAATCGCCCGCGGCATGCGGCTCACGCTGGGTGCCGCGGGCACGGACGCTGATGGGATCGAAGATCAGGCGCCGCTCGTCGGTCGCGCTCGTCGTGGGAAATGCCGGTGACTCCCAGACGGCCCCGGCTCGATCACGGGCCGACCCTCAGGTCACAGGGCAGTGACGTCGTCCGTCGGGTCGCCCGCCTCGGGCAAGTGCAGGAGCAGCCGGAACGCCACCGGTCCCGTCCGCAGCCGGCCTTCGAGCTCCTCGCGCAGGAAGCTCGGGCTTCGCTTGCCGGCATCATCAGCGGCGAGAAAGGCCTCGCCTGCCTGCGGCACGTCACTCGTCATCCATAGCCCGTATTGCCAGCGCAACATTGGCTTCATCCAAGGTTCACACAAGTCCTCTACTCTGACTGCGCTAGCCGGCAGCGTGGACCATACAAATCGCGCGCGACCCGAAGACGCTTGTTGAAACCGACGGCCAGCCTGACGGCTATCGCGAGTTCCTTCGGCTGAGTTCGGGTCGCCAAAGTGGGTCTCCGTCGCGAGGTCGTGGTCATGCCGCGGGCCTCGAGTTCCCGGGATTCCTTTGCTCTCTACCGCAAGGACCTTGCGCCAGAAGAGGATGGCAAGCGCCCATGAGGGTATTTCGTAGGCATCGGGGGGCATCATTCTCGACCTCCTCCATCCTTCCCTTGGGACGCGGGGGCGCGCCGATAAGGTTCATTGAATGCTCCCTCACCCGGTATCGTCCAACATCTTGAAAGTGAGAGACGTCATGAGAAAACTTTCATCGATCGCTCTCGTCGGGGTCGCGATCGTTCTTGCCGCCGCATCACCCAGCTATGCCGTCGCGGGGCATGGCGGCCATGGATTCTCTGGACATTCCGCCGGCGGGCACATCGAAGGTCATCATGGATTCGAAGGGCACCACGGCTTCGACGGCCGCCATGATTTCCACCGAAGGGGTCATGGCGGGGTATTCATCGGCGCGCCGTTCTACTTCGCGCCGTACGACTACCCACCCGCCTACACGTACTCCCCTCCGTCATCGACCTACTGGTACTACTGCCCGAGCTATGGGGCCTACTACCCGTATGTGTCGAGCTGTCCGGAAGCGTGGGTTCCGATTCCGGCCTCGTAGAACGTGTGGACGCGGTCACGGAGTGTGCGGGTTCGGCGCTCCGTGACCGCATGAGACGCGCCCGGGCTCCCGTCGGTCACTGGAAGTCATTTCAAAACCGAACAGCTCCTGACAACGCTCTCGAAGGCGTCGCTGGCCGGGCATCTGCTCCGGCACGGTGTGGGCGCGGCAGTGGTGATGGAGGCGAGCGGTTTCGAACGCGGGCTCATTGCTCGCGCAGCGACCTCAGCGCCCCGCCCCACGCGATCACCTGATCCAGCACG
Source organism: Candidatus Rokuibacteriota bacterium (assembly GCA_003220315.1). GTDB lineage: Bacteria > Methylomirabilota > Methylomirabilia > Rokubacteriales > CSP1-6 > 20CM-2-70-11. Next base: position 3,171 of record QHSA01000224.1, read on the forward strand.
TCGTGAACCGACTTCTCATGATGCGGTGCCGGCTTAAAGACGCAGAAATTCTCGAAGTCGGTGTAGAGCGAGAGCGCGACTTGCGCGCGGACGTCCGCGAGCATTAGCTCTCCCATGACGAGTCGAAGGTGTTCGACGGCTCGGGTGCCACCTGCGTCGCCGTAGCCGACGAAACCCGCCGCCTTGTTGTTCCACTCGTTGTAGAGGTAGTCGATCGCGTTCTTCAGCGCGCCCGACGTGGCATGGTTGTACTCGGGCGTCGCGAAGACGAACGCGTCGAAGGATGCGACCTTGGCCGACCATGCCTTCGTGTGATCGTTCGAGTATTGGCTGAGGATCGGCGAGACCGCCTCGTCGAGCAGCGGGAGATCGTAATCCTTGATGTCGCCGAGCTCGAACTCGGCGTCGCCGCGCGAGCCCGCGATCTCGTAGACCCAGCGAGCCACGGCCTCGCCCTTCCGCCCCGGGCGCGTGCTTCCGACGATGATCGCAACTCGGAGCAAAACATCGTTCATGTATGTACAGTTGAGAGCGACACAATCAGAGTGGTGAGGTGACAGATGGATATCGGGCGCGGGAGATCGACGATGAACGTCGCGCTGTGGATCGTTCAGGGGCTGCTCGCGGCCCTCTTTCTGTTTGCCGGTGGCGCGAAACTGGTCCTGCCGCTCGACCAGATGGCAGGGCCGGTGGCGCTGCCGGGCTGGTTCTTGAGGTTCCTCGGCGTGGCCGAGGTGCTCGGCGCGCTCGGCCTGGTCCTCCCCGGGCTCCTGCGCATCCGCCCCGGCCTGACGCCGCTGGCCTCGGCGGGGCTGGTGATCATCATGATCGGAGCGACGGTCGTCACGTGGGTGGGCGGTATGGTGGCGGTGGCGCTGATCAACTTGGTCGTGGCGCTCCTCGCTGCGTTCGTCGCCTACGGCCGCTGGCGGCTGGCGCCGTATCGCGACTCGTCCCGCCCGTCGGTGCTCCGGCGCGCCAGCTGAGCCCGAAGCAGGCTTCTCGGTCGGCAC
>QHSA01000065.1 GCA_003220315.1 Candidatus Rokuibacteriota bacterium
ATGCTCCCGAGCGGATCAAGGTCCTCATGGTCCCCTCCTCCAAGTTTTCGTTCATGAGTCCCGTGATCTGCTAGGGCGTCGCAAGATCGCCCAGAACCACGTCCAGGGGCATGACTGCCTCCCCGAGGGGCCGGACCGTCGAGGCGGTGACGCGATCATCTGCGCCCACCTAGAGGTTGTCAAGGTCGTTGACCTGTCTCCTCGGGCGGGCTAACGTTGGCCCACTCTTCGGCTGACGATCGGTAGGAAGGGCATCCCGATTGTTGCGACGTTCAGCTATGTTGTGGAGGGCCCGTGAGAGAGTAGCCCGTGTCCTGGGCAACGCGCTAAACTCGAAGCCAAGTCATGACGTGCTCACAATGTGGTTCTCAGCTTCCCCAAGGCACGGATCGATGCCCGAGCTGTTACTATCCGGTGCCTCGCGCGAGCTTCGTGCAACGAATCCTGCGAGCTCTCGGGTTTCGGGTCCCGGCTCCGCGCACCGTAGTGAAAACACGCACGACGGAGATCCGTACCGAGGGCGTTGAGGTCCAGGACCCACAGACCGGACAGGTCCGGGCTTATAGGTCGCTGGATGAGGTTCCGGCGGACATTCGGGCGAAGATCGAGCAGGCGCAGAGCACCGCCCAGCAGAGCGCCAACACGAAGATCACGGTCAAGGATGCCTCTGGCAGTACGCGGACCTATGACTCCGTGGTGGTCGTCGCCACCGCCTTCTATAGTAGCGGGTGCTCAGGAGGGCTCAGATGACGGATCTTGATCGGCTCGGCCTGGCCCTGGTCGGCTTCATGGTCGCGGTCATAGTCGCGGGAGTGCTTCTCGGACTCATTGGCAGATTCATCAAGGGCGGGAAAAGCTAGCGCGCCGGCGTGATGACGGTCTTGACGCCCTTGCCGGCTGCGGCATGGGCGAAGGCCTCGCCGATCTGTTCGAGGGGGAAGCGCGCCGTGACGAGCCGCTTGACGCCAAGCCTCGGCATGAGGGCGAGCGCGCGCCGGAAGGCGGTGCCGCGGCCGAAGGCGCCGAGGATCCTGATCTCACGGAAGTGGGTGTCCCAGAGGTCCAGGGGAACGTGGCTTCCCTTCGGGCTCACGCCGACGAGTTGGACGATGCCCGTGGGCTTGACGAGCGCCAGGGCTTCGGCCACGAGCTCCGGTTTCCCCACGGCTTCGCAGACGACGTCCGTCCCGCGGCCGCGCGTGAGCGCGAGCACCCGATCGCGGAGGCTCTCCCGGATCGGATCGACGACGGCGTAGGCCCCGAGCCGCCGGGCGATCAGCCGTCGCTCCTCGACAGGGTCCGAGAGGATGAGGCGTCGGGCGCCGCGCTTGCGGGCGAGCACCATGGTAAGGAGCCCCATCGGGCCCCCGCCGATGACCAGCACCGTCGCCCCACGCGGCATGGGAAACAGCTCGAGGCCCGCGAGACAGCAGGCGGCAGGCTCCGTCATCGCCGCGGTGACGGGATCGAGAGCCCGGGGCAAAGGATGGACGCAGCTCGCCGGGAGGAGAACGCGCTCGGCAAAGCCACCGACCCGGGCGCACCGTGGGCACTGGCTCACGCGCCCGGCGTGGCACTCGGCGCACTCGCCGCAGCCGTACGAAGGCTCGCACGCCACCACGCGCCCGATGAGGTGACGGCTCGCGCCGCGGCCGACGCCGCGCACGATCCCGGTGTACTCGTGACCGAGGACCAGGGGCGGCTTCCACGGAAAGAGCCCCTGGGTGGCGTGGATGTCGGTGCCGCAAATGCCAGCCGCGTGGACGTCGACCATGACCTGCCCGGCCCCGGGGACGGGGTCGGGGGCCTCGTCGATCGTGAACCGCGCTTCGCCTCTCCAGGTCGCGACCTTCATGCGAGCCGCTATGTCGTGCCGGCCAGATTTCCCTTGGCGTCGAGCTGAAGCCCGTGCTGCCTGGCCGTCTCGAGGACCTTCGGCGACCAGGTGACGTGACCGGAATTAGAGCCCCCGAGGATGGCGAGGAGGAAAGCGTCCTCCGCCCCGGCGTTGCGGAAGCCACGCATGACACCAGGCGGCACCGAGATGACGTCCCACTGCTCCAGGATCACTTCGCTCTCGCCCTCGTCGCCCCAGTACACGCCCCAGCGCCCGGTCAGTGGCATGAAGACCTCGACCGTCGGATGATCGTGGAGGCCGACCTGATTGCCGGGGACCTGCTTGACCAGCGTCAGGTTGAAGTCGCGAGCATCGGTGATCGCCGGCCTCAGCGTCGAGTCCTCGGTCACCCCTCGACCGATCACGTTGTAGATCAGGCGCTCGTACCCGGGAATGGCGGTATCGACGAAGCCACGACTGGTCGGGGTGAGACGGTTGAAACGCGCCACCCGCGTCCGTTCCATCTCTTCGACCGAGATCTTCATCCCCATCACGTCCTCCATTCGCGCGTGCACCATCACCGAGTGTCGCTGCACGGTCACCTGCGTGCCTCGGGACGATGAATGCCAGGCACTGTAAGACGCTCATCCGGAGCAGTCAAGGCCGCGGCACGGCGGGCGCCGTGACGATTTCCCGGTTGCGTTTTCCCCGCGTTTCCACTATAGGCTTCGACCACCAGGAGGAGACCGATGAAACCGCAGAGGATCCGGCGTTGGGCCCTGACCGGGGGCGTCATCGGAGCGCTCGTGCTCGCGGGTCTGGGCGCCCCCACCGCCCGGGCGGCCGAGCCGATCAGGATCGGCTTCGGCATGGCGCTGACCGGCGGACTCTCTGCCAACGGCAAGCCGGCGCTGCTGGCAGTCCAGATCTGGAAGGACGACGTGAACAAGCGGGGCGGCTTGCTCGGCCGACCGGTGGAGCTCGTCTACTACGACGACCAGACCAACCCGGCCACCGTGCCCGGCATCTACACGAAGCTCCTCGACGTGGACAAGGTCGACCTCGTCATCTCCGGCTACGGCACCAACCTCATCGCTCCGCTCATGCCCATCGCGATGGAGCGCAAGCTGACCATCATGGGGATGTTCGGGCTCGCCAACAACGAGAAGTACCAGTATCCGAACTACTTCCAGATCCAGCCGGCGGGGCCCGATCCACAGACCAGCACGGCCATCGGCTTCTTCGAGCTGGCGGCGAAGCAGACTCCGCGGCCGCAGACCGTCGCGATCGTCGGCGCCGACGCCGAGTACCCGCAGAACGCGCTCGTCGGCGCGCGCGAGCTGATCAAGAAGTTCGGGTTCAAGACCGTCTACGACAGGACCTACCCGCCCAGCACCGTCGATTACACGCCGATCGTCAGGGCCATCAAGGCCACCAACGCGGACATCGTGTTCGTGGCGTCGTACCCGCCGGACTCGGTCGGCATGCTGCGCGCGGCGCACGAGGTCGGCCTACAGCCCAAGATCTTCGGCGGCGGCATGGTCGGCCTGCAGTTCACCAGCGTCATGACGAGCATGGGCCCGATGCTGAACGGCGTCGTGAACTACGACTTCTGGGCGCCGGAGCCGACGATGCTGGCGTTCCCGGGCATCAAGGAGTTCTTGAAGGAATACCAGGCGCGGGCGGAGAAGGCGGGCGTCGATCCGCTCGGGTATTACCTCCCGCCCTACTCGTACGCCCTGGTCCAGGTGCTCGGCCAGGCCGTCGAGGCCACGAAGAGCCTCGACCAGCAGAAGCTGGCCGACTACCTCCGCGCCACCGAGTTCAACACGGTCGTCGGCAAGGTGAAGTTCGGGAAGAACGGCGAGTGGGCAAAGGGACGCACCCTCATGGTCCAGTACCAGAAGGTCCACGGCACGGGCATCGATCAGTTCCGCGGGCCGGGCAAGAAGGTGGTGCTCTACCCCGAGGAGCTCAAGTCCGGCGCCATCGTCTACCCGTACTCCGCGGCGAAGAACTAGCGCGGGCGCTCCTGTTCTCCTGGGATCTGCTCGCGAACGCCGTGGTCGCCGGACTGCTGCTCGGCGGCTTCTACGCCGCCGTCAGCCTGGGCGTCTCGCTCATCTTCGGCCTCCTCGACATCGCCAACATCGCCCAGCCCGCCTTCGTCATCCTCGGCTCGTACGCGGCCTACGTGATGAACCGCTCCTTCGGCCTCGATGCGATCCTCACCGGGCTCCTCTTCACGCCGGTGTTCTACGTCCTCGGCGCCGTCGTCTATCGCCTCTACTACGAGAGCTTCGAGCGCCGGGGCGAGGAGTCGCTCCGGGGGCTCGTCTTCTTCTTCGGCGTCCTCTTCATCATCGAGGTGAGCCTGAGCCTCAAGTACGGCGTCGACTATCGCCTCGTCGAGGCGGCGTACATCGGCAAGTCGATCGACCTCGGCGGCGTCGGGATCGCGTTCCGCCTGCTGGTGCCGTGCCTCGTGGGGCTCGCCATGACGCTGGCGCTGCACCTCTTCCTCTCGAGAACCTTCTACGGGCGGGCCGTCATGGCGGTGTCCCAGGATCGCCTGGCGCTGCGGCTGATGGGCGCCGATCCGGTCCGGATCAAGACCATCGCCTTCGGCGTCGGCATCGCGGCCGCGAGCCTGGCCGGCGCGCTCCTCATCACGATCGCACCGGTGGTGCCGTCGACCGACCGCGACTACATCGGCCGGATGTTCGCGATCACGGTCCTGGGCGGCATGGGCAGCATCGCGGGGACGCTCGTGGCCGCCGTCATCCTCGGCGTGGCGGAGAGCCTGATGTCCACGTTCTTCGGCCCCTCCTGGTCGCTCGCCGTGTCGTTCGGCATTCTCCTGGTCGCGCTCGCGGTGCGACCGGCCGGGCTCCTCGGGAGATAGATGGCGCGGTCCACCCGCACGCTGCTCGTCGGCCTGGCCGTCGTCGGGGCCGGGATCCTCCTCGCTGCGCTCCGCGTGAACCCGTATGTCTACTTCGCGGGCTACGTCATTCTTCAGTATGTCGTCATCGCGACGGCATGGAACATCCTCGGCGGCTACGCCGGCTACGTGAACTTCGGCACGCCGGCGTTCTTCGCGCTCGGGGCGTACACCGCCGTCTTCCTCATCCAGTCGACGCGGGCGCCGCTCCCGGTGCTGATCCTCGCCGGCGGGCTCGTCTCCGGGCTCCTCGGACTCGGCATCGGCTACCTGACGCTGCGCCTCAGAGGCGTCTTCTTCTCCATCGCGACGCTGGCGCTGTCCATCGTGCTGCAGACGATGATCATCAACTGGGAGTACGTCGGCGGCTCGCGGGGCCTCAGCGTCATCCGCCCGAGCGGTCCTCCGTTCGGCAGCTACGTCACGTTCCTCTTCGCGGTGATGGTCCTGCTCTCCGTCGTGGCGGTGACGGTGGCGCGATTCATCGAGCGGTCCTGGGTCGGCCGAGGGCTCGCGGCGCTCCGGGACAACGAGGAGGCGGCCGAGTGCATGGGCGTCCCCACCCTGCGCTTGAAGCTCTTCGCCACCACCGTGAGTGGCGTCCTGCTCGGCGTCGCCGGCGCGCCGTTTCCCTACTACGTGACCTTCGTCGAGCCCACGTCGGCCTTCAATCTCGACTACGCCGTGAATGCCCTGGCCATGCCGATGATCGGCGGGACGACGAGCTGGGTCGGGCCGGTGATCGGCGCCGTGCTGCTGGGGACGGCGCAGCAGCTGGCGACGGTGACGATCTCCTCCGAAATGAATCTGTTCATCGTCGGCGTGGTGCTCGTCGCGTTCGTCGTCCTGGCGCCCGAGGGGATCGTCGGCCTGGTGCGGCGGGTCCGAGGGCGGTAACGCCGCCGATGGCCCCTGCGTTGCTCGAGGTCGACGGACTGACGAAGCGCTTCGGCGGCTTCACCGCGCTCAACGGGGTGAGTCTCGACGTCACGCCGGGCGAGCGGTTCGGCCTCATCGGACCGAACGGATCGGGGAAGACCACGCTCATCAACTGTGTGTCCGGCGCGCTGCCGGCGGATGGCGGCAGGATCCGCTTCGAGGGCCGTGACATCACGGCGGTCCCGGCCCATCGGCGGACCCGGCTGGGGATCGTGCGCAGCTTTCAGATCCCGAAGCCGTTCACCAGCATGACGGTGGCGCAAAATCTGGCCATCCCGCTGGAGTATGCGGCCGGCGCGCGGTCCGACGGCGCCGACGTCGCCGCCGAGGCCATGGAGATCCTGAGCACCATCGGCCTCGAATCGAAGGCCCACACGAGGCCGGCGGGGCTCACCCAGATCGAGATGAGAAAGCTGGAGCTGGCGCGGGCCATGGCGGCCAAGCCCAAGCTCCTCATTTCCGACGAGGCCATGGCCGGGCTCTCGAGCGCGGAGATCGACGACATCCTGGCCATCCTCTTCCGCCTGAACGAGCGGGGGATCACGATCATCATGATCGAGCACATCATGCGGGCGGTGATGCGCTTCTCCGAACGGATCGTCGTCCTGGACGCCGGCGAGCGCATCGCCGAGGGGACGCCGGACGCGATCGTGAGGAACCCGGTCGTGGAGAAGGCCTACCTTGGCGAGTAGGATCGTCGTGCACGACGTGGACGCCGGCTACGGGGCGGTGCGGGTCCTGCACCACGTCTCGATCGAGGTGCGTGAGGGGGAAACCGTCGCCCTGCTGGGCACCAACGGAAACGGCAAGAGCACGCTCATCAAATGCATCATGGGCATCGTGCGGCCGGAGGCCGGCGAGATATTTCTAGAAACCGACGGCACGCGGGTCGATCTCACGAAGAGACCCACGGAGGAGATCGTGGGGTTGGGCATCGCCATGGTGCCGGAGGGGCGGAGGCTCTTCCCCAAGCTGACGGTCCAGGAGAACCTCCTGCTCGGCGCCTACCGACCGCAGGCCCGGGGCGACATCGCGCGCAACCTGGCCTTCTGCTTCGAGGCCTTCCCGGTGCTCCGCGCGCGCCGCAAGCAGCTCGCGGGCAGCATGAGCGGCGGCGAGCAGCAGATGCTGGCGGTGGCCCGCGCGCTCATGTCCTCGCCGCGGATCCTCCTGGTCGACGAGCCCTCGGTCGGGCTGGCCCCGATCCTCGTCAACCGCGTGATCGGCAAGATCAAAGAACTGAAGGAGCGACACCACTTGACGGTCCTGATGGCCGAACAGAACTTCAACCAGGCGACCAAGATCGCCGACCGCGGGTACATCATCGTCCACGGGAAGATCGAGTTCGAAGGGCACAGCACGCAGGAGCTGCGGGAACACGAGCTGGTGAAGAAGTACTATCTCGGCGTCTAGGTGCGTGCAGGCTCAGGCTGCAAGGGCGCGGACGACCGTCCTGTCCTGCAGACACTCGGAGCATCTTCCAGAAGAAATTTGAAATCCGTCGCCGACCATGACCACGGCTTCCCGTACCTCTCGGGGAAAAGCACCCATCTTCAGCGCCAGGCAGGCGTCACAGAAGCGAATGGTCCTGTACGCGCGGAGCAGGAGGGTGAGTCGATCTTGGATGGTCTTCATGGCAGCCCCCGGGGTGAAGGAGGGTAAGGCCACGCCTCGTCACCGGGTCTCGACGCACGCTGGTCGCGTCAACCCTAGGGGCCACAGTGGCTGGCAGGGGCACTGTAACACAAGACGGGCTCCTGACGAGGACGGCGTATGAGTGCGTCAGGACACTCGCCTCTCACTGCGGTTTCCCTCCGGTTCGCCGCCTAACAAGCGACGAAGCTCATCATTGAGAGCCTGCAGTTGGCGATTCGTGGCGAGATCCACGGCAAAGGCGGCCCGCACCTCCGCCGTGGCGGCAGTCCATTCCTCCGCTGTAATGACGCCCTTCTCCCCGAGGATGTTGTGGAGCGCGACTAACTGTATGTTGGTCCGCTCGATCAGATTGACGAGCTCCCCGAGCTTCACGCTGATGATCCTCGTGATGCTGTACAGAAGGGCCTGCTGATCCGGCGTGAAGGCTGCCATCGCTCAAACGCACGACCGCACACTCTGTGCCAGAGACGACCTGCACCGGCAGCCATATAACTAGTGGTTTCATATTTCCCTCGGGAAGCACCACAGGCCAGAACGCCTCGTCTTACTGCACCACGCTGGTGCAATTGCACCAACCTGGTGCAGAGGACTCCCGTGGACATGACCTTGACAACCAGGAGGTGGGCGCACATGCTCCCGCCACCGCGTGTCCGGAGAGGAGGCTCACCATGACCCGCCGCTGCGCCACACTGGCTCTCCTCGGACTGCTGGTCCTTCCCGCGGCCGCTCTGGCGGCCCCCGAGGGCAAGATCGTGATCGCCCAGGGCGTGGACCCGACCACACTGGACCCGCAGTGGCACGAGGAGACCCCGGCCTACAACGTGCTCCTGAACATCTACGACACGCTCCTCTTCCGCGACAAGGACCTCAAGATCATCCCCTGGCTGGCCGAGTCGTGGAAGCTCGTCAACCCGACCACCTGGGAGTTCAAGATCCGCAAGGGGGTCACGTTCCACAACGGGGAGGAGGTCGACGCCGAGGCGGTGAAGTTCAGCCTCGATCGCATCCGCGATCCCGAGCTCAAGAGCCGCCAGGCGGGTTACTTCCGCCTGATCACCTCCATCGATGTCGTTGACAAGCACACGATCCGCATCGTCACCGCCAAGCCGTACCCGACGCTCGAGAACCACCTCGCCCTCCGAGGGCACATCATGGCGCCCAAGCACTTCCGCGGGAAGGACAAGGTGTTCGCCGACCGGAACCCGGTGGGCACCGGGCCGTACAAGTTCGTGCGCTGGGTCAAGGACGAGCTGATCGAGCTGGAGGCCAACCCGAGCTGGTGGGGCGGCGCGCCCAAGGTCAAGACGCTGATCTTCCGCCCGATCCCCGAGCACGCCGTCCGCGTCGCCGCGCTCCAGACCGCCGAGATCGACATCGCCGTCAACATCCCGCCGCACCTGGTGTCTGTGATCGAGAAGCATCCCCGGCTCTACGTCTCCAAGGCACCCAGCGTGCGGCCGATCTTCATCCCGATCTACACGTACCAGTTCGATACCACCAACAAGCCGGTGGGACCGGTCGAGGGCCCGACCAAGGACAAGCGGGTGCGACAGGCGATCCTCGCCGCCGTCAACGCGGACGAGATCATCAAGAACGTGCTCGAGGGGAACGCGATTCGAACGGCGACGCCGCTCACGTCCAAGCACTTCGGCTTCGACCGGGCGCTCCAGCCCGTGAAGTTCGATCCAGACCGCTCCAAGAAACTCCTCGCTGACGCCGGCTTCCCCGAGGGCATCGACCTCGTGCTGAACTCACCCGACGGCCGCTACCAGAAGGACAAGGAGGTCGCCGAGTCGGTGGCCGGCCAGCTCACCCGAGCCGGGATCCGCACGCGCGTGAAGACCCATGAATGGACGACGTACCTCAGCCAGCTCGTGTACCCCCACAAGGCCAACCCGATGTATCTCATCGGCTGGGGCAACACCACCTGGGACGCCGACGGGACGCTCACCCCGCTGTTCCGCTCGGGCAGCCCGCAAGCGAACTACTACAGCCCGGACTTCGACGGGCTCGTCGACGAGGCGCAGACGTCGGTCGATCCCAAGCGCCGGCTGGAGCTGTACGCCAAGGCCCAGCGGCTGATGCTGGACGACGGCGCGGTGCTCTCGCTCCACCAGCAGATGGACCTCTACGGCGTCAACAAGCGGGCGAACTTCCAGGCGCTATCCTCAGAGCAGCTCGTCGGCGTCTGGATGTCGCTCAAGGACGCGAAGTAGTCGGGCGCGCATACGCTTTTGCTATTCTCGAAGTGCCATGGCCCCGCTTCGCGACCTCGAGCTGATGATCCAGTCCCACTACCCCCTCATTGCCCATCGAGACGTCCGAGGAGGACTTCGTCGATCTGCCGACCGCGGTGGAGCGCAAGGAGATCTTCGCCGTCCACCTCCAGAAGCGGAAGCGCGGTCTCGCCGCCTTCGACCTCGATCGGCTGGCCGCCGCCGCCGAGGGCTTCACCGGCGCCGAGATCGAGCGGGCCGTCGTCTCCGGGCTCTACACGGCGTTCTCGCGCTCGGTCGAGCTCACTACCGACATCCTCCTGGAGCTGCGGGCGACCCGGCCGCTGTCGGTCACCCGCAAGGAGGCGATCGACGCCCTGCGCGCGTGGGCCCGCGAGCACGCGGTGATGGCGAACTGAACCGGTCCGCGCACAGAGAGCCCGCCTCACGACATCGGGTGCCTCACGACGTCGAGCAACAGCTTCTGGAGCTCGATGATTTCGGTGCGGATGCCAGTGCGAGTTTCCCACCATCGGTCGGGATCGAATACCGAGTAGCGCGCGGGTCGAACCGTGACTTTCGTCGTGTGGCCCCTCATGGATCGATGAAGCACTCGACGTAAACGCCGTGAGTGGTCGCGAGCGCTCACGATCACGACTGAACGGAACTGGTGCTGGTCGCACCAGTCGGGAAGCACTTCAGCCTCGGCCTCGGTGCCGGGCACAGCCCGGGGGATCTGTTCGATGGCCGTCACGCCAAGCGACCTGAGTTGGCGGGTTCGCTGTGCGGCCGCGTCTTCGTAAGGGAGTCCACGGCGGAGGAACTCGCGATCCACCTGGTCAGGAGGGTCGGCGAAGACGGCGACCCGCGTGGCGATACCGCTGTGAACAAGGTCGGCCGCTTCGAGGACCCCGGCGCCGTCGGCATCAACGGCCACGACGACGATGTCGGCCGGCTCGACGGGATCGTCGACAACGAGGACCCATCCGGCGGCCCGGAGCATCGATCCTCGAATGGCGGGGACCCCGACGATGACCGCCCCCGCCAACACGACCACCGCCAGGATCCGGGCCCATCGCGGCCACCGAGCGATCATGCTCATCCCGCGGGAGGAGAAACCCCTCGGCCCATCCGGCCCCAGAGTCTGGCGCTCGCGAGGGCGGCGCCGTCCCTGAGCGCGCGAAGCTTCGCCCAGACCACGCTCTCGGCCACGAGCTCCGAGCCGGCGAAGGTCCCGAACCCACAATCCACGGACGCGATCACACGGCTCGGGTCGCCCACCGCGTCGACGGCCTGAAGGATCCGGTCGGCCACGACTTCGGGATGCTCGACGAAGTTCGTGGTCGAGTCGATGACCCCGGGCAGGAACAGCATCGCGTCGGGCAAGGGGTGCCGCCGGAACACCTTGTACTCGTGCGCGTGACGGGGATTCGCCAGCTCGAGCGAGAGCGCCCCGACCCGCGCCCGATAGACGAGGGGCAGGATCGCCTCCAGGGGGACGTCGGAGGTGTGCGGGCCGTCGTAGTTGCCCCAGCAGACGTGCAACCGGATGCGGTCCGCGGGGATCTTCGCCGTGGCGCGATTGATGGCCTCGACGTGCGCCTCGACGATCTGCAGAAAGCGCTCGAGGGGCTCGTGCTGGAACAGCCGCGTGCGCTCCATCGCGAGATCCGGGCAGTCGAGCTGGAGCAGGAGGCCGCGCGAGTGGATCAGCTCGTACTCCTTCTGCATCTCCCGCGCGAGGGCGAACACGTACCGCTCGTGCGAATCGTAGTGGGCGTTGAGCAGGGTCGTCGCGATGATGCCCGGGGAGGCGGCGGTCATGAAGCGCTCGACGAACGTCTTGGGCCGCGCCGCCGTGGCCTCGAGCAGCAGGTCGCACTCCCGGGCGGCTTCGCCGAGGTCGACGTACTCGACCTCGGCCAGGGCCTGCGGCGCGTTCGCGATCTTCGCGGCCGCGCGCCGGCGAAACTCCAGCAGCGCCGCGTAGTCGGGAAAGTCGACGAGGTCGCGGGCCGGGGGGCGGCGACTCTCGCCCCCGAAGCCGCGCATGCGCCGCGCCACGTAGGTGGAGAAGCCGACGCGGGGCTGTTCGCCGTCGTTGCCGATGTCGATACCCGCGTCGAGCTGCTTGCCGACGACCGCGCCGACGGCAGCGTCGATCTCGCGCGCCAGCTCGGCCGGGTCGACGGCCTCGCCGCGCTCCTGCCGGACCAGGAGCTCGCGGAGCCGCGGCGGCCGCGGGAAGCTCCCGACGTGCGTGACGAGAATCCGCCCTTCGCTCCGGTGCAGGACGTCTCTCCTTACACTCGACCCTTCGTCCGCGCTGCGGAGCGCGGCGCCCCGCGCCCCCGGGTCGCGAAGCGGCGGATTCCCCAGGCGACGAGCCACGGCGCGTGGCGCTGGAGGAAGACGGCGACCTTGCCGTGGCCGGTGACGACCGTTTCGCGGCGGCGCCGGGCGACGGCCCGGACGATCTGCCGGGCCGCCCGCGCCGTCGGCATGACGAGGCGCCTCGGCAAGGGCTCGCGCGGCTCCGGGTGCCAGACGCCGCGGTTGTCCACCTGGCGGATCTCGCTCTCGACGAAGCCCGGGCTGACGAGCGTGACCGCGACACCGTGCGGGACCAGCTCGTGGCCGAGCGACTCGGCGAGCGCGCGGACGGCGAACTTGCTCATCGCGTAGGCGCTCCCGCCCGGGACGGCGACGTGACCGCTCACGCTGCCCATGATGACCAGGCGGCCCCGCGTCTTCTTCAAGTCCTCCAGCGTCGCGTACACCGTGCGCAGCACGCCGAAGACGTTGGTCTCGAACTGGGTGCGGTAGTCCTCGAGCGTCAGCGACTCGACCGGGCCGGTGACGCCGAAGCCCGCGTTCGCGACGGCCACGTCGATCGGCCCGAGCGCGGCGCGCGTGCGCGCCACAGCACGCTCGAGGTCGCCGTCCACCGTGACGTCAGCCGACGCCACGAGAGCGCGGCGCCCGGCGGCGACGAGCTCGGCCGCGAGCCGCTCGAGCCGCTCGACGCGCCGGGCCGTGAGCGCGACGTCGGCGCCCGCCCGCGCGAACTCCCGCGCGAGCGCGGCGCCGATCCCCGACGACGCGCCCGTGATGAAGACGACGTGCCCCGCGAACCGCCCCGACACGCTCACCCGTGTTTGCGGGTCAGATAGCGAATGAGGCCGAGCAGGAAGAGGCCGACGCCGACCATGAGGGGGACCCAGTATTCGGGCACGCGGAGCACCTTGACCAGCACGATGCACAAGCCCACGAGAATGACGATTCCCCCAGCCATCATCAGTCCTCGACCCGATCTGTTAGCCACGGTCAGCACCTCCAGGTCAGTGCGCGCGGCAACGTTAGCCCGCCCCAGAAGAGTCGTCAACCGCCTTGAGAAGGTATGATCGTTGGGTGGGCACCGCCGTTCCGGAGGGACGCGTGGCGCTGGCGCTCCTCGTCGCGGTGGCAGCGGCGGTGTGGCCGGGAGGCCGGGCCGAGGCGCAACTGACCCTTGGCTTCGAGGCGGTCGCCTCCGGTCTCCACTCTCCGGTCGGCGTCACACATGCGGGCGATGGCTCCCGTCGCCTGTTCATCCTCGAGCAGGCAGGACGGATCCTGATCCACGACGGCTCGCGGGTGCTGCCGTCGGCCTTCCTCGACGTCAGCGCGCTCGTGTCGTGCTGCGGCGAGCGAGGACTCCTCGGCCTCGCGTTCCATCCCGATTACGTGACCAACGGGCTCTTCTACGTCGACTACACGAACACCGCGGGTGACACGGTCATCGCGCGGTATCACGTGTCCGCCGATGCCAACGTCGCCGACCCCTCCTCGGCGCAGGTCCTCCTCACCATTGCGCAGCCCTTCGCCAACCACAACGGCGGGCAGCTCGCCTTCGGGCCGGACGGCTTCCTCTATATTGGTATGGGCGACGGAGGCAGCGGGGGCGACCCCGGCAACCGCGCCC
>QHSA01000225.1 GCA_003220315.1 Candidatus Rokuibacteriota bacterium
GCCCCGTCCACCGTGACGTCGATCTCCGCCTCGAGGCCGACCAGCGGGATGCCGAGCTCCTCCGCGAGCTCGGCCGTGGCCTCGGACACGGGCACACCGCGCACGCGGAAGCCGTCGCGCACGCGGGCGGCGAGCACCCTCACGAAGGCCGTCGCGGCCCGGCCCGCGCCGAGCCCCACGACGGTGTCGTCCTTGACGAACCCGAGGGCCCGGCGCGCGAGAGCATCGAGCGGTTCCGTTGTGTCGAGCTGCACGCTTCCCGCACCCATAACACGATCGCCGACTCGCCGCCAGCGCCTCAACGTCCTGCGGCCAGCGCGTGCCAGGCGCGGAGCGTCTCGCCGACCAGCCGCGGCGACCTCCCTGCCCCAGCCGATCACGCTCCGGAGTTTACCTGAGTGCGCGAGAGGCGACGTCCTTCGCCGCCTGAATCCCACGCGTCTCCCCCGTCATCGCAACCACTGGGAGGGTACGGGCATGGAAGCCATCCTGGCGCTTCTGTTCATCGCCGCGCTGACCCTCGGCCCGCTCGTCGTGATGGCGGCGCGCGATCGCCGCCGCGAGTCGGCCGAGATCGTCGGCGCCGACATCCGTGCGGCCGTGCGGCGCCGACTGCACGGGGAGTCGCTGCTTTCGGTGCAGGTGGCGCCCGCGACGCTCAGACGGCCCGGGCGCGTGGTGCTCTCGACGCCCAGCGGCTACGAGTACCTGACCGAGGCGGTCTGGTCGACGGTGGCAACGCGGATGCCGCCGGGCTACGAGCTCGTCGTCACGCGACCGCATCCCGTCGCGTCGGATCGGACCGACCGAGCACTCCCGCGCGCGGCCTGACGGCGTTTCGTTGCGCCGTTCGAGCGCCGGCTTGGCCGGCGCAAGCCGATCCTGGATGAGCCCCCGCGCAGGGCCGGTGGGGGGCGTCGGGGGGAGCGGCGTCGCTCCCCCCGACGTCGATCAGTCATCTTCGCGGACATCGCCTTCCCACTCGACGGCGATGCCGCGCTGAACCGACTGCGACGCCGGGCAGCCTTTCTCGTGGACCTCGATGGCCCGCAGCGCGTCCGGCCGCTTGCCCTTCGGGACCCTCACCGTGTAGCGGACCTTGATGCGCGTGACGAGCGGCTTGCCCTCGACACTCTCGACGAACCCCTCGGCCTCGGCGCTGAGCCGGTCGGGCTGGGTGGGGATCTTCCGCGCCGCTAGCGCCCCGGCTAGCGTGCCCGTCATTCAGCCGGCGACGGCGGCCACGAGATGGTCGAGCGTCGCCGGCGCTTCCTGCTCCGGCTCGACGCCGTAGAACTTCTTGATGCCGCCGTGCACGCCGTAGACGACCGGATCGGGGAAGTTCTCGATCCACGCGCGGCGCAGCGGGCCCTTGTCCTTGACGATCCGGACTTTCGAGACGTGAATCAGCTCGCCCATGTGCGTCCCTCCTGTCCTCCGGACTCTACACGAACTCGCCGTCCGCTGCGCACAAGGCGCTGGCGCACCCGCGGCCTGTTGCCGTAGATTCGTCCTATGCCGAGCATGGATGAGTACGCGAAAGCGCCCGTCGCCGTGCGCCTGAAGCGTCTCGAGCGCACCCCTGCCGAGCTCGCGGGCGCGGTTCGCGGCCAGAGCGAGGCCGCGCTCGCGCGCCGTCCCGACCCGAAGTTGTCCTTCGATCCCGCGACCCCCGACCGCTGGGCCGAGGAGCGCCAATACCTCCGCAACGACGTCGCCGCCGCGCTCGCCGCGTTCCGCAAGCGCCGCGAGGAGTCGCTCGTCCTTCTGGGCGCCCTCACGCAGGCCCAGTGGGAGCGTGGGGGCGTCCACGCCACGCGGGGCCGCATCACGATCGACGACTTCGTAACGGTGATGGCCGGGCACGACGACAACCACCTCGACCAGCTCCGGCGCGCGCTCGAGGGACGCGCGTAGGCCGCGCCTCTGCCCCGTTGGCGTCGCCTCCCTCGCGGCACCCCCCAGACGGGGTCGTTCCGCTTCAACCCGCGCGGGACCCGGTTCCGCATCTACCCGCAGTCCCGGAGCGTGAAGGGCTTCGAGACGCCCATCGTCGTCCACGTCGACTCGCGCCCGGGCACGATCGGTCCCGGCCCGGCCGACTCCACGATGTACGTCGTCGACGCCACCGGGATCCCGCCGAACCGCTGGAAGGCGCCGTACGCCGACGACGCCACGGGGGAGCCGCGCTGGCGACCGCCGTACCCCCGGCGGGAGCCGCGGCGCGCGCCGGCCCGGCCGCGGCGCGGCCATTTCGATCACCTCGCGGTGGGCACGCGTGCCTTCTGGGCCTGTCACGTCTTCGCGACGGTCAGGTGCGTCCGCGAGATCTGGGAGCACTGCTTCGGCCGGCGGCTGCCGTGGTTCTTCAAGGATCCCGACGCTCCACGCCTGGAGATCATCCCCAGGGCGGAGAGCGCGAACGCGTGGTCGAGCGAGGGGTTCCTCGAGTTCGGCTACCTGCTCGACCGGCGGCGGCGGCCCGCGTGGCTGTGCGAGAACTTCGACGTCGTCGCGCACGAGACCGGTCACCTGATCCTGAAATCCGTCATCGGCAATCCGACGAACGCGAAGAAAACCCTCGACTACCGGGCCCACGAGGAGGCAGCCGCGGATCTGGTCGCGGTCGTGGCGTGTCTCCACTTCGACGAGGTCGTCCGCCGACTCCTCCGCAACACGAAGGGGCGACTCTTCTCGCGGAATCTCCTGTCTCGCCTCGGCGAGGAAGGCCGGCGCTCGCAGATCCGGACCGCGTTCAACGCCGCCACGATGTGGTCGCCCTCGGTCGTGCGCGCCGACGCCGCGTACGACAAGCACGGCTTCTCGAAGCCGTTCAGCGGCGGCGCCTTCGACCTGTTCGTCGAGATCTACGAGCGCCACCTCGTCCGGCACGGCGCGATCCCGGCCGCGCTCGCCCGGCGGTCGCGGAGCGCCGTCGCGACGGCGCTGGCGGGGCTCGCGCGCGACGCGGTCCACCGACGCTTCCGCCGGCTCCGGCGGGCCTTCGCCGAGCACTTCGTCGGGGCCGAGGAGACGTTCAGGCAGGCGCTCTGCGAAGCGCGCGATGACTTCGCACGGCTTCTCGCGAGGACCTGGGACCGGACGTCCGTCCGGGACTTCCCGGGCCGGGGCCCCGCGTATGCGGGCGTCGTCACAAACATGCTCGCCGCCGACCGGGCGGTGACCGGGGGGCGGTACGGCGAGATCATCCGCAAGGCGTTCCGCCAGCGCGGGATCGTGCCCTCGGGGCGACGCGCGTGACGACGCGCGTGCTCGTCACCGGGGCCGGAACCGGCCCGAGCGAAAACCTGCTCAGAAGCCTCAGAGCCGGCGACGCCTCGCTGGCGCTCGTGGGCTGTCACCACGATCGGTTCGCCCTCAAGAGCTCGGCGGCGGACGCGAAATACCTGGTGCCGCCCGCGACGCACCGCGATTACCCGCGGGCCCTCGGGCGGATCATCGGGCGGGAGAAGGTCGACCTGCTCATCCCGACGTCGGATGCCGATGTCAGGCGCGTCGCCCGCGTGCGCCGTTGTCTCCGATGCCGCGTGTTCCTGCCGCGGACGTCGGTGATCGAGCTGTGCCAGGACAAGTACGCGCTGACGGCACGGCTGCGCGCCCGCGGCGTCCCGGCCCCGCGCACCTACCGCGTCACGAGCCCCCGCGCGATCGGCGCGCTCTTCGCGCGACTCGGACCGGCGCGGCCGGTCTGGTGCCGCATCCGGTTCGGTCAGGGAGCGCTGGGGGCGCTCGCGGTGACGACTCCGGCCCAGGCGCGCGCCTGGATCGATCATTGGAAGCGCGTGCGCGGAGTCCGCGCGACCGCGTTTACCCTGTCGGAGTACCTGCCGGGGCGGGACTTCAGCTGCCAGAGCCTCTGGCACGACGGCGCGCGCGTGCTGACGAAGACGTTCGAGCGCGTCGCCCCGTTCGGCGGCCAGCCGGGGGGGGCCTCGGTCGCCGCGCTCGCCAAGATCGTGTCGGATCCACGCGTGGCCGACGTCTGCGACGCGGCCGTCCGCGCCGTTGACCGACGCGCGTCGGGAGTCTTCTGCTTCGACGTGCGCGAGGACGCGCGCGGCGTGCCCTGCGTCACGGAGATCAACGCGGGGCGGTTCAGCATGAGCACGAACCTCTACGACCTCGTCGGCAAGCACAATATGGCG
>QHSA01000066.1 GCA_003220315.1 Candidatus Rokuibacteriota bacterium
GACGTTCCAAATCTCGAGCTCTCGTCTTGGTATTTTGGCCCGGATGATCGGCCAGGAGGATAGGATGTTCACGATGCCCTTCAGAAAGCTAGAGCGCGAACAAGGCTGCTTTCCGGAGCGTTGCACGAGGCCGGGAAGAGACTCAAGGCCGAGGCCCAGCGGTTCTGCAGCGAGCAGTGCCGGGGCGTTATCTTGGAGCGATTGAGGCATGAGACACGGAGCTCGCGCGGCCGAACGACCGCGAGACGGCGGCGCAGGCGCGGACGCTGAAGGGTCACGAGAATGTCCGTGCTGATCACCCAGCCACGGCAGCAGCTAAAATTTGCGAACGGCAACGCCTTCCAGCTCGAGCTGCGGCGCCGGGTCGAGGAGTATTTCCGAACCACCGGCCGCCGGCCACGCGACTGCTGGCAGATGTACTTGAAGACGGCCATCCTCCTCGCCGGTTTCGCGGTGTCGTATACGCTGCTGGTCTTCGTGGACCAGACTTGGTGGCAGGGCCTCCTGCTGGCAGTGCTGCTCGGCCTCTTGGCGGCCGGGATTGGCTTCAATATCCAGCACGACGGCGGCCATCAGGCCTATTCCAACCACCCCTGGGTCGACAAACTCATGGCGATGACGCTGGAATTGATCGGCGGGAGCTCCCACCTGTGGCGGTGGAAGCACGTCGTCCTGCATCACACCTATGTCAATATCACAGGCCATGACACCGACATCGATCTCGGTCTCCTCGCCCGGCTGACTCCGCATCAAAGGCGTCTCCCGTATCACCGGTGGCAGCACCTCTACCTCTGGCCGCTTTACGGATTGCTGGCCATCAAGTGGCAACTTCTTGATGATTTCCGAAAGCTCATCAGCGGTCGCATCAGCAACCAGCCGTTCCCGGGCCCGAAGGGCCGGGAGCTGGTGATCTTCATCGCCGGCAAAGCGATCTTCTTCACCATGGCCTTCGGGATCCCGCTGCTGTTCCACTCCATCGGGGTCGTCCTGCTCTACTACGGGGTAGCCGGGTTGGTGGCGGGTATGGCCCTGAGTGTGGTGTTTCAGGTCGCACATTGCGTGGAAGAGGCGGAGTTTCCGCTGCCCCGGGAGGATACTGGGCGCGTCGAGCACGCGTGGGCCATCCATCAGGCGGAGACCACCGTGGACTTCGCCCGGCGGAGCCGAGTTGTCGCTTGGCTCATCGGCGGCTTGAATTTCCAAATCGAGCACCACCTCTTCCCCCGGCTCTGCCACGTCAATTATCCCGCGATCTCAAAACTCGTGGAAGAGACCTGTCGAGAGTTCGGGATCAAGTACACAGAGCACAGGTCATTCCGGGCGGGTCTAGCGTCGCATTTCCGGTGGCTGCGGCGGATGGGGATGCCAACGACGAAGTCGGGAGAAACCGGCGCTTGGCCGGAGGCGGTCGACTCGAAGAGCGCGCCCCGCGTCCGCCCGGCGAGGTGGAGCCGTCGCTGCTGGCCGAGGTCCTCTGTGAAGAGGACGAGCCGATCTTCCCCGGGCAAAGCCTGAGAATTTCAATGTCTCCCATCAGATCGCAGCCGGCGTATCGTTCGATCTTCACTCCAAGCACTTCCCGCGAGCGGCAAGAGAATTTCGCAGCCTACTGGTCCTTCTCCCGGGCCCATTCCGGTGAGCTGTTCGAGGAAGAGAAGGATCTGTCGAAGTGAAGATTCGCGACCTAAAGCGAAAGCATCGAGAGGCTGTCGTTTCTGTATGGCCGCCGCAAGTGCTGGCGGATGCTGGCGCTACCTTAGTGCGCCCCGGTGATGGCGTGCTCAAGGGCGTGAGGAGGATAGCCAAGCGCCTGTCACTCGTTATCGAGCACCGGGGGCGAGAAGTTGTCGGCCGTCTCGAATGCGACGAACCATCAACGCTGGACGCCGTCGAGAAGGTGCTCAGGGCGCACATTGATGAACCAATCCAGGCCATCGGCGATCTGGACGTTTAGCCCCGCTCGCAAGGCGGCGCAGGCGAGGTAAATGGAAAGGCGCTATGGTGAGTCTCGTGAGCGTCGGGCAGTACACGGGGCTTCGCCGATTCTTCGGCAACCCGCCGGTAGGCATTATCGGAGCTGTCGCGAGCGTTGTGAGCCTCATCCTTGCAAGAGTCTTTTACCTTCAGGGCCAGCGCTATCCAGAATTGGAATACCTCGCTCATCCTGCACCCGTGGTATTGGCTCCGCCGGGCGGGGCGCTACAGGTCCAGTTCAACCATCGAGGGGCAATCATCATTGCGAAACCTCGGGGCGAAACCCGAGCCACCACTTTCGCCGCAGGACTACCACCTGATTCGCATACCGCTCACCGCTAAGCGTCTAGCCTCTGTTTGCGATGCCTAACGACTAATGAAGATTACCAGGCCAAATCAAAGAGGAAAGAACGTTATAGTACGAGATATTAAAAGACAGTATCACGTGAGGCGCCTCTGGGACTTCGATGAGGACGCGGTGTACGTAACTGACGAGTCGGGGTATCAGAAGCTTTCTCTAGGGCAAAAGGTAGTACCAGTCGGATTCCCACGTCAGGACGTGTTCGAGTACGACGAAGAGGCGGTAGCTACGGCGGACTGGGCGCGGCTACAGCGACTGGACGGCGTAGTCGGAGCGGTCGACGTAGCCGCGGTCGAGCCGTCCTCTGGGTCAGCGGCCTCGAAATGCCGCGTTCAGTGACAATTCCGGTGACAATTCAGTTACAGCGTGGAGAGGGCGTTCGCTAAACGGCTGAAAACCTGGTTGGCAGCGAGCCGGTAACACCAGGATTTTTCGTCCAGTGCGCGAGGGCGCGTAAGTGACTGGAATGGTGGGCAGGGACGGGATTGAACCGCCGACACCAGGATTTTCAGTCCTGTGCTCTACCAACTGAGCTACCTGCCCACCAGACGCGACAGGATAACAAAGGGGCGCGGGACTGTCTATTCGACGGCCGCGACGACGCCGATCGCCCCGCTCTTCTCGAAAACGAGCGTGACGATGACGACCTCGCCCGGCTCGAGCGCGCGCGTGAGCGCCGAGAGCACGACGCGCCGGCCGTCCGGCTCGAACCGGACGAGCACGCCACCCGGCACCTCGAGCCGCCCGAGCGGCGAGCCCGACGGCCCGACGAGCTCCGCGCGCCCGGCGACCGGCGTCTCGACCCGCGTGAGCACGTCACCGAACTTCCCCGTGTTGTTGAGGTCGGCGTAGAACACGGCCTGGTCCCCGTCCCGGATGACCCGCCCGTTCGCCGGCTGGATGCGGATGCCGCCGACGTCCGTGATGCTGGGGTAATAGGTGCAGGCGCCGAGCGCGAGCGCACCCACGGCGAGGACCGCGCGCGCGACGCGGTGCCGCGTCATGCGCCCCCGAAGGCGCCGTCGGCGACCATCGCCCGGAACGCCTTCTCGTAGCCCTGAAGCGTCCGCTCGAGGGCCTCCTCGGTGTGGACGGCCGAGATCCAGCCGTGGTTCGCCGAGCAGTCGACGCCGTTGTTCAGCAAGGCACAACGGAGCAGGTGATAGAGGCTCCCCTTGCGCGGCCGGTCCGGGCCGGCGAGGCCGGGCTTCCCCTCGAACGACACGTGGTAGATCGAGGCCTCGCCGTAGCAGGTACCGGGCGCGCCGACGCGCTTCATGACGTCGGCGAGCGCGCGCCGGAGCTCGTCGCCCAGCTTGTTCGCGCGCGCCTGGAGCGAGGCGTCCGCGCAGAGCTCGAGCGTCGCGATGGCCGCCGCGGCGCAGAGCGGGTTCGCGTTGAAGGTCCCGGCGTGGGCCACGCGCTGGCTCCGGTCCCAGTCGGGATCGCCGCGGAAGGCGAGCATGCCCATGAGCTCGCGCTTGCCGCAGAGCGCGCCGCCCGGAAGCCCGCCGGCGACGATCTTCGCAAGCGTGGTGAGGTCGGGCGTCACGCCGAAGTAGGCCTGGGCGCCGCCGGGCGCGTAGCGGAAGCCCGTGATCACCTCGTCGAAGATGAGCACGACTCCCTGGCGCGTCGTCAACGCCCGAAGCTCCTGGAGGTAGCCCGGGATCGTCGGCGTGGTCCCCGCCTGGCCGCCAGCGGGCTCGAGGATGACCGCGGCGACGTCGCCGCGGGCGAGTGCCTGCTCGACGGCCTTGATGTCATTGGGCGGGCAGATCACGATCTGATCGAGCGTGGCGCCCGGGACGCCCGCCGACATGGGCACGTCGTACGGCGGATTCACGGCGGCGACGGCGCCATCGTGCCAGCCGTGGAAGTGGCCCGCGAGCTTCACGATCCGGGACCGTCCGGTGTACGCGCGCGCGATGCGCATGGCGAGGTGCGTGGCCTCGGTGCCCGACATGGTGAAGCGTACGAGCTCGGCGCAGGGCACGAGCCTGTTCACGAGCTCGGCCCACCGCACCTCGAGCTCGTGGCAGGCGCCCACGTGGGTGCCCCGCGCCATCTGCTCCTGCACCGCCCGGACGACCGCCGGGTGGCAGTGGCCGAGGAAGAGCGCGCCGTGGCCCATCCAGTAATCCACGTACTCGTGGCCGTCGACGTCCCACTTGCGGGGACCCTGGGCGCGGTCGACGTAGATCGGGAACGGCGTCAGGTGGCGGATGTCGTGCGTGATCCCGCCCGGAATCGCCGCGCGGGCCCGCTCCCAGAGCGCCGCCGACTTCGGATGCTTGGCGCGGTACTCGTCGTGGATTTTCATGCCGGTATGATACCCGAACGCGCGGCCCACCGGAGCAGCTCGACGACGGCCGCGTGGGCCTCGATCGGCAACCCGTCCACCGTGGGCTCGCGCCGCCGGGTGACGCCGTCGGAGGCCCCGGCGGCGACGCACGCCTCCACCAGGTGCCGCTCCAGCTTCGGCGTGTGGAGGAGGTCCCGCCCGGCGAGACGCGAGAGCGCCGCGACGACCCCGTAGCCGCCCCAATTCGACACGCCGGCCACGACGAGGTGATCGACGCCCACGACCGACGCGATCCGCGCGTGGAGCGGCCCGAGCCGCCGAAGCCCCGCGCGCGCGACGCCCATGCCGATCTCGTTGCCGCCGTCGCCGATGCCGATGGTGCATGGACGGAGCCACCGCGCACCTCTCTCAGGCCGCCGACGGTGGGAGCCGGCCCCGCGACCCCCGCTACAAAGGAACATGCCGTCGAGCGGGGCGTTCCACGCCGCGACCGACTCGCCGCGCATGCTCAAGTAATCGCCGGCGCGATTCCGGCCCGGACGCTCGATCGCGACGAGGTGCGTCGGGCGCTCCTTGGCGAGCAGCGCGCGCGCCGCGTCCTCCTCGTCGGGGCCGACGAGGATCTCCGGAGGCTCTCCGAGCGCGGCGAGCGCGGCGCCCACGATGGGCGCGCTCACGCGGTCCGTCACGTAGCGCACCCGGGCGCCGAGGCTCCGGAGCGCGCGCCCGAGCACCGCGGCGCCCGGCGGTCCGTCCGTCTCGGGCGTGTCGCGGTTCACGGCGAAGCCCGTCACGATCAGCACCCGCCGCGCGCGGATGAGCGCGCGCCCCGCGGCGAGCGCGGCGCCGGGCCGGAAGAACGTCGCGATCCCGCGCCGGCCTGGATCGAGCGCCAGGATCTGATCGAGGAGGTCGTGGGGGGGTCGAGCGCGGGCCGGCGACACGCCTCGCGACGCCGTCACGTGAGCCGCTCGTACAGCAGGAGCTGGTACGCAGCGAGCGGCGTCGCGGCGCCCGCGCCGCCGAAGACCGCGGCGTCGCTGTCGAGCACCAGGCGCCACGCCGTGTCGGGCAGCGACCAGGCGCGCCACGCTGCGCCGAGGTTTGCGATCAGGCGGACCTCGTCGCCAGCCGGCGTGGCGCGGGTCAGCGTGAGCACGGCGTCGTCGAGCGCGACGCGCGTGAGATCCTTGTCGCGCGCGCCGAGCGCCGCGTGGGTACGGCGCAGCGTGAGCCAACGCCGGTAGTACTCGCGCAAGGCGCGGTGGCGCGGGGCCCCGCCGAGCGCGTGGTTGAGCCGCGAGGCGACGAACGTCGCCGGCGCGTTCGGGTCGGCGATCGTCCCCTGCCACCCGAACCGGCTGAACTCTTCGAGGCGTCCACGCCGCACGCGCTCGGCAAGCTCCCGGTCGATGAACGACGTGAAGAAATGGAACGGCGCCGTCTCACCGTACTCCTCGCCCATGAAGAGGAGCGGGACGGCGGGAGCGGCGAAGAGCAGCCCGGCCGCGAGCTTCACCGCCGCAAACGGCACCAGCGTGCTGAGGCGCGCGGCCTGGGCCCGATTGCCGACCTGGTCATGGTTCTGGACGAAGATCACGAAGCGGTCGGGAGACAGGTCGCGGCTCACCGTCCCGCGCGGCCGTCCCCAGTACTGCGAGGGCTCGCCCTGGAACGCGAAGCCCTCGGCGATGGCGCGGGGCAGGTGGTGATCGCCCGTGAAGTCCGCGTAGTAGCCCGCGGTCTCGCCGGTGAGTTGGTGGTGAAGCGCGTGGTGGAAGTCGTCTGACCAGATCGCGTCCAGTCCGAGGCCACCCTCGGCGGGCGCGAGCACGAGACGACGGTCGTTGTCGTGGGACTCGGCGATCACGTGGACGCGCCGCCGCCCCCGCGCCCCCTCCTCGTGGACGGCCTCGGCGAACTCGGTCAGGAGGTGCACCGGGCTCGCGTCGTGAATCGCGTGGATGGCGTCGAGGCGGAAGCCGTCGATGTGGAACTCGCTCACCCATGCGCGCCCATTCTCTACGACATGACGTCTGACTCCATGACTCCCCTCGCCGTCGAAGTTCACGGCGGGACCCCACGGCGTCTTGTACCGGTCGCTGAAGTACGGCCCGTACTCCGCAAGGTGGTTCCCCTCGGGCCCGAGGTGATTGTAGACGACGTCGAGGAGGACCGAGAGCCCGGCCGCGTGGCACGCGTCCACCAGACGGCGCAGTCCGCGCGGGCCCCCGTAGGTGGACTGGGGCGCGTAGAGGTGGACGCCGTCGTAGCCCCAGTTACGCGAGCCCGGAAACTCGGCGACGGGCATGAGCTGGACGGCGGTGACGCCCAGGTCGACAAGCGCGGGAAGATGCTGGATGATCGCCTCGAAGGTCCCGGCCGCCGTGAACGTGCCCACGTGCAGCTCGTAGATGACCAGGTCGCCCGGTGCGTGGCCTCGGAAGTCCTCGTCGGTCCACAGGAAACGCCGCGAGTCCACCACGGCCGAAGGACCGTGCACGCCCTCCGGCTGCCAGCGCGCGGTCGGATCGGGACGGTACCGCTCGCCGTCCAGCCGGTACCTGTACCGCGTGCCCGGCGCCACGTTGGCCATGGTCAGGGTAAAGACGTCGTCCGCGCCCCGGGTCATCGGCTGGGGGCGCCGGCCCTCCATCGCCACTTCCACCGACCGGCACCGGGGCGCCCAGACGGCGAAGGTGACCGTATCTTCACGAACGCTTGCGCCCAGCACGTTCATACGCTCCAATGAACCAACCTATGGGCTCGGCCTTCGCGCTGGTCTTGCACACCCACCTCCCGATGGTGCTGAATCACGGCCGGTGGCCTCACGGCAGCGACTGGCTCTGCGAGGCCGCGTTCGAGTGCTACCTCCCCCTGCTCGAGACCGCCCACCGCCTGGTCGCCGACGGCATCTCGCCCAAGTGGACGATCAACCTCTCCCCGATCCTCACCGAGCAGCTCGCCTCGCCGGAGTTCCAGAAGGAGCTCTCTTTTTACTACGAGAACGTCCGGCGCGCCTGCGTGGAATCGCGCGCGCACTTCGAGGGCGCCGGCAACAAGGAGATCGTGCGGCTCGCGTCCTTCTGGGAAGAGTTCTACGAGCGCATGTGGGAGATGCACCGCCGGATCGGCGGCGACATCCCCGGCACCTTCGCCGAGCTCCAGCGCGGCGGCCACGTCGAGATGATCACCTGCGCCGCGACCCACGGCTACCTCCCGCTCCTCGGCCGCGACGAGTCGATCCACCTCCAGCTCCGCACCGCCGTCGAAACGCACCGCCGCCACTTCGGCCAGGCGCCCCGCGGCATCTGGCTCCCAGAGTGCGCGTATCGGCCGCGCTACGAGTGGACCCCGCCGACCGGGCGCGACAGTGGCCGCGTCCGGAGGGTCAGACCCGGCATCGAGGAATTGCTCGCCAGGCACGGGCTCGAGTACTTCGTGGCGGACGCGCACCTCGTCTCGGCCGGCGATCCCGTCTTTCTCTACCGCGACTTCATGCCGTTCAAGGCGAGACGCGACGAGCCCGCCACGTCGGTGCCTGGGACCGAGGCGCGCTCGCCCTACGCGTCGTATCGGGTCGCGTCGCGCGGCGGCAGCGGGACGGCGGTCGCGTTCTTCCGCGACCCGAAGACCACGCTCCAGGTCTGGAGCCGCGCGCACGGCTATCCGGGGGACTACGCGTACCTCGAGTTCCACAAGAAGCACTTCCCCGGCGGGCTGCGCTTCTGGCGCATCACGGACAACTCCGGCGACCTCGGCCGCAAGATCGCGTACGACCCTGCGCTCGCCGTGCAGAAAGTCGGCCTCCAGGCCCGCCATTTCGTCGAGCTCGTGACGTCCACGCTGGCCGCGGCCCGCGCCGACGGGCCGGCCGTCGTCTGCTCGCCCTACGACGCGGAGCTCTTCGGCCACTGGTGGTTCGAGGGCCCGCTCTGGCTCGAGCAGGTCACCCGTGAGATGGCGCGAGGCGGCGGCGTGACGCCGGCGACGCTCGGTGAAGCGCTGGCCGCCGTGGAGCCGCGGGCGACGCTCGCCTTGCCCGAAGGCAGCTGGGGCGAGGGCGGGGACCACCGAGTCTGGCTCAATCGCGACACCGAGTGGACGTGGGACCGCGTGTACAGCGCCGAGGCCGAATGGGCGGCGCACCTCGCCGCCACGCGCGCGGCGAAGGGCGACCTCGCCCGCGCGCTCACCCAGGCCACGCGGGAGCTCCTGCTGCTGCAGGCGTCCGACTGGCAGTTCCTGATCACGACCGGCACCGCGCGCGACTACGCCGAGCGCCGCGTGGCCGAGCACTACGCGGAGTTCAAGCGCCTCTCGGAGATGGCGCGCGGGCTCGCCTCGGGCGAGCCCCTCTCCCCAGACGACGCGAACTCGCTGCGCCGCCTCGAGCGCGAGGACTTCTGCTTCCCCGACCTCGAGCCGGCGTGGGGCATGGGCCCGCCCGGGCAGGGCTGAGCGCGATGCCGCGGCGGGCCCGGGTCCTCGCGCTGATCATGGCCGGCGGCAAGGGCGAGCGGCTCCAGCCGCTCACCCGCGAGCGGTCCAAGTCGGCGGTGCCGTTCGGTGGGCGGTTCCGGCTCGTCGATTTCGTGCTGTCGAACTTCATGAACTCCGAGCTCCCGTCGATCTACGTGCTCGTCCAGTACAAGTCGCAGTCGCTCATCGAGCACCTGCGGGTCGCGTGGCGCACGAGCGGACAGCTGCCCGACTTCTTCGTCACGGTCGTCCCGCCGCAGATGCGCTTCGGGTCGGGCTGGTACCGGGGGACCGCCGACGCCGTGCTCCAGAACCTCAACCTGATCGACGACTTCAACGCCGACGTCATCGCGATCTTCGGCTCGGACCACATCTACCGGATGGACGTGACTCAGATGCTCGCCTTCCACCAGGCGGCCGGCGCCGACGTCACGATCGCCGCGCGACCGGTCCCCGTCGAGGACGCGTCCGCGTTCGGCGTGTTGCGCGTGGATCGGCGGGGGTGCGTCGTCGAGTTCGCCGAGAAGCCCTCGACGCCGGCGCCCACGCCCGACCAGACGGGCTGCGCCCTCGTCTCGATGGGCAACTATCTCTTTTCGCGCCAGGCGCTCATCGCCGCGCTCCTGGCCGACGCACGGCGCTCGACCGACCACGACTTCGGCCGCTCGATCATCCCGGAGCTGGTGCCCGGCGGGCGCGTCTACGCCTACGACTTC
This sequence comes from Candidatus Rokuibacteriota bacterium, assembly GCA_003220315.1. GTDB lineage: Bacteria > Methylomirabilota > Methylomirabilia > Rokubacteriales > CSP1-6 > 20CM-2-70-11. Next base: position 9,839 of record QHSA01000066.1, read on the forward strand.
CAGACGAACGAGGTGCCGGGGGTGAAGCCGTACGAGGAGCCCGCCTACTGGCGCGACGTCGGCACGATCGAGGCCTACTGGGAGGCCCACATGGACCTCCTCGGCGAGTCGCCGCGCTTCGATCTCGACAACCGCGCCTGGCCGATTCGGAGCGAGCACCATCCCGGTCCGGCCGCGCGGTTCATCGGCGGGGACGTCGACAACGCCCAGATCGGCGAAGCGTCGCTCGTCAAGCGCGCCACGATCCGCAACTCGATCCTCGGCCGGAGCGTGTGGGTGAACGAGGGCGCCGCCATCGAGGACTCCATCGTCATGGACCACACGACGGTCGGCAAGGGCGCCCGGCTCCGGCGCGCGATCATCGACCGCTTCAACATCATCCCCGCGGACACCGAGATCGGCATCGATTCTGCGCAGGACCGGCGGCGGTTCTTCGTCGACCGCACCGGGCTCGTGGTGGTGCCGCGCGGCGGGCGTCGCGAGTTCCTGAGGGGTCTCGAGGAATTTTGACCCGCGCGATCGTCATCCACGGCCACTTCTACCAGCCGCCCCGCGAGAACCCCTGGCTCGAGTCCGTCGAGGTGCAGGATGGGGCGGCGCCGTTCCACGACTGGAACGAGCGGGTGACCGCCGAGTGCTACGCGCCGAACACCGCGGCGCGGCGCGTGGACGAGCAGAACCGCGTCCTGGACATCGTCAACAACTTCGAGAAGATCTCGTTCAACGCGGGTCCGACGCTGCTGGCGTGGCTCCAGCGCCATCGTCCCGACGTCTACGCCAAGATCGTCGCCGCGGACCGCGCGAGCGCGAGCGCGCGCGGCGGTCACGGCAACGCGATCGCGCAGGTGTACAACCACATGATCATGCCGTTGGCGCTCCGGCGCGACAAGGTGACGCAAGTCCGGTGGGGCGTCGAGGACTTCCGCGCCCGGTTCGGCCGCGAGCCCGAGGGCTGCTGGCTCGCGGAGACGGCCGTCGACAACGAGACCCTCGAGGTGCTCGCCGAGGCCGGCCTCCGGTTCACGATCCTGGCGCCACACCAGGCGTGGCGCGTCCGGCCGCTCGGTGCCGAGGCGTGGGACGAGGTCAACGACCGCGTGGACCCGAGCCGCGCCTACCGCTGGCGCGGCCCCCGCGGGCTCGAGCTCGCGCTCTTCTTCTACCACGCGCCGATCGCGCGGGGGATCGCCTTCGAAAACCTCCTCGAGCGGAGTGAGCATCTCGTCGCGTGGCTCTACGCGGCGTTCGCCGACACGCCCGACCGGCCGCAGCTCGTCCACTGCGCGACCGACGGCGAGTCGTACGGCCACCACCGCCGCTTCGGTGAGATGGCCCTCGCCGCGGCGGTCCGCCAGATCGAGGCGGAAGGGTCGGTCGCGCTCACCAACTACGGCGCCTTCCTCGCCGCGCACCCGCCCACCGACGAGGTGGAGATCCACGAGCGCACCTCGTGGAGCTGCGCCCACGGCGTCGAGCGCTGGCGGTCCGACTGCGGCTGCCGGACCCGGAGCGACTGGCGGCAGGGGTGGCGCGCGCCCCTCCGGGAGGCGTTGGACTGGCTGCGCGACGCGATCGACCCCTTGTTCGAGGCGCGCGCCGGCGCGCATCTCAAGGACCCGTGGGCCGCGCGCGACGCCTACATCGACGTGCTCCTCGACCCGAGCCCGGCACGCCTCGACGCGTTCTTCGCGGCGCACCAGCGCACGCCGCTCGACGCGGCCGCCCGCATCGAGACCCGGCGGCTCCTCGAGCTCGCGCGCCACCGCCTGCTCATGTACACCTCGTGCGGCTGGTTCTTCGACGAGATCTCGGCGCTCGAGCCCGTGCAGATCCTCCGCTACGCGTCCATCGCGCTCCAGTATCTCGGCGACCTCGGCGGCGGCCGGCTCGAGCCGGAGTTCGTCCGCCGCCTCGAGGCGGCGCCGAGCAACATCCCCACGATCCGCGACGGCGGTGAAGTCTACCGTCGGCTCATCCGCCCGACCGCGGTGGACCTCCGTCGCGTCATCGCCCACTACGCGATCACCGGGCTGTTCGACGAACACCCGAGCGAGGCGCGGATCTATGCCTACCGGGTCGCGCGTCTCGACGAGTCGCGCGAGGCCTCCGACGACACCGCACTCCGCATCGCCCGCGTCCGCGTGAGCGCCCTGGCGACGGGCGAAACGCGCGAGATGATGTACGCCCTCGCCCACTACGGGCGTCACGACTTCTCGTGCGGGATCCGGGCGTGGGAGGACGTGACGACCTACGACGCGCTGCGTGCGGACCTCCTGCGGCGCTGGGCGCAGGGCAGCGTCGCGGACGTCGTCCGCGGCATGGACGAGCACTTCCCGGGCGAGCCCTTCACGCTCGCCCACCTGTTCCTCGACGAGCGCCGGCGCGTGCTCACGAGCCTCATCCACGCGGTGCTCGACCGGCACGAGGAAACGTACCGTCGCATCTGGGAGGAGAACCGAAAGCTTGTCCACGACCTCCGCCAGGTCGACGTGCCGATCCCGGAGGCGCTCCGGCTGGTCGCGCGGCACGTGCTCGAGCGGCAGGCGCGCGACGAGCTCGAGCGCCTCGACGTCCTCGACGCCATCCCCGAGCGCGTCTTCGGGATTGCGGCGGAGGCGAAGACGCTCGGCGTCGAGCTCGACCTCGGGCCCGTGCGCTTCGCGATGCGTCGCGCGGTCCAGCGCGCGCTCGAAGGGGTGGCAGCGGCCCCCACGGCCGAGCGCGTCGCCGCGGCGATGGCCCTGATCCGGGGCGCGCGTTCGCTCGCGCTGCCGTACGGCCACTGGGCCACACAGAACCAGTTCTTCGAGCTCTGGGGCGCTCACCCCGAGGCGCGCGCCGTGCTCGAGCCGCTCGCCGCGGCGCTCGGTTTCGAGCTCCCCGCGTGAGGGCACCCGGCGTGGGCGCGATCGTTCATCCGCGCCGCACCGTCGTGATCGAAGCCGTCGCCCCCACGGTCGATGGCGGCCGGTATCCCGTGAAGCGCGAGGTGGGCGCCGTCCTCGAGGTGACGGCCGACATCTTCAAGGAAGGCCACGAGGTGCTCGTCGCCTCTCTGAAGTACCGGCGGGCCGCCGAGCGCACGTGGCGAGACGCTCCGATGCGCCACATCGACAATGACCGCTGGGCAGGCACGCTCCCGCTCGACAGCGTCGGGCGGTGGGTCTTCACCATCGAGGCGCTCGCCGATCCGTACCGCTCCTGGCTCGCCGACCTCGCCAAGCGCCACGCGGCGGGGCAGGACCTCACGAGCGAGCTCGAGGAGGGGCTGGCGCTGATCCGCGCGGCGGCCGCGCGCGCCGGGGGTGAGGACGCCCGGCTCCTCACCGCGGCCGCGCGGCAGATCGAACGGGCACCCGGTCCCGACACGGCGGTCGTCTTCGCCAGCGAGGAGCCGCTGGTGCGGCTCATGGAGCGTCACCTCGACCACACCGACGCGACCTGGTGCGAGCGGGAGTTCGAGGTGATCGCCGACCGCGAGCGCGCGCGCTTCGCCGCGTGGTACGAGTTCTTCCCGCGCTCGAGCGGGACCTTCAAGGACGCCGAGGCGCAACTCGAGCGCGCGGCGGCGATGGGCTTCGACGTCGTCTACCTGCCGCCCATCCACCCGATCGGGCGTACGAACCGCAAGGGCAAGAACAACGCGCTCACGGCGCGGCCCGGCGACCCTGGAAGCCCCTGGGCGATCGGCAGCGCGGAGGGCGGCCACACGGCGGTCCACCCGGAGCTCGGCACCCTCGACGACTTCGACCGGTTCGTCGAGCGCGCGCGCAGCCTCGGCCTCGAGGTGGCGCTCGACTTCGCAATCCAGTGCTCGCCCGACCACCCGTGGGTCGCCGAGCACCCGGAGTGGTTCTTCCACCGTCCCGACGGCACGATCAAGTACGCCGAGAACCCGCCCAAGAAGTACCAGGACGTCTACCCGCTCAACTTCCTCTGCCCGGACCCGGTCCCGCTCTGGCAGGAGATGCGGCGGATCCTCGAGTTCTGGATCGCCCACGGCGTCCGCGCGTTCCGCGTCGACAATCCCCACACCAAGCCGGTGAAGTTCTGGGCTTGGCTGATCGGCGAGGTCCAGGGCGCCCACCCGGACGTCATCTTTCTCTCCGAGGCGTTCACGCGGCCCAAGGTCATGAAGGCGCTCGCCAAGGCGGGATTCACGCAGTCCTACACCTATTTCACGTGGCGCAACGAGAAAGGGGAGCTGACCGACTATCTCGCCGAAATCACGACGTCGCCGGTGGCCGACTACTTTCGTGGCCACCTCTGGCCCAACACCCCCGACATCCTCCACGCGACGCTCCAGGAGGGCGGCCGGCCCATGTTCAAGCTGCGCCTCGTGCTGGCGGCGACGCTCTCCTCGCTCTACGGCCTCTACTCGGGATACGAGCTCTGCGAGAACACACCCGCGGCGACCGGATCGGAGGAGTATCTCGACTCGGAGAAGTACGAGTTGAAGCGGCGCGACTGGAACGCCCCCGGCAACCTCGTGGACTTCGTCTCCCGCGTCAACCGGATCCGCCGCGAGAACCGTGCCCTCCACCTCTACACGAATCTGCGCTTCTACCACGCCGACAACGCGAGGGTCCTCTTCTACGGCAAGACGACCCCGGAGCGAGACAACGTCGTCTTCGTCGCGGCCAGCCTGGACCCGTTCGCGCCGCAGGCCTCCGTCGTGGAGCTGCCGATCGGCGAGCTCGGCATCGCCCCAGACCAGCCCTACCGGATGCACGAGCTCCTGAGCGACCGTTGGTTCGAGTGGCGGGGGCCCCGCGGCTACGTGGAGCTACACCCGGAGGTCGACCTCGCGCAGATCTTCGTCCTTCACGGCTGAGGCGCCTTCGGAGCCGGCGGGTCGGGTGCCTCCGGAGCCGGCTGGAGCCTCGCCGCCGTCGGCTGAGGCACCGTGAAGACCATCGCCTGGACGTCCCAGCCTTGCTTGTCGAAGTAGACGAGCAGCCCGTCCTCGTAGAGGAAGATCTCGAAATCGCCATCATTGCCGACCTTGGACGGGTCGCCCCAGCCGTCGAGGACGAGCTTCTTGTTGAACGAGCCGGGCTTCGTGTCGAGCCGGAAGTCGCGGACGACGTCCTTCTTGTAGCCGTCCGCGGTGAGGAGCCCGAACTCCACGGTCATCCTGTACGTGCCCACGGGCGCCTGGGCGCCCTCGTAGACCCACTGCAGCGTGTCGTAGGCGTCGACCTTCTTCGGCGTGGTCTTCGTCGGTTGCCCGTACCGCGCGCGCACCGCCTCGGTCGTCGTCGTGCCCGGCGTGATCAGGCCCCACTCGGCCGCCCCCGCCGGGCAGGCGGCGAGCGCCAGTACAAGCAGGCCCGCGGCGGCGCCGCGCACGGCTAGTTGGCTCGGAGGGGGGCTTCGCCCCCCTTCCGAAACCTCCCCCCAGGATCGGTTGCGCCGGCAAAGCCGGCGCTCGGAGGGCGGCTGCTTCGCACTAGAACCCCAGCGCCGCGCCGTCGCCGCGTGGATCGGCGCCGCCCATGAGCGTGCCGTCACGCCGGACGATCCCGTGGGCGTGGCCGACCCGCGTGAAGAACTCCGGCGCCGTCTTCACGCGGTGGCCCCGCCCTTCCAGCGCGGCCACGACGCGGCCCGGCACGCGCGCCTCGATGTGGGTCGTGTCCGCCGGCTCGTCGGGCAGGAACGCGCCGATCAGGAAGCGCGGCCGCTCGATCGCTTCCTGGATGTCCATGCCGTAATCGAGGACGTTGGTGACGACCTGCGCGTGGAACATCGCCTGACCGTTGCCGCCCATCGTCGCCAACGCCAGCAGGGGCTCGTCGTCCCGCGTGACGATGGAGGCGATGAGCGTGTGGAAGGGGCGCTTCCGGGGCGCCAGCGCGGCGGGATGCGCCGGGTCGAGGCTGAAGTGCCGGCCACGATTTTGTAGGACGACGCCCGTGCCCGCCACGACGACGCCGGAGCCGAAGGCGTTGAAGAGGCTCTGGATCACGCTGATCACGTTGCCGGCCGGGTCGGCGACGACGAACCCCGTCGTGTCCCCCTCGGGGTCGCCGAACGCGAACGACTGCGCCTTCTCCGGGTCGAACTGCGCGCGCCGACGCGCCGCGTACGCCTTCGAGAGCAGCGCCTCCACCGGCAGGCGCGCGTGGGCCGGGTCGCCGATCCACCGGTCCCGGTCGGCGTAGGCGAGCTTCACCATCTCGAGGAGCAGGTGAAGGTGCTCGACCGAGTGGACCTTGAGCGTCGCGAGCGGGAAGCCCTCGATCAGATTCAGCGCGAGCAGCGCTGCGAGCCCCTGGGTCGGCGGCGGCGTCTGGAAGACGCGGACGCCGCGATAGGTCGTCGCGATCGGCTCACCCCATTCGCCGGTGTGCGTGGCGAGGTCCTCCACCGTGAGGAAGCCCTCGGGCTCGAGCCGGCGCGCGATCGCCTGGCCGACACGCCCCGTGTAGAAGAGGCCGGGCCCGTCCGCGGCGAGGTCGCGGAGCGTGCGGGCGAGGTCGGGCTGGGCGAACCGCTCGCCGAGCGCTGGCGCGCGGCCGCCCGGGGCGAAGACCCGGTGCCACTCTGGATCCGGCGTCACCGACGCGTACTCGTGAATCGCCTGACTCACGAGCGACGAGATCGGGAACCCGTCGGCGGCGCTGATCGCCGGCCGCAGCAGATCCCCGAGCGGTCGTGTGCCGAAGCGCTCGAGGAGCATCGCCCACGCGCGGACGCAGCCCGGCACGCTGACCGTGGGCGGGCCGATCACCGGCAGGCGGTCGAGCCCGCGGCGGGCGAGCTCGCCGAGGCTCGCGCGCGCGCCGGAGCGGCCGCCGCCGTTCAGGAAGTGCACACGGCCCGTCGCGGCCTCGTAGTAGAGGCAGAAGAGGTCGCCGCCGAGGCCACAGCTGTTGGGCTGGGTCACCGCGAGCACGCCGTTGACGGCGACGGCCGCGTCGGCCGCCGTCCCACCCGATTTCAGCGTCTCGATGCCCGCGAGCGTCGCGAGCGGGTGCGCGGCGGCCACCATCCCTCGCGTGCCGAGCGCGACAGGCCGATGCGAATAGCCGATTTGCGGCATGACCTCAGGCTCCCCTGAAGAGCTTCGAGATCTCGTCCTGGGCGAAGGCGGTCAGCGGTTCGCGCCGGCTGCCGCTCACCAGCGTGAGGCCCTCGCCGCGCTCCACGACCTGGCCGATGAAGTGACAGTCGATGCCCTCGCGCGCGAGCGCGTGGATGACGATGGACGCGTCGCCGGGGGCGAGCGTCATGAGGAGCGCCCCCGACGCGATCGTGCCGAGCGGATCGAGACCGAACGCCTCGCAGAGCGTCCGGCCCTCGGGCAGCACGATGATCCGGTCCCGGTCGATCCGGAGCCCGACGCGCGCGGCGTCGGCCAGCTCGACGAGCGCCGTCGCCACCCCGCCCTCCGTCGGGTCGTGCATGGCGTGGACCGGGGCGAGCTCGCACGCGATCTCGACCTCGGGGAGCACGCTGAGCCCGGGCGCCCTGAGGAAGTTCCTGGCCTTCCGGATGGTCGCCGGCGGCACGCCGCGCGCGCGGAGCTCGGCCTCCTTCTCGCGCGCGATGATCGCCGCGCCCTCGAGCGGCACGCCCTTGGTGAGCACCACCGCGTCGCCGACGCGCGCGCCGCCCGTCGTCACGAGCCGGTCCTTCGCGACCTCGCCGAGCATCGCGCCGACGACGATCGGGCGGTCGAGGCCGTGCGTGATCTCCGTGTGGCCACCGACGAGCGCCACGTCGAGCTCATCGCACGCCGCGTGGAGCTGGTCGAAGAGCGACGCGACCGCGGCCTCGGTGGTCGCGCCGGGTGGAAGCAGGAGCGTCGCGAGGAACCAACGCGGACGCGCGCCGCGTACGGCGATGTCATTGGCGTTGACCTGGAGCGCGTACCAGCCGATCTCGTCGGTGGCGAACGTGATCGGGTCGGTGGTGGCCACGAGATAGCGGTCGCCCATGTCGATGACCGCCGCGTCCTCACCGACCTTCGGACCGACGACGACGCGGGGATCCCGGAGCGGGTGCTTGTCGAAGATCGCCTGCAGCGTCTCGGCACCAAGCTTGCCGATTGGCAGGAACTGCATGCCGCCGAGTAGTATACACCGCATGCCGGGCGCTGCCGCCGCGGGAGGGCCCGCGGCCGTGGTCGAGTGCGTACCGAACGTGAGCGAGGGCCGCGACCGTGCCCGCATCGACGCGCTGGCCTCGGCCATTCGCGCCGTCCCCGGCGTCACGCTCGCGAACGTCCACGCCGACCCGGACCACCATCGCTCGGTCATCACCTTTCTGGGCACGCCCGACGCGGTCGAAGGCGCCGCGCTCGCCCTGGCCGCGCGGGTCGTCACGCTCGTGGACATGCGCCACCACCGCGGAGTCCATCCGCGCGTCGGCGCCCTCGACGTGCTCCCGTTCACGCCGCTCGTCGGCGTCACGCTGGAGCAGACGGTCGCCCTCGCCCGGCGCGTGGGGCGGGCGATCGGCGAGCGCCACTCCCTGCCGGTCTACTACTACGGCCAGGCCGCCACGCGCCCGGGACGGGAGACGCCGCGGCGACTCCGCCGGGGCGAGTATGAAGGGCTGCCCGCGCGCCTGGCCTCGCCAGACGGCGCGCCCGACGACGGGCCGGCGCGGTTCGACGCGCGCTCGGGAGCCGTGCTCGTCGGCGCGCGCGGCCTGCTCGTGGCCTTCAACGTGTGGCTGGCGACGGACGACCTGACGATCGCGCGCGAGATCGCGCACGCGGTCCGCGAGTCGTCGGGCGGGCTCCCGGCGGTCCAGGCGATGGGCGTGCGCTTGGCGAGCCGCGGGATCGCGCAAGTCGCGATGAACCTCCTCGACTACCGCCGCACCTCGATCCCTCTCGCCTTCGATCGCGTCGTGGACGAGGCGCGCCGGCGCCACGCCCGGGTGAGCCGGAGCGAGCTCGTGGGGCTGGCGCCGCGTGCCGCGTTCGCCGGGCGCGCGCCCGAGAGCGTCGGGCTCGAAACCTTCACGCCGGAGCTCTGCCTCGACACCTACCTCGCGGCGCCCCGCGCACCCGGCGCGTCCCGCCTCGGCTAGGCGCGTGTCGCGTCAAAAGATCGCGGCTCGAGGCTCGAGCGCCCCCCTCCGAGGTTCCTATGACAAGAGCTTCAGGAGGTCGGCGGTCAGGTCATAGAGCTGGGCGCAGCCGGCCGGCCCCCCGAGGTGCGCCTGGACGCGCGTGCGCAGGGCCCCGTCGACCGTCTCGCCCAGCATCGCCGAGATCTTGCGCTGCGGCTCGGTGCAGATCCCCATGTACGGCAGTCGCGGCGTCAGGTGCTCGGCGCTGACGATCGTGCCGCTCGCGAGGTCGATCTCGTAGGTGACCTCGAAGCCGTGGACGTTGTCGTGCATCGAGTGGAACAGCCGCAGCCGGTCGTCGACGCGCTCGAGCCGCGCGACCTTCCGGCGCTCGAAGACGCGGCGCTGGCCCGGGCGGGGGCTGTAGAGCTCGGGCTGCATGGACGTCGCCACCGTGCCGGTTTCGAAGAGGGCCCGGCCCGCGTCGCTGTACGTGAAGCACGAGTTTGGCAGGTCGACCCAGCCGGTCGTGTCGAGCTGCCAGCACTCCCAGGCGTCGCCGCCCGCCGCGCGCGCGGCGCGCGCCCGCGGGAACTTCGCCACCTGCCGCGCGAGTCGCGCGATCTCGATGACCGCGTCCAGCACGAGCGCAGCGCCCTCGCCCGCGCCGGTCGCCACGGCCACGCGCCCTGTGAGACCGCCCACCATCGGCGTGCCGGTGAGCCTCGAGACGCCCTCGACCACGGTGGGCGCGACCCCGCCGGCGAGCGCACGGCAGCGCGCGTGTCGGATCTCGTAGGTCGGCGACGGGAGCGCAACCACCGCGACCTCCACGGCGCGGTCGTCGTCCGAGAGGCTCACGGTGTGGGTGAACGCGTCCACGTGCGTGTTGTCGACCCACCCCTCCATGACGCGCTCGTAGCGGGCGCGGCCGCGCAGCAGCGGAGGCTCGTTCACGTGGCGGCGAGGTACTTCTCGGGGTTCGTGTCGGACGCCGCCGCCTTCGCGGGCTCCACGTTCATCGTGCAGACCGGATCAACCGCCATCGTGTGGCCTCCAGCGCTTGAGCCTGAGACTGTTCGTGACGACCGACACGGACGAGAACGCCATCGCGGCGCCCGCCAGGATCGGCGAGAGCTGGACGCCCCAGAGAGGATAGAGCGCGCCGGCCGCGACGGGGATCAGGATCGTGTTGTACCCGAACGCCCAGACGAGGTTTTCTCGAATCACGCGGATCGTCCGCCGCGAGAGCTCGATCGCCGCGACGACTCCGACGAGATCGCCGCGCATGAGCGTCACGTCGGCGGCGTCGATCGCGACGTCCGTGCCCGAGCCCATGGCGATGCCGACCTCGGCCTGGGCGAGCGCGGGAGCGTCGTTGATCCCGTCGCCGACCATCGCGACGCGGCGCCCCTCCGCCTGGAGGGCCCTGATCTCGCGCGCCTTGTCCTCGGGAAGCACCTCGGCGAGCACGCGGTCCAGGCGCGCCTGGCGCGCGATCGCCTCGGCCGTCAGGCGGTGGTCGCCCGTGAGCATCGCGACGCTCACGCCGAGGCGCTTGAGGGCCGCGACGGCGCGCGTCGCGTCGGGCTTCGGCACGTCGGCGGCGGCGATCACGCCGAGGAGCCGACCAGCGAAGGCGAGGTAGACGGCCGTCTTGCCCTCGGCGGCGAGCTCCCGGACCCGCCCGGCGAGGAGCCTCACGTCGATCCCGCGCGCGTCCATCAGCGTTCGGTTGCCGAGGAGCACGCGACCGTCCGTGGCCATCGCGTCGATCCCCCGTCCCGGCACCGTCGTGAACTCGGGGATCGGCGGCAGCGCGAGCCCGCGCTCCTTGGCGCGCGCGACGATCGCCTCGCCCAGCGGATGCTCGGAGGCCTGCTCCACCGCGGCGGCGAGCGCCAGGATCTCGTCCTCGCTCGCCGCTCCGACCGGGACGACGTCGGTGACGACGGGACGGCCGACGGTGAGCGTCCCGGTCTTATCGAACACGACCGTGTCGACCCGATGGAGCAGCTCGAGTGCCGCCGCGCTCTTGATGAGCACTCCGAACTCGGCGCCGCGACCCGTGCCGACCATGATCGCGGTCGGCGTCGCGAGCCCCATCGCACAGGGGCACGCGATCACGAGGACGGCGACCGCGTTGGTGAGGGCCACGAGGCCGGCAGGCTCGGGGCCGACGAGCCACCACGCGACGAACGTGAGCGCCGCGATCACCAGCACGATCGGCACGAAGACCGCCGCGACCCGGTCCGCCAGACGCTGGATGGGCGCGCGGGAGCCCTGAGCCTCGGCCACGAGCTTGATGATCCGTGCCAGGGTCGTCTCGCTGCCGACCCGCGCGGCGCGAAAGACGAAGGTCCCCGTTCGGTTGACGGTGCCGGCGAAGACCTTCGCCTCCGGCGCCTTCTCGACGGGGAGGCTCTCGCCCGTCAGCATGGACTCGTCCACCGTGGACGCGCCTTCGGTGACCACCCCGTCCACCGGCACGCGCTCGCCCGGCCGGATGCGAACGAAGTCGCCGACGCGCACCGCCGCGGTGGGGACGTCGGCCTCCACGCCGTCGCGAATGACCCGCGCGGTGCGCGGCGCCAGCGTCATCAACTTCCGAATGGCCTCGGAGGTGCGGCTACGGGCGCGCGCCTCGAGCCACCGGCCGAGGACGACCAGCGTGATCACCACCGCGCTCACGTCGTAGTACGTCATCGCGCCATGCGACACGAAGGCGTGGGGCCAGAGCGTCACGGCGACGCTTCCGAGATAGGCCGCGTTCGTGCCAATCGACACGAGCGTCGCCATGCTGGCCGTGCGATAGCGGAGGTCGTGGACGAAGCCCCGATGGAATTGCCATCCGACCCAGACCTGCACGGGCGTCGTGAGGACGAGCTGGAGCCACGGGTTCTGGAGCAGGGCCGGCACCCAGGGAACGACGTGTGGCATGCCGCCCAGGAGCACCGGCGCCGACAGGACGGCGCCGACGACGAACCTCACTTTCTCCCGGCGCAGGGCGGCCTCGCGCGCGGCGCGCTCACCGTCGACCGCCTCGCCCGGCACGGGCTCTGGGCGCGGCTCGGCCAGTTCGTAGCCGGCGGCGGCGACCGCCTCGCGGAGGCGCACCAGATCCGTTCGCGCGGGATCGAAGGCGACGGTCGCCTGTTCCGTCGCGAGGTTCACCGAGGCTGACTCCACGCCCGCCATGGCGGTGAGCGCGCGCTCGACCTTGCCGACGCACGCCGCGCAGTGCATCCCGCGGACGGGCGCGGTGATCCGCTCCATCACTTCCCCCTGAATCGGGCGAAGACGTCGAGGAGCTCGCCGATCTTCTGCTGCCGCTCGCTCCTCGAGCCAGAGCGCATGGCGTCGGCCACGCACGACTCGATGTGGCGGCCCAGCAGGAGCTTTTCGACCTGCTCGAGCGCGCCCTGGACGGCGGCGACCTGCATCAGGATGTCGACGCAGTACGCCTCGTTGTCGACCATCCGCTGGAGCCCCTGCACCTGCCCCTCGATCCGGCGGAGCCGTCCCAGGACCTTGGCCTTCGTCTCCTCGTTGATCACGCCTATACCCCCTGGGGGTAGTATCCCTCCCCGCGACCGGGGCGTCAACTCGACGGGGCGGGTCCAGAGCGGTGACGGGGGCGGGCGCGGTGGTCACCGGCTCACAGGTCGAAGAGCGACGGTTGTTCCGTGGTCGAGACGGGCGTGCGCCGAGACCCGACGACGCCCTTCTTTCCCTTCGTCGCCCTCTTCCTCGCCGCGTCGGCGGGCGCGGGCCTGGGGAGCTTCCACCCTTTCTGGTGGGCGATGCGGTCGCCCTGCTTGATCGCGAGGAGATCGATGAGCCGCGCGAGGGGGTTCGAGAGCAGCATCAGGTACCGCTCCCAGTAGCGCGGTGAGTGGGCGAGGGTGCGCATCTGGTCGAGCGCGAGCGAGAGCGCGGTGCGGTCGCCCTTCCGCGCCGCGAGGCGGAGGTTGGCGAGGATCTTCCCCTGGTTGATCCGCGAGGGAGGCGTGCGCGCCGTCCGCTGGCGCGTCACTGAACGGCGTCGACGCCGCCCGTGCGCACCCGGACCTCGTACGCCTCGCGGTCGGGCTGGTTCGGGACCGCCTGGACCGTGACCTTGCGGTCGATGATCGCGCCGAGTCGCTCGACCGCCTGGGCTCCGTCGCCCTCGAGGTAGCGCGCGACGTCGGGATGCACACGCACGACGACCTCGCGCCCCGGCGGCGCGTCGGGGGCCGCGGCCTTCGCGCGGACCGCGCGAAAGATCTCCTCGGCCAGCGTCGCCTCGGCCTTGATGACGCCGCTGCCCCGGCAGGTGGGGCACTGCATCGAGAGGAGCGCGCGGAGATCCTGGCGCACACGCTTGCGCGTCATCTCGACCAGCCCGAGCTCGGAGATCTGCAGCACGTTGGTGCGCGCCTTGTCCTCCGCGAGGGCGCGCTTGAGCGCCTTGAAGACCTGCTCGCGGTGCTCCTCGCGCTCCATGTCGATGAAGTCGATGATGATGATCCCGCCCAGATCGCGCAACCGGATCTGGCGCACGACCTCGCCCACGGCCTCCAGATTGATCTTGAGGACGGTCTGCTCGAAGTCGCGCTTGCCGACGTACTTGCCCGTGTTCACGTCGATCGACACGAGCGCCTCGGTGTGGTCGATGACGATGTAGCCGCCCGACTTGAGCCAGACGCGTCGCCGGAGGGCCTTCTCGATGTCTTTCTCGATGCCGAACGCCTCGAACACGGGCTGGCGGTCCTCGTGGAGCCGCACCCGCTCGGCGAGCGCCGGCACTAGCGTCTCGACGTAGCCGAGGCATTTGTCGTAGACCTCCTTCGCGTCCACGACGAACTCGTCCACGTCCGGTGAGAGGAGGTCGCGCACGACACGGAAGGTCAGGTCCCCCTCCTCATGGAGCGCCGCGGGCGCCGCGGCCGACTCGAAGCGCGCCTGGATCTGCGCCCAGAGGCGGCTCAGGAACTCGATGTCGTTCGCGAACTCGGCCTCGCCCTTGCCTTCCGCGTTCGTTCGCAGGATGAACCCGCCCGGCGGAAGCGGGATGGCGCGGAGCGCCGCACGGAGCCGGTCCCGCTCGCGCTCGTCGCGGATCCGGCGCGAGACGCCGATATGGCGGGCCTGGGGCATGTACACCAGGTAGCGGCCGGGCAGGGAGATGAAGGCGGTGATGCGCGCGCCCTTCGTGCCGAGCGGTTCCTTGGACACCTGCACGAGGACCGCCTGGCCCTTCCGCAGCATGTCCTCGATCGGGGGCGCCGCCGCCTCCCGCCGTGCCTCAAGCTCCTCGACGTCCACGTCCGCGTCGCCCTCCTCGTCGCCGCCCGCGAGCATGGCACGCGCGTAGTCGCCCAGGTTGGTGGTGTAGTCGCCGGCGTAGAGGAACGCGTCCTTGTGGAGTCCGATGTCGACGAACGCCGCCTGCATGCCGGGCAGCACGTTCGTCACGACGCCCTTGTACACGCTCCCGACGATCGAGCGGTGCCGGTGGCGCTCGAGGTAGAGCTCGGTGAGGAGATTACCCTCCTGAACCCCGACGCGCGTTTCGGTCAGGCCGGCGTTGACGACGATCCGTTTGCCCACGGCAGCACCTCGCTGACGCGCCGAACGGCGCCGGGAGCGCGCGCGCGTCGCGTCTCATTGGAACTGCCGCATCCGGACCGAGAGGAGGAGCCCGATCGCCACCAGGGAGGCGAGCATCGAGGAGCCGCCGTAGCTCATGAGCGGCAGCGGGATCCCGACGACGGGCAGGAGCCCGGTCACCATGCCCACGTTGATCATCACCTGCACCGCCAGGAGCGACGTCAGGCCGAGCGCCACGAGCCGTCCGACCGGCTCGCGCGACGAGGCCGCGATGTCGAATCCGCGGAGGAGGAGCAGGAGGTAACACGTGAGCAGCGCGAGACATCCGACGAACCCCCACGTCTCGGCGAACACGGCGAAGACGAAATCCGTATGACGCTCCGGGAGGAACGCGAGCCGGCTCTGCGTCGCGCCGGCCACGCCCTTGCCCAGGAGCTGACCCGAGCCAATCGCGATCTTCGCCTGGATCACGTTGTACGCGCTCCCGAGGGGATCGCGGAACGGGTCCAGGAACACCAGGATGCGTTCGCGCTGGTAGTCCTTCAGCACGAGCCACGCCAGGGGCAGCGCCGCGAACCCGGCGGCGAGGGCGCCGCCCAGGAGCCGGAGCCGGAGGCCGGCACCGATCAGGAGGACCATCAGCACGGGGAAGAGCAGCAGCGCGGTGCCCAGGTCCGGCTGCTTGATGATGAGCACGAAGGGCACCGCGGCAATCGGCAGCGTCATCGCGAGCGTGGCCCGGCCCGCGGGCTGCGCCCAGCGGGAGGTGATCACCCACACCGTCATGAGGACGAAGGCGACCTTGAAAAGCTCCGACGGCTGGACGGACAGCGGGCCGAGCACGATCCATCGCCGCGCGCCCGACACCGCGCGCCCAAAGGCGTAGACCAGCGCCAGCCCGACGAGCCCCAGGAGGTACAGGGCGGGCGCGGCACGCACGAGCCGCCGATAGTCGAGGCTCGCAACCGTGAGGAGCGCGAGCAGGCCGACGCCGAACCACGCGGCCTGGCGCACCGCGATCACGCCGGCGGCGCGCCCCACGCTGAGGGTCGCGAGCGTCATCACGCTCATGAGGACGAGCGCGCAGGCGGCCGTGAGCAGCACCCAGTCGACGTTCTGGAACAGGCGGCGGTCGACGTGCAGCATCAGCCGCGAACCTCGATCGCCGCGACCTTCTCGAAGAAGATCGCGTTCAGGATCTTCCGCGCGATCGGCGCGGCGACCTCGCCGCCCCGGCCGCCGCGTTCGGCGAGCACGACCACGACGACCTCGGGGTCCTTCACGGGCGCGAACGCGGCGAACCACGCGGTGTCCTGGCCGAGCGCCGCCTTCGACTTCCCGATGAGCTGCGCGGTGCCGGTCTTGCCCGCGATGTCGAGCCCGGGAATGCGAGCCGCGGCGCCGGTGCCGTCGTTCACCGCCGCCAACAGGCTCCGGCGCAGGAACTCCCACACGACCGGGGAGAGCTCCACGTGGCCGTTGACCTGACCGGCGTCGCTGTACAGCACGCCGCTCTCGGGCCGCTCGATCCGCTGCACGATCCGTGGGCGCCAGAGCACGCCACCGTTCGCCACCGCGGCCATGAAGCGCGCGACCTGCGTCGGCGTGACCAGCACGGCGCCCTGGCCGATCGAGAGGTTGACCGTCTCGCCCAGGGGCCAGGTGCGGCGCGCGGGCCGCGGCACCAGGCCGAACTTCTCGCCCTGGAGCTCGATCCCGGTCGATGCGCCGAAGCCGAAGGCGCGCGCGTAGCGCACGATGGTCGTGCCGCCGATCTTCAGGCCCGCGTGGTAGAAGAAGATGTTGCACGACTGCACGATCGCGCGCTTCAGGTCGACCGTGCCGTGGCCGCCCTCCTTCCAGTCCCTGAACGTCTGCGGGCCCAGTTGGAACTCGCCGGTACAGTGGGTCGACTCGCCCGGCGTGAGCGAGCCCTCCTGCAGGCCGGCCGCCGCGACGAGGATCTTGAAGATGGAGGCCGGCGCGTACTGGCCCTGGACCGCCCGGTTCATGAGCGGGAAGTGCGGGTCCTGGACCACGCGCAGCCACGCGCTCCGATCGATCGACTCCGTGAAGCGGTCGACGTCGAAGGCGGGCGTCGAGACCATCGCCAGGAGATCGCCGTTGCGTGGATCCATCACGACGACCGCGCCCGTGTGCCCTTCCATCGCCCCTTCCGCGGCCTCCTGAATGCGACGGTCCACGGTGGTGATCACCTGCGCGCCCGAGCGCGGCTCGCTCTGCTGGATCAGGCGCACGGGGCGGCCCATCGCGTCGACCTCGATACGCTCGCCGCCGTCCTGGCCGCGCAGGTACTCGTCGAGCAGCCGCTCGAGGCCGCTCTGGCCGACCATCTCGCCGCGCCGGTACCGGCCCTGTTTGAGCTGGTCGTCGCTCGCCTCGCGGACGTACCCGAGCAGGTGCGCGGCGAAGCGGCCGGTCGGGTACACGCGTTGCGGCTCGACCTCGGTGATCACGCCCGGGAGCTCGAGCTTCCACTCCTCCACCTTCGCGACGTCCTGCAGCGTGAGGCCGCGACGCACGCGAACGGGCAGGAACGAGTCGGTCTGCACGCGGGCGACCGCGTCCTGGAGCTCCCGGTAGGGGATGCGCAGGAGCGAGGCCACGCGGCCCAGCACCGCGTCGCGGCTCTCCGTGTCGCGCGGCAGCTCACGGGGGATCAAGGAGAGCGTGAACGCCGGGCGGTTGTCGACGAGCGGCGCGCCGTTGCGGTCGAACAGGACGCCGCGCGGCGCCGCGATCGGGCGGATCCGGATCCGGTTCCGGTCCGAGGCGTCGAGGAAGCGTCCGCCCTCCAGCACCTGGAGATACCAGAGCTGCCCGATGATGACGACAAACGCCACCGTGACCGCGACCGCCATCGCCAGGATGCGCTGCTGCACGGCGTCGCGGCGCCCGGGCATGCGGCGGCGGCCGAAGACGCGGCTCACGAGGAGAGGCTCAGGCCGCGCGGGCGCGCAGGGACTCGACGCATGTGAGGGCCACCACGAGCGCGGCGCCCAGGAAGCCGTTGTAGAGCGCCTGCGGGAGGACGACGTAGAGCATCACGTCGCCGAAGGTCGCCGGGAAGTGGAAGATCTTCAGCAGCGCGAACCGGGCGAGGCCCTCGGCCACCGTGAGGAGCACGAGCCCGGGCACCTGGACGAGCGGCTGGGTCACCGCGAGCCGGCTCCCCGCGGCCCCCATGGCGAAGCCGATGACGGCCTTCGTGAGCGCCTGCACCCCGATCAGTCCGCCCCCCGTCGCGTCCTGGAGGAGCCCCGCGGCGAAGCCCGCCACGCACCCAAACTCGGGGCCCTGACGGAGCGCCAGGAGCACGACCACGATGAGGGGAAGGTCGGGGGTCACGCCGTGGATGCCGAGCGCCGGGGCGAGCGTCGCATGGGCGACGCCCCCGCCGAACACGGTGAGCGCGAGCAGCGCACGCATCAGCCGCCCGTGGGGAAGTGCGCGGCGAGGTCGTGCCGCGTATCACCGGTCACCAGCAGCACCTCGTCGACCCGCGCGAAGTCCACCGCCGGATCGAGCGCGGCGTAATAGAAGAGCGCGGGCCCGCGCTCGTCGACCGCGCGGACGCGTCCGATCGGGATGCCGCGCGGGAACAGCCCGCCCTGGCCCGACGTGACGAGGGCGTCGCCGATCTGGATCCCGGCGCCGTCGCGCGCCATGTATTTGAAGCGGAGCGTGCCCCGCGCGTCGCCCTCGACGATGCCCGGCGTGCGCGTGCGCACCACATGGGCGCCGACCGTCGAGGCCGGGTCGGTGAGGACCTGGACGATGGAGACGCCGGACCGCACGTCCACGATCCGCCCGATCAGCCCGTCCGGCGAGATCACGGCCGTGAGGCGGGGCACGTGGTCGCCACGCCCACGGTTCACGGTGAGCGAGCGGATCCAGCCGCCCCAGTCGCGCGCGATGATCTCTCCGGACAGCGTCGTGAGCGGCAGCCGCTGCTGGAGCGCCAGCAAGTGGCGCAGGCGGCGGTTCTCGTCCTCGGTCTCGCCCACGCGGAGTGCCTCGACGCGCAGCTGCTGGTTCTCGTCGCGCAGGCGGTGGTTTTCGGCGCGAACGTTCTTCCAGTCGCGGTAGGTGTCCCACGCGCCGAAGGCCGCGCGGTGCGCCCGGGAGACGCTGGCCTGGATCGGCGTGGTCACCAGGGCCAGGAGGTCACGGGCGGTGGCGCCGTAGCCGCGGGTCTGGAGCGTGAGGAGCAACAGGCAGACGCCGACAATCGCGGCGAGCAGCGCGAACTTCCGAATCTTCACCCCAACCCTCCGACTACCGAACGCGACGACGCGCTAGGCGGGGATCGCCACCTTCTTCAGCAGATCGAGCTCGTCGAGCACTTTCCCCGTGCCCAGCGCGACGCACGACAGCGGATCCTCTCCTTGGGTCACCGGGAGGTTCGTTTCCTGGCGCAACAGATGATCGAGACCGAGGAGCAGCGCGCCACCGCCGGTGATGACGATGCCCTTGTCGACGATGTCGGCCGCGAGCTCCGGCGGCGTCCGCTCGAGACAGGTCCGCACCGTCTCGACGATCGTCATGACGGGCTCGCGGAGCGCTTCGCGGATCTCCTCGTCGGTGATGACGATGGTCTTCGGGATGCCGTCGATGAGATCGCGCCCCTTGACCTCCATCGTCCTCCGATCCCCGCCCATCGGGTAGGCGGAGCCGAGCTTGACCTTGATCTCCTCGGCCCGCCGCTCGCCGACCAGGAGGTTGTAGTGCTTGCGGATGTACTGGACGATCGCCTCGTCCATCTCGTCGCCGGCGATGCGCACCGACTTCGAGTAGACGATGCCGGAGAGCGAGATCACCGCGACCTCGGTCGTGCCGCCGCCGATGTCCACGATCATGTTCCCGCCCGGCTCCTGGATCGGCAGGCCCGCGCCGATCGCCGCCGCCATCGGCTCCTCGATCAGGTACACCTCGCGCGCGCCCGCCTGCATCGCGGAGTCGCGGACGGCGCGCTTCTCGACCTGGGTGATCCCCGACGGCACGCCGATGACGATCCGCGGCCGCACGAGGGTCCGGCGCCGGTGCACCTTCGAGATGAAATAGTGGAGCATCTTCTCGGTCACGTCGAAGTCGGCGATGACGCCGTCCTTCAGCGGCCGGATCGCGACGATGTTGCCCGGCGTGCGCCCGAGCATCGCCTTGGCTTCGTGACCGACGGCGAGCACCGAGTGGTCCGCCTGGTGGATCGCGACGATCGACGGCTCGTTGAGGACGATGCCCTCGCCGCGCACGTAGACGAGCGTGTTCGCCGTGCCGAGGTCGATGGCGAGGTCGTTCGAGAACATTCCGGCCAGCAGGTTGTAGAACATCACCGCTCCATCGTTTTAGGTCGTCCCGCCTCGTCCTTGAAACCAGGCGACACAGTAGCACAGTCCGTGCCAGAGAGAAACGAAAAGTCCGTCTTTCCAGGACTTTAGAGCGTTTTCACCGACCACGGTGCCAGTCGAGGGACCACCGCCGCGAAGAAAACCGCCGGGTTTTCAGCGGGTTCCCGCACCGGCGTCTGATGGCATACGGGGGCCGCGACCACGTAGTTGGGCGTGGCTGGAGGGCAAGTGGGTAGGGGACGCGGCTCCGAGGGCATCCCGTCCCGACGTCCAGGATGGCACCCCTTTGTGACGTCAATGCCACCCGGCGTGTCGTCCTATGGTCACTGGGTCTAGTCACCACATCGCCGTCCGAGCCCTTATGGTGTGGGGCGAGCCACGCCAGCGCCGTGGGCAGCTCGTGATAGCATTTCCCGCGCTCGGATGACGACCGACGAGTTCGAGATCTGGTTCGAGAAGGGTGTGACCGACGGACTGCCGGTGGTGCCCCCGACGCGCTCGCGCGTCGCACGCATGCTCGCCGGGACGCGCCGCGGCCCTGACGAGCTCATCGGCGAGATGGCGCCGAATTACGGGCGCCTCACGGTCGAGAAGGCCGCGACCAACGCGGTGATGGCGGGCTGCCGACCCGAGTATCTCCCCGTCGTGATCGCCGCCGCCGAGGGCGCGTGCGATCCGGCGTTCAACCTGCACGGCATGTCCGCCTCGACGCACTTCGCCGCGCCGCTGATCGTCGTGAACGGCCCGATCCGTTCCCGGATCGGCCTCAACAGCGCCTTCGGCGTCTTCGGTCCCGGCTACCGGGCGAACGCCACGATCGGGCGCGCGCTCCGGCTGCTCATGATCAACGTCGGCGGCGCCCGGCCGGGCGAGACATCGATGTCCACCTTCGGCCATCCCGGGCGCTACACCTACTGCATCGCGGAGAACGAGGAAGCGAGCCCCTGGCCGCCGTACCACGTGAGCCGCGGCGTCGCCCCCGAGACGAGCGCGGTGACGCTCTTCGCCGGCGAGGCGCCGCACGGCATCTCGGACCACGCGAGCCGCACGGCGAAGGCGCTCGCGGGCTCGCTCGGCTGGTCGATGGTCGGCATCTGGAACAGCAAGCACTTCCCGCTCTACTCGCACACGATGCTGATCGTCGGGCCCGAGCACGCGCGCACGTTCGCTGACGACGGCTGGACCCGGGAGCGTCTCGCGCGCCACCTCCACGAGACCGTGCGCGTGCCCTACCGCACGCTGGTGCCTGACGACGACCACGGCGAGGGCACGAACTTGAGGTACGGAAAGACGCCCCCGGCCCTCGACGAGCTGATCCCCAAGTTTCCGTCGCCGGACGAGATCCACGTCGTCGTCGCCGGGGGGACGGCGGGCCGGTTCTCGGTGGCGATCCCGGGCTGGCTCGGCACCAAGAACGGCTCGCGACCTGTCACCCGGCCCGTCGAATTCGATTGACTTGGCCGGAGCGGCGTGCGATGCTGTGGCACGGTTCTGGTACAAACGGAGTTGAGTACACGATCGTGAGAGATCGAGACACACGCCGCGCGGATCCAGTTCGCGCGGCGTTTTTGTTTGCCTTCCAATTCCGGAAGGCAACCCCGCCGCCTCGGCGGGAGCACCCAGGGGCCTGAAGACCCCCTTTAAGGAGAGGTTCGAGGTATGGCGACAGGACAGGTCAAATGGTTCAACGACGCAAAGGGTTACGGGTTCATCACGCAGGAGGGCGGTGAGGACGTCTTCGTCCACTACAGCGCCATCCAATCTCAGGGCTTCAAGAGCCTCGCCGAGGGTGACAAGGTGGAGTTCGAAGTCACCCGCGGCCCGAAGGGTCTTCAGGCAGCCAACGTCAGGAAGGTTCAGTAAGCCAGCGCTCGCTCCCGCCCGGGCCCGCTGACGGGCCCGGGCGTTCAACGCTCACAACCAACCCGAAAGGTTCAGATGCTTATGGTCCGCTCATTCACCGACCTCCCGCTCACGCCCGCCAGCCTCGACGCGATCGCGGCCGCCGGCTACTCCATGCCCACGCCGATCCAGGCCCGCGCGATCCCTCCGATCCTCGACGGATCCGACCTCATCGGCTGTGCCCAGACGGGCACCGGCAAGACGGCAGCATTCGCGATCCCGACGATCGAGCGGCTCACCGGCGCCGGCGCACGCGCGCTCGGGCGTCCAGGCTCCGGCCCCCGCGCGCTCGTGCTCGCGCCGACGCGCGAGCTCGCGCTCCAGATCGCCGAGACCTTCGACACGTTCGGCCGCACGCGCGGCGTCAGGACGATCGTCCTGATCGGCGGTGAGTCCATGGGACCTCAGCTCGCCGCCCTTCGCGACCGCCCCGACGTCATCGTCGCCACCCCTGGTCGGCTGGCCGACCACCTCGAGCGCGGCACGGCGAGCCTGGGCGCGATCCGCGTCGTCGTGCTCGACGAGGCCGACCGCATGCTCGATATGGGGTTCGCGCCCCAGGTCGAGCGCATCCTCCGGGTCGCCCCCCTCGATCGCCAGACACTCTGCTTCTCTGCGACGATGCCACCCGAGGTGGAGCGGCTCGTCCGACGCCATCTCGTCCGGCCGGCACGGATCGAGGTCGGCCTGGTGGCCCGGCCCGTCGCCGGGGTCACGCAGGTGCTCTACCGGGCGGACGCGCAGCGGAAGACCCCGCTGCTGCTCAAGCTCCTCGGCGCCGAGCGCGGTCGGACGCTGATCTTCACCCGGACCAAGCACCGTGCCGATCGCGTCGCACGGGCGGTCACGGCCGCCGGTCACCGCGCAGCGCGCCTGCATGCGGACCGCTCGATGTCCGAGCGGCGCGAGGCGCTCAACGGATTCCGAAGCGGCCGATATCGGGTCCTCATCGCGACGGACATCGCCGCGCGGGGCATCGACGTGCCCGAGATCGCGCACGTCGTGAACTTCGACCTGCCGGGGACGCCCGAGGACTACATCCATCGGATCGGGCGGACGGCACGGGCCGAGGCGAGCGGCGTCGCGTCGAGCTTCGCCGCCCCCGAGGAGCAGGACCGCCTGCGCGCGATCGAGCGCCATCTCGGCCACCCGCTCGTCGCCGGCTGATCCGCGGGGCGCGCCGCGGTCGGGAGGCGTGCTGCCGGAAATGAAAAGCCCCGACGGAGGCTGCGGCGCGTGGTGACTTCCTCACTGCGCGTCGCGCCGCCCCGCTGGTGAGAGCGGGACCGTCGGGGCCGGTGGTGCCTGGGGCTCCCAGGCGCGCCACCTCGAGCTAGCGTGGACCCTGCCTAGGAGGCAACCACCTCACAGATCACCGTAGGGGTACACATCGGCTGGATCACCTCCTATCTCGGCAAGGGCGCCACGCAGGCCCAGGTTCCCACCCACCCAGAACCGGATGCCGACTCCCGGCCCGGGGCTCGACCACGTCAGCCGCCGGCGGAATTGCCCGCGGGGACGCTGAAGGAACGCTGTGACGTTCCGGTCGATTTGCCCTCATCCTACACCGGGGTCCTGCGGCGCCAAAGAAAAACTGCGGCCAGCGTTACTTGACGACGATGCGGGCGCGATTCCGCTCCCAGAGACCGCTGCCGATCCCCTCCACTCTCCGGATCTCCTCGGGCTTCTGGAACAGACCGTGGTGCTCACGGTACTCGACGATCTTCTCGGCGACCCTCCGGCCGACGCCCTCGAGCCTCATCAGCTCCTTGACGTCCGCTGTGTTGATGTTGATCGTACCGCCGGTCGTCTCGGCCGCGTCCGCGGGCTCCGGACGGCCGGGCGGCGCCGCCTCCGCGGGCCACGACACGACGCTCACGGCGGCGATCAGCAGGACGATGACGAGCGCGCTGCGACGGATCATTCGCGTTCCTCCTCGGGATACGAGTTCACGATCTCCACGTTCACGGCCGTCACTCGAGTGCTCGCGAGCGATGCCATTGAACGCGCGCCCACCGGAACGCGTCAACGTCCAATGATTCAGACAGCGCCCTGTCAGTCGTCGGAGACGGCGCCGAGCGAGCGGAGATACGCCTGCCACTCGACCGGCACCATCGACTGCTTTTTCGAGTTGCAGTCCTTGCAGGCGGGAACGACGTTGCCCCGCGTGGATCGCCCGCCGCGGCCCATCGGGACGACGTGATCCATCGTGAGATTGCGGGGCCCGACCCGGCGGCGGCAGTAGTAGCAGACGCCGTCGGCGAGCCGACGCTTCCACCACGGGCTCGCACGGAGCTCACGCGCCTTCGCGCGCTCGCGCCGGAGCGCGCCCGGGTCGATCGGAACCCAGAACTCACTCATGGGCCGCGAGCGCCGCCGAGAGCTCCTCCCACTCGTGCATGAGCCACGCGACCCGCTCCTCGGCGCGCCGCCGTTCCGCCGTGACGGCCCGCGCCCGCTCGCCATCGGTGTAGAGCGCGGGATCGCCGAGCGCCGCGCCGATCTCCCTGAGCCGCGCCTCGAGCGCGTGGATCTGCGTCTCCACCTCCTCCAGGCGCTGCCGCAGCGCGCGCACCTCTCTCGCCACCTTGCGCTGCTTTGGCTGCGCTCCGGATGCTCGCGTCGAGCGGGCGTCGCGTACCGGCGAGGGGGTGGGGGGAGGCTCGGAGCGAGTGGGGTACCGAGCGGACGAGCCTCCCCCCACCCCCTCGCCCGGCGTCGCGTCGGCCGCGGCGCGTGTCTTGGCGGCGAGGTAGTCGTCGTAGTTGCCGAGGTGACGGGTGAGGATACCGCGAACGATTTCGACGATCGTCGTGGCCAGACGGTTGATGAAGTAGCGGTCGTGCGAGATGAAGACGATCGTGCCCGGAAACGTCGCGAGCGCCTGCTCCAGCACCTCGCGCGACGCGAGGTCGAGGTGGTTGGTCGGCTCGTCCATGCACAGGAGCGCGGCCGGACGGACGAGCATCTTCGCGAGCGCCACGCGCGCCTTCTCCCCGCCCGAGAGCACGGCGATCTTCTTGTCCACCGCGTCGCCCGAGAAGAGGAAGGCGCCGAGGATCGTCCTGAGCCGCGTCTGCCCGAGCTCCGGCGCGGCCCGCTCCAGCTCCTCGAGCACCGTGAGCGCGGGCGTCAGCGCGTCGAGCTGGTGCTGGGCGTAGTAGTGCACGGCGACGTGGGCGCCGAGCGCGCGCTCTCCCCCGTCCAACGGCAGGACCCCCGCCAGCAGGCGGAGGAGTGTCGACTTACCCGCGCCGTTCGGCCCCACGAGCGCCACGCGCTCGCCGCGCTCGACCTCGAAGGCGACGCCCGCGTAGACGACGTTGTCGCCGTACGCTTTGCGCGCCTCCCGAAGCGCCGCGACACGCCGGCCCGTGCGCGGCGGCGCGGGGAACGCGAAGCGGATCCCGCGCGACTCGCGCCCGACCTCCACGCGCTCGATGCGCTCGAGCATCTTGATGCGGCTCTGCACCTGTCGGGCCTTGGTCGCCTGGTAACGGAACCGCTCGATGAACCGCTCGATCTCCGCGATGCGCTTGGCCTGGTTCCGCGCCTGCGCCTCGAGGAGCTCCCGGCGCGCCGCGCGCTCGACGAGGTAGTCGTCGTAGTCGCCCGGATAGACGGTGACCCCCGACGGGCCGAGCTCGGCGATCGAGGTCACCATACGGTTCAGGAAGTACCGGTCGTGCGAGACGAGCACGACCGTGCCGTCGTAATCGGCGAGGAAGCCCTCGAGCCACTCGAGCGACTCGATGTCGAGGTGGTTGGTCGGCTCGTCGAGCAGCAGGAGCGACGGGCGCAGGAGCAGCAGGCGCGCGAGCGCCGCGCGCATGCGCCAGCCCCCGGAGAACTCGGCCAGCGGCCGGGCGAAGTCGGTCTCGCGGA
>QHSA01000211.1 GCA_003220315.1 Candidatus Rokuibacteriota bacterium
AGGGGGCGCGAGCTGGCCCGGCGCCTGCTCCTCAAATGGTATCCGGCGGCGCTCGACATGTTCGGGCGCTCCGACTCTCGCAACGCCCCGAAGTTCATCCAGTGGGGGCTCAAGGGCGTCGACAACGCCGAGATCCGGCAGGCCTACAAGGGCTACGTCGATCGTAAGCTCGTGGCGCTCGGGCTCGAGCCGCCCGACGAGCGCACCAACCGCCGCTTTCTCTAGCCTCCGCGCTCGCAGGCGTCCGGCCTCAAGGCGACTCGCTGCGCCCGAGCCCGAAGCGGAAGTTCGAGACGCTGACCCTGAAGCCCGTCGTCCCGGCGACGTTGGGTACCCGGGCGCTGAAGTCGGCGTCGCTCCGCCCGGGGATGGACCTGGCCACGAACGCGACCCCGCGGGCCAACACCTTGCCCGACGCGTCCAGGGCTTCGGCCGTCACGTACACGTCAACCGCGTCCACGCTGGCGTCGTTGTACACCCGGCCCGCGAGGTACACCCGATTGGAGTCCGTCCGTTCGACCTGGTAGGTGACCTTGAATTTCGCCTGGGCCGGGGCCAGGACGGGCGTTGCAGTCAGCGCGAGCAGCGCGACCGCCGCGACGAGCAGCGGCCGGTGGTGTCGAGGCGGCGGAGTGGACACGGTCGCGCCATTATACGGCACTCGTATACGGCGCGCCCCGCGGCGCGCCGTCAGGGCTCGGCCAAGAGACTGCCGGCCAACGCCTCGGCGACCAGTCAGACCCTCCGTATCACTTCAAACTTCACCGTCGGCGCGCAGGGTGAAGTGGCGGACATCTCGTAGGCGCCAAGTTCGAGGACTAATCCAGACGAGTCGTCTGGCGCCATGGCCGGGGGGGCTGGTTCGAGAATAATCTGCCAGGGCAGAGACTGAGCAGGCCGCTCCTGTTCAGAGCCTCCCAAGCTATTGATAGTTCTGGGAGTTCGAGTCCGGTACCAGAGTTGCTCTGGAGTCCTGTCATGGAGGCCTCCGGTCAGGTGCTCGACTGATGGTCGTCTGGGTTTTCGCGCTCTACCTCTCGGTCGCGACGGTGGGCTCGAGCGGCCACGCGCGCCATTTCGAGCCAGACGGGCAGTTGGTCTACCCGACGCGCGAGGTCTGCCAGGCTGCGCGCGCTGCGATTCGCCGCATGGACCCCTGGACCGACCACTACTTCGTGGAGGACTGCGTTCCCCGAGAGGCTGAACCGTCCTGATGATGAGGCGTGCCGGAACGCGGGACGTCTGAAGTTCTTGGGTCGCGGCCCGATGTTGCCGGCGCAATATATCGTGCCGGTCCGCAGAGTGTGATGGATGTATGGGGGTTGACTCAGCGCCGACACAACACATGGTGCCGCTCTGCACGGGCTGACGGATGTATGGGGAATTGACACAGCGCCCTTTCGCGGAGGATCATCGCGCGCGTCGGACGCCGTCGCTGGGGCGTCAATCGGTCCATGTCGGAAATCTCGGTTGACGCGGCGAGGAGACCATGGTGACGATCAAGGACCTGGAAGCGTTCTTTGGCGACGGCTGGAACCGTCACGACGTCGACGTCTTGATGACCTTCATGTCCGACGACTGCGTCTTCGAGAGCACCGCGGGCCCGGAAGTCTGCGGCACGCGCTACACGGGACGCGAGCGTGTGGGTGAGGCGTTCGCCCGGGTGTTCAAGATCTTCCCGGATGCCAAATTCGGTGACGCGCACCACTTCGTGGCGGGCAACCGCGGCGTGTCGGAGTGGATCTTCTCGGGCACGACGGCCGATGGCAAAAAGGTCGAGGTCAACGGCTGCGACATCTTCACGTTCCAGAGCGGCAAGATCGCCGTCAAGAGCTCGTACTTCAAGAACCGCACCGCGTGAACCCGCCGGCTCTCGCCAGCGCGGATTAGAGTTCCCCGCTGACTGGCCAACCTTCGGCGTCGCCCGCGCCGCCACCGCGGGCCAGGCGCTGAAGACGAGAGCCAAACGGACTTCCGGTTGACCGCCTCCGCGAATCCGGCCGGCGTCCGGGCATGACAAGGCCGGCAGGCGTTTCCGTCTCGCTCGTCCGCCTCCGCACTCGCGACGGCGTCTGGCTCGACGGCGTCATCGCCGAACCGAGGCGCCGCCGGCGGCGCACGGCGCTCATCTGGGTGCACGGCCTCGGGTCGGCGTTCTCCTCCGGGCAGCCGCTGATCCGGGAGCTGTCGACACGGCTCAACGCCGCGGGCATCGCGTACTTCAAGTTCAACAACCGCGGCCACGATGTCGTCGCCGGCCGGGGCAAGCACCTCGCCGGCGCGGCCTTCGAGCGGTTCGGCCAGAGCGTCGAGGACATCCGAGCGATGATCGCCTTTGCCGTCAAGTGCGGCTACGGCCGTGTCATCCTTGCCGGGCACTCCACCGGCGCCAACAAGGTGCTCCACTACGCGGCCCGCACCCGCGATCGGCGCGTGATTGGGCTGGTCCTCCTCGGGCCCGTCTCCGACATCGCGGGAGAGATGAAGCGAATCCGTGGCCGCGAACTTCGACGGCGGGTCGCGCTCGCGGAGCGGATCGCGCGTAGAGATCCGGAGGCGCTCGTCCCGCGCGCCTGGGGCTTCTGGAGCGCCCGGCGTTACCTCAGCCTGTATCGGCCGGGCGAGGCCGAAGACGTATTCCCATACTACCGGCCCCATGCTCGCTGGGCCGCGCTCCGAGGGGTCCGCGTGCCGGTCGCGGCCATCGTCGGCAGTCGGGATGAGTACCTCGACCGGCGTCCGGCGGAGCTCATCAGGGCATTCGAGCGGAACGTGACCCGTGCCCGCTCACTCGCCGGCATCGTCATTCCGCGAGCGCGCCACGGATTCCAGGGGCGCGAACGCGCCCTCGGCCAGGCGATGCTTCGCTTCATTCGGAGTCGTTGCCTCTAGGGGGCGTGGCGCCGAGTCTCAAACGTGCCGACGGCTTCGCCTGTGAACTCAATGACTTGGGCAACGAGGCTACACCAAGCTACCGTTCGCGCCCACGCCGCCCCGGCAGTAGCGCGCGCAGGAAGAGCGCGCTGTACGCTCGGGACATGAGCCTCGGGGGCTGGCTGCGGGAGCAGCTCTTCGAGCGCCGCATCGTGCTCGTCACCGGACGGCTCGACGATGACGCGGCGGCGAAGGCGGCGGCAGCGCTCCTGGCGCTGGACGCCCGCGGGGACCGGCCCATCGAGCTCCACCTGGACAGTTCCGACAGCGCGCTCGGGGCGGCGTTCGTCCTGATCGACATGGCCGACACGCTGCGCTCGGCGCTGCGCGTCTTTTGCCGGGGTCAAATCGGCGGCCCAGCCATCGGCGTGATCGCGGCCGCCGATCACCGCGCCGCCGCGCCGCACGCGCGGTTCCACCTCTCCCAGCCGACGGCGCGGTTCGCCGGCACCCCGGAGGAGATCGCCGCGCAGAGTCGCCAGCAGCAGGAGCTGCTCTGGAAGCTCTACGGGCGCCTGGCCCGGCGCACGGGCAGGCCCGCCGAGGAGATCGCCGAGGACATGCGGCGCGGACGCTATCTGGACGCGCGCGAAGCGCTCGACTACGGCCTCATCGACGCGATCATGGCCGCCAGGTAGCAGCGCGGGCGAGAATCGTTCGGCGCGGCCTCCTCACCGCGCAGCCTCGTATGCTTTCTTCAGCGCTTCGATGTTGATCCTTTTCATCTTCAGCATCGCCGCCATGACCCGTTTCGACTTTTCGCGGTCCTTGTCCTGCAGCATCTCGCCCAAGACAGTCGGAACGACTTGCCACGACACACCGAATCTGTCTTTGAGCCACCCGCATTGCACCTCCTGGCCGCCCGCGGAGAGCTTCTCCCAAAAGTGGTCTACCTCTTCCTGCGTCTCGCAGTTCACGACAAAGGATATCGCCTCGCTAAATTTGAATAGTGGGCCGCCATTTAACGCGACGAATTCTTGCCCAGCGAGCTCAAATGCCACCGTCATTACCGATCCCTTTGGTCTTCCGGAAGCCTTTGCCGCCTCTTCCTCATAGCGGGTGATGCTTCCGATCTTGGAATTCCTAAAAATCGACACATAAAACTTTACGGCGTCTTCAGCGTGATTGTCGAACCACAAGAATGGCGCGATCTTTTGCATCGTCTTTCGCATTGGTGGCCTCCTGTGCTCCGTCCTTTCGTCTCCATCGGTAGGTCGAACGGTGAGCCCTCAAATCGACCGCCGCGACCGTCCAACGGGCCTGAGGGGCTCTCGAAGATGCTTGCGTAACCTCGGCGAGTCCTGGGCCGACGCCCGTTCGGTGAACATCGGCAAGTTCATGCGCCGCGTGAGGCCCCAGGTATATCCTTCACTGACGCGGAGGAGGAGCCAGGGCGGCGCCTTGCGCGGGTGGCCGCCTCCAGGGCGACTCCCTTCAGGGCGACTCTACGCGGCGGCGGCCCGTGTCCTTCGGCGCCGCGCCTTCGTCCTGTTTGGCCTTGAGCTTCGTAACCAAATCCTGGTAGGACGAGCGCACGATGATCGCGTTGAATTGCGAGCGGTAATTGCCGACGAGACTGACGCCCTCGATGTTGACATCGAAGACCCGCCAGCGGCCGTCACGCTCGAACATGCGATAGTCCACTGGAATCTCGGTCCCCTGTTTCGAGACGATGCGCGTCCGGACCGTGGCCTGGTCGCCGTCCAGCGTCTCGCCGGCATAGACGACCCGCTCGCCCGAAAAGCCCTCGATCTTCGAAATGTACGTGCGCTCGAGGAGGTCAGCGAACAACGCGACGAACTCCGCGCGCTCGCTCGGCGTCCGTCCCTGCCAGTGGCGGCCGAGGCTCCGCTGCGAGATCTCCGTGAAGTCGAAAATCTCGTCGGCGATCCCGCGGAGCGTGGTCCGACGCTCCGTCGTCTTCGCGTCGTTCTTGAGCGCGGGTTCCCCGAGGACCTTCAGGACGCGGTCGATCCTGCCGTGGAGCTGATCGGTCGGTGGGCCCGCCCAGGTGCCTGAACCGGTGGTAACCAGGAGAGCCGCGGCGAGCGCGAGCCGGCGCCTCATGTCGACCCACATTATCACCGGGAATTCTCCGCAGGGTATTGTGCGATTCCCTCGAGCGCTGACCGCCCCTTGGGCCGGCGCTTGACTCGGACCGCGGAGCCGTGGTCTAGCTGTCGCGGGGTCGGCAGTCGCAGCATGGTTCGCCGCAAAGGGCCCGTCAGAAACGGCAGACCGCTAAATGTTATTGGTGAGCCGTCAGGGATTCGAACCCTGGACCCCCTGATTAAAAGTCCCGGACGGCGCATACCCACGAGCTAGCACCGCGACGTATCTGGGCGAGAACGCGAGACAGCTCCTCGGTGGTTCGTCGGGGTGGGTTCGGGTGGATCGGGGTAGGTTGGAACCAACGTGGAACCACGTTGGCGTACTTCCGCCGCTACCCCACTGCCGTCCTGGGCAGCGGACTCGACCCCCGTCGAGGTGTGCATGGCGCTGAACGGCATGGTCACGGCTCGGCGGCTGAACGAGATATGACGGCGGCCGCCGTCGTTGGTGTTCCGACCCGAGCCGTTGCCCCGCATCGCGCGGGCGGTAACCCTCGCCTCCCGCGCTAGTACATATCGCCGTGCGGCATCGCCGGGGCCCCTGCGGGCTTCTCCTCCGGGATGTCGGTGATCAGCGCCTCGGTGGTCAGCAGGAGCGAGGCGATCGACGCCGCGTTCTCCAGCGCCACCCGCTCGACCTTGGTCGGATCGATGATCCCCGCCTGCAGCATGTCCACGAACTCCATGCTCTCGGCGTCGAAGCCCCGGGTGACCACCGTCTCGGCTTTGACCTTCTCGACGATGACGCTGCCCTCCAGGCCCGCGTTCTCGACGATCTGTCTGATGGGCTCCTCGAGCGCCCGCTTGACGATCTGGGCCCCCACCTTCTCGTCACCCTCAATCTTGAGCTTGTCGATCGCCTTGCTGGCGCGCAGCAGCGCCACGCCGCCGCCCGGCACGATACCCTCCTCCACCGCCGCGCGGGTCGCGTTGAGCGCGTCCTCCACCCGCGCCTTCTTCTCCTTGATCGCCGTCTCGGTCGCGGCGCCGACCTTGATCACCGCCACGCCGCCGGCGAGCTTCGCCAGGCGCTCTTGCAGCTTCTCGCGGTCGTAGTCCGAAGTCGTCTCCTCGATCTGCGCCCGGATCTGCTTGATCCGCCCCTCGATCGTGCTGGCCTTGCCCGCGCCCTCGACGATCGTGGTCTTGTCCTTGTCCACGACCACCTTCTTGGCCTTCCCGAG
>QHSA01000212.1 GCA_003220315.1 Candidatus Rokuibacteriota bacterium
GCGTTATTTGATGGCGTCGTGCAGCCCGAGCTCCGCGAGCTTCGTCGCGGTCGGCTCGCCCGTCTCGGGGCTCCAGCCCGCCATCTCGTAGTACGTCCGCCGCGCCGCGAAGAATTCGTCCGGATCGATCTTCTGGCCCTTCAGGGCGCCGTTGCCGATGCCCTCGTGGAGCCGCTGGGGCAGCACGTCGTCCGCCGGCGTGAAGCCCTCGCGGCAGTTGAACAGGCGCGCCAGCGTGTTGTTGCGCTCGCCGACCTTCATCAGCTCGTACAGGCTCATGTTCCAGCCGGTGACCGCGTTGATGTAGTCGACCATCGGTTGGAGCTCGAGCCCGTTGAGCGGCGTGCCCACGAAGTCGCACATCCCGACCGAGTTGTAGGCGCTCCACACCTTCTGCGTCTCGAAGAACGCGCGCACCTTCTTGGCGTCGAGCACGAGCGGATCGAGCGGCTCGATGAGGCCGAGCACCCCGAGCGGGTGGCCCTGCGGGTGGAAGCCGGCGTAGAGCGGGTCGTGCGGCGCCTCCATGTGGTCGGCGCCGGTCGGCGAGAGCGCGTAGGCGAGCGAGAGCCCCTTCTTGCCCCGCGGGTCGTGCATGGGCAGCTCCTGCCCCTTGACGTGCAGCGCGAACCGCTCGGCGCCGCGACCGAGCTCGCGGGCGGCGCGCTTGACGCCCTCGCCGAGGAGCTTGCCGAGCCCCTCGCGCCGGCCGATCAGGTGGACGAGCTGGACCACGGCGTCGGCGTTGCCCCACGTGAGCTCGACACCCCCCGTCATCCCCGGGGTGATGATCCCGTGCTCGTAGCACTCCATCGCGAACGCGACCACCGCGCCCGTCGAGATCGAGTCGAGCACGTACTGGGCGTACAGCTGGTTGATCAGCGCGAGCGCGTTCAGATCGCTCACGCCGCAGAGGGACCCGGAGGCCGCGAGTGTCTCGTACTCGGGCCCGCCGTACTTCGGCGTCACGCCGAGCTCCTTCACCTCGACCTCGCGCTTGCACGCGACGGCGCAGGCGTAACAGGTGCCGCGGTTGACCAGAATGGTATCGCGCATCGTCTGGCCGCTGATGGCGCGCGCCCCCTCGAACGAGCCGTCGCGGAAGTTGCGCGTGGGCAGGATGCCGCTCGCCTCGAGCGCCAGCACGGCGCTGGCGGAGCCGAGCTGGTGGAAGCGGTCCTTGGCGCGATCGTAGTGTTCCTTGAACCAGACGAGCTGGCCCTTCGCCTTTTCCTTGTCCGCCGCGGCGGGGGGCCTCGAGCCGCGGGCGACGATCGCCTTGAGGTTCTTCGCGCCCATCACGGCGCCGAGGCCGCCGCGGCCGTGGAAGTGCTTGAGCTGGTTCACGATCGCCGCAAACCGCACACCGCGCTCGCCAGAGATTCCGGTCTGCAGCACGCGGATCCGCTTGTCGCCGAGCTCGGCCTCGAGGCCGTCCTGGACCTCACCCGAGAGCTTTCCCCAGTACGGCTGGGCGTCCCGGAACTCGACCTGGCTGTCTTTGATCCAAAGGTACGTCGGCTTCTCGGACCGGCCGCGGACCGTCACGCCGTCGAACCCCGCTGCGCGCAGCTCGGGCCCCCACCAGCCGCCCGCCTCGGACTCCCCGTAACCCCCCGTCAGAGGCGACTTGGCCGCCGCGGTGTAACGGTTGGTGCCGGAGAGGGACAGGCCGTTGATGACGCTGGTCATGAAGACCAGCATGTTGTCGGGGCCGAGGGGATCGACGCCGGCCGGCATGTCGCGAAGCAGCAGATGGCACGCCAGGGCGCCGCCGCCCAGGTATTTCCGGATCGTGACCTCGGGGATTTCCTCGACGCGGGTCTGACGGGCGCTCAGATCGACGTGCAGGACCTTCGCGGTGACGCCGGACGCCATAGCCCTCTCCTCCTCGTGGGCGTTGCTCGGAGGCAGGCTATCACGCGACGGGCCTCAGGTCCACGCGGGCGCCGTGCCCCAGCGGTTCACGAAGGTCGTCGCCGACGTCGGCAGTCGGCGGCTTCCGCCGAACGCCCCGCGCGGATAGCCGAGCGGGATCGCGAAGTGGAAGCTCGTGTCCTTGGGAATCCCGAACAGCGTGTGGAAGCGGTCCATCACCTTGGCGTGGAGCGTCGTCGGCACGGAGCCGATACCGAGGGCGCGCGCGGCGAGCATGAGGTTCTGGCAGGCGGGGATGACCGAGTTGGCCCCGCCCGGCGGGACGGCCAGCGCCAGGACGACGCATGGCGCGTCCTTCATCTCGTCGGCGAGCTCGGCCGCGGCGCGATAGCTCTTGTCCTCGGGCGGGATGTCCTCCAGCTTCGTCCAGCGTCGCTCGTCCCAACGCTTGGCCCACCACGCCTCGTGGTAGAGCGCGCCGAACTCGCGGATCAGCGCCCGGTCCGTCACGACCAGGAACCGCGCGATCTGACGGTTGCCCCCGTTCGGCGCCTTCGAGGCGGCCTCGAGGATGAGCCGGATGTCGTCCATCGGGATCGGGTCGGGGCGGAACCGACGGATGGAGCGCTGGGTGAACATCGTCTCGCCGACGGGCATGGAGAGCCGCGCGTGGTCCATCGTCATCCCCCGGTTCAGATCCTCGGGCGCCGTCGGTGCCACTCAGTGGCCTGCTCGTAGGCGTGGCCCACGCGCAGCACCGTCGCCTCGTCGAATGGCCGTCCGGCGATCTGGAGGGAGAGCGGCAGCCCCTGCGAGGAGAAGCCGCAGGGCACCGCGAGAGCCGGCAGCCCCGTCATGTTGAACGGCGGCATGTTGCTCTTCGGGAAGCCGAAGCTCGGGTCCCACACGACGGCGAACGTCGGCGCCGGCTTGGGCGTCGTGGGGGTGACGAGGACGTCGACGCGCCTCAGGACCTCGAGCATCTCGGCCTGAAGCCGCGCGCGCAGGCGCTGCGCCTGGACGTACTCCGAGCCCAGGATGAGCCCGCCGGCGAGGACCCGCTCGCGCAGGACGTCGCCGTAGAGCTCGGGATGGGCGCGCACGTCGCGCTCGTGGTAGGCGAAAGCCTCGGCCATCAGGATCGCCAGGAACGCCCACGACGCCAGGATGGACGGGATCTCGACGTCGGTCACCACGGCGCCGAGCAGACGGAGCGCAGCGAGCGCCTGCTCGAACGCCTTCTCGACCTCGGCGTCCGCGCCCTCGAGGAAGTACGCGCGTGGCACGCCGACGCGGAGCCCGCGGATTCCCCGGCCGAGCGGTTCCGCGTAGTCGGCGACGGGCTCGCGACTCGACGCCGGGTCGGCCGGGTCGTGGCCGGCGAGCGCCTGCAGCAAGAGCGCGCAGTCCTCCACCGTCCGCGCCATCGGCCCCGTGTGGTCGAGCGACCACGAGAGCGTGAGCACGCCCGCGCGGCTGACGCGCCCGTACGTCGGCTTGAGACCGACCAGGTTGCAGAAGGCCGCCGGGCCGCGGATCGAGCCGCCCGTGTCCGAGCCGAGCGCGCCGTGGACGAGCCCGGCCGCGAGCGCCGCCGCCGAGCCGCTCGAGGAGCCGCCGGGCATGTGGTCGAGGTTCCAGGGGTTCTTCGCCGGCTGGAAGCGGTGGCCCGGGAACTGGATGCCGAAGGCGAACTCGTGGGTGATGAGCTTGCCGAGCATCACAGAGCCCGCCTGCCGGAGCCGCGTCACGCACGTCGCGTCGTCTTCCGGGACCCAGTCAGCGAGGAGGGCCGAGCCGGCGGTGGTCCGAATCCCGCGCGTCGCGTAGATGTCCTTGTAACCGACGGGGATCCCGAGGAGAGGCTTGCCGTCTCCGCCGCGGAGTAAGGCGGCCTCGGCGGCGCGCGCGTCGGCCAGCGCGCGCTCGGTCGTCACGGTGACGAAGGCGTGGAGCGCCGGGTCGAGCCGCTCGATCCGGGCGAGGAGCGCCTTGGTCAGCTCGACGGGCGAGAGGTCCCGGCGGCGGTAGCGCGTGGCGATCTCGAGGATCGTCGCGTACGCGAGGTCGTCACTCGTCATCGTCGTCCCGCGGCGGTT
>QHSA01000133.1 GCA_003220315.1 Candidatus Rokuibacteriota bacterium
CAGCAGGACGATCCAGGGCAGGACGAGGATCTTCGGGAGGGAGTAGAGCGCGATGACGAACGGGTTCAGCACCTCTCGCAGGAGACGGACCGAGCCCACGGTGAGCCCCGCCGCGACCCCCAGCGTCACGGAGAGCACGTAGGCGATCGCCGTCTTGCCGAGCGTGTCGCCGAGCGCCGCCAGTGCCGTGCCGCCAATCGTCCCAAGCGCGGCGCCGACAGCGCCCGGTGCCGGGACGAAGAGCGGGTCGATCCAGCCCGCGCGCGCCGCGGTCTCCCAGACACCGAGCGCCAGACCGATGGTCACGAGCTGGAGCGCCCGGACGCGATACTGGAGCGGGGGCCGCGAGGCCGGCGGGGCCGGCATGTCGCTAGCCATGGGAGCGGGGGCCGCGGGGTCGGCACACTCCGTGGGTGGCGTGCCGTGGGCACGAAGTGGCTCCGTCCGGCATGTCGCTAGCCATGGGAGCGGGGGCCGCGGGGTCGGCACACTCCGTGGGTGGCGTGCCGTGGGCACGAAGTGGCTCCGTCCGGCATGTCGCTATTCACTCCACTTCAACGCGCGGCGCTCGGCGAGGCTCGCGACCACGTCGGAGCCGACGACGAGGGCCAGCGTCACGAGCACGAGCGCGACGTAGTCCGCCGTCCGCAGCAGGCCGTACGCGTGGTTGATGAGCGCGCCCATTCCGCGCTTGCTCCCGAGGATCTCGCCGACGATCACGCCGACGACCGCCAGCGCCAGCGCCGTCCGGAGCCCCCCGACGAGCGTGAAGAGCATCGCCGGCACCATGACGCGCCCGAACACGGTGAGCGGACCCGCGCCGTAGGCGCGCGCGACCGTCACGAGGTGCGGGTTCACCTGGCGGATGCCCGCGAGCACGGCGAGGGTCACGGGGAAGAAGCCGAGCAGGAAGCCGAACGCGATCTTCGACGCCGCATCGAGGCCGAAGAAGAGCATGAGCGAGGGGTACCAGACGACGGCCGGGACCGCGTAGAGCGCCGCGATCATCGGACCCCAGGCGCGACCGATCAACCGGTTGAAGCCCAGCGCGAAGCCGCAGGCGAGCCCGGCGACGACGGCGAGGGCGTAGGCCATGGCGATCTCGCGCACGGTCAGCAGCACGTTGGCGGGCAGGTCGGGATACGAGCGCAGGAGCAGGAGGTCTCGCAGCGCGGGAAGGACGGCCGAGGGCGGGACCGCCAGGAGCGGGTTCGACGCGCGGCCGACGGCCTCCCAGAGGCCGAGGAGGACTAGGAACAGCCCCGCCCGCGCCAGCAGTGTCATGGTAGCGGGGGCCGCGAGGCCGGCACAGTCCGTGGGTGGCCTGAGACGAGGTGCGCTCCGGCTGCGTTCCCCATGGCGCTTCTCGTTCCACTCACTGCATCGCCCTCAGCGACTCCTCGCGGATCTCGCCCCAGAGCTTGGCGCGCAGCGCGACGAGCTCGGGCGATTCCATCGAGCGCGGGTAGTCCAGGGGGAGGTCCAGCACCGACTTGATCCGCCCGGGGCGCGCCGTCATGACGGCGATCCGCGTCGAGAGGAAGAGCGCCTCGTGCAGGCTGTGGGTCACGAAGATCACGGTCTTGCGCGTCCGGCGCCAGATGTCGAGGAGCCACTCGCCCATGAGCACGCGCGTCTGCTCGTCGAGGGCGCCGAACGGCTCGTCCATCAGGAGGATCTTCGTGTCGATGGCGAGCGCGCGGCCGATCGCGACGCGCTGCTTCATGCCCCCGGAGAGCTCGCGGGGGTACTTCTCCGCGAAGCCCTTGAGGCCGAGCGGCGGGAGGAGCTCCGTCGCGATCGCGCGTCGGCGCGCCGCCGCAGAGCCCCCGAGCTCGAGGCCGAACTCCACGTTCTCGAGCACCGTGCGCCAGGGAAAGAGGCCCGGATCCTGGAACACGGTCGCGACCCGACGCGGGTCGGGGCCGGTGACCGGCCGGGCATCGACCAGGACGCGCCCGCTGTCCGGGTGAACGAGACCGCCGAGCATGCCGAGGAGCGTGGATTTGCCGCAGCCCGACGGACCGATCAGCGTGCAGAACTCGCCCTCGCCCACCGTGAGCGACACGTCGTGGAGCGCCTCGACAGGCCCCGAGCTGGTCGCGTAGCGCTTGGTGACCCTCTCGACCGCGATGAGCCGGTCGGGCGCGGTCACGAGAGCTGGAGGATCTCCCGCGCGATGACCAGTCGCTGGATCTCGGACGTCCCCTCGCCGATCTCGGTGAGCTTGGCATCGCGGAAGATCCGCTCGACGGGGAACTCGGTGATGTAGCCCGCGCCGCCGTGGATCTGCACGGCCTTGCTCGCGGCCTTCATCGCGGTCTCGGAGGCGAAGAGCTTCGCCATCGCCGCCGCATGGCGCGCCGGCCGTCCCGCATCTTTCAGGTACGCCGCGCGCAGCGTGAGGAGGCGCGCCACCTCCACCTCGGTGGCGACGTCGGCGAGCATCCCCTGGAGGCCGTTGAACTCTGCGAGCGTCCGACCGAACGCGGTCCGCTGGTTCATGTACTTCACGGATTGACCGAGGGCCGCGTCGGCGATTCCGACCGCCATCGCCGCCATCGCGATGCGGCCGCCCTCGAGCACCTGCATCGCCTGGACGAACCCCATCCCGCGCTCGCCGAGCAGGCCCGTGGCGGGGACGCGGGCGTCCTCGAAGATGAGCTCCGCGGTGTCCGAGGCGTGCAGGCCGAGCTTCCGGTACGGCTGACCCGCGCGGAAGCCGGGCGTCCCCCGTTCGAGGATGAACGCCGAGATGCCACGCGAGCGCTGCCCGGGGTCGGTCCGCGCCAGCACGACGGCGATCCCGCCGACCGACGCATTGGTGATGAAGGCCTTGCTTCCGTTCAGGACCCACTCTCCGTCGCGCCACTCGGCCCGCGTCCGGAGGGCGGCCGCGTCGGAGCCGGAGCCCGGCTCGGTCAGCCCCCAGGCGCCGAGCACCTCCCCCGAGGCCAGGCGCGGCAGGTACCGCCGCTTCTGCGCCTCGGAGCCGAACGTCGCGATGTGGTTCGTGCACAGCGAGTTGTGCGCCCACATCGTGATGCCGACCGAGGCGTCCCCGCGACAGAGCTCTTCGACGATCAGCGCGTACGAGACGTAATCGAGGCCGGCGCCGCCGTACTCGTCAGCCACGAGCACCCCGAGGAAGCCGAGCGGCCCGAGCTTCTTCACGATCTCGTGGGGAAACGTCTGGCGCTCGTCGTACGGCGCGATCGTGTTCCCGAGCTCACCCTCTGCGAACTCACGCGCGACCTGGCGGAGGCGTTTCTGGTCGTCGGTCAGGTCGAAATCCATCGCGCGCTACCCGCGGCGCCGCGCGCGCCCGCGGCCCTTCCCACCCTTCAGGTGCTTGAAGATCACGGCTCAGGCCGCCGCGCGGATGTGCTCGCGGACGAAGCGCACGATCTCCTGGGTCGACGCGCCGGGCGTGAAGATCTCCTTGACGCCCATCGCCTTGAGCGCGGTGACGTCCTCCGGCGGGATGATCCCGCCGCCGAAGACCACGATGTCCGCCGCGTCCTTCTCCCGGAGCAGCTCGAGGACGCGCGTGAAGAGGTAGTTGTGGGCTCCCGAGAGCACGCTGAGCCCGATGGCGTCCGCATCCTCCTGGACCGCGGTCGCGACGATCTGCTCGGGGGTCTGGTGGAGCCCCGTGTAGATCACCTCGAAGCCCGCGTCGCGCAGCGACCGCGCGACGATCTTGGCCCCGCGGTCGTGACCGTCGAGACCGGGTTTGGCGACGACCACGCGAACGGTCCGATCGGCGGTCATACGCGCGTCGCGAGGGCGGCGCGCAGCTTCTCGCCGGCCTTCATGATCGCCTCGCGGTCGCCCGGCACGAGCTTCCAGTCGAAGCCCTTGCCGTCGCGCATCCAGCGAGGGATCAGGTGCAGGTGGAAGTGCGCCACGGACTGGAAGGCGGCCGGGCCGTTGGCCTGGAGCACGTTGAGGCCCTCCGGATCCAGCGACGCCTTGAGGGCGAGGGCGACACGCTTGGCGGTCACGATCGCCGCCTGCAGGTCGACGATTTCGGCGTCGTAGATCGTCGCCGCGTGCGCCTTGGCGAGCACGAGGCAGTGTCCCGGGTTGAGCGGGTTGATGTCCATGATGCAGATCGTCCGCGCGTCCTCGAAGACCTTCATCGCCGGGATCTGCCCATCGCGGATCTTACAGAAGACACAGTCGGGCATCGCGGCCTCCTAGACGGGAACCGTCCAGCCGTGGGTGTCGGGTGCGGTGGCGTACTGGATCCCGACGATCGCGTCGTAGAGCTTCTGGGTCAGCTCGCCGATTTTTCCGCCGTTGATGACGATGCGCTCGCCCGCGT
The DNA here is from genome assembly GCA_003220315.1 of Candidatus Rokuibacteriota bacterium. Classification (GTDB taxonomy): domain Bacteria; phylum Methylomirabilota; class Methylomirabilia; order Rokubacteriales; family CSP1-6; genus 20CM-2-70-11. The sequence continues at coordinate 4,331 of QHSA01000133.1, forward strand.
AGGCGAGCTCACCGACGGGCGAGATGACGGCGGCCGTCCCGGTGCCCCAGACCTCCCGGAGCGACCCATCGCGCGCGGCGCGCGCGACTTCGTCGATCGAGATCGCGCGCTCGGAGACGCGGAGCCCCCACTCGCGCATCAGCGTGAGCGCCGAGTCGCGCGTCACGCCCGGCAGGATCGTGCCCTGGCTCAGGGGGGGCGTGATCACCTCGTCATCGATCTTCAGCATGATGTTCATCGTGCCGACCTCGTCGAGGTACTTCCGCTCGCGCCCGTCGAGCCAGAGCACCTGCGTGAACCCCGCGTGCTTGGCCTCCTCGGCCGCGTACAGGCTCGCGGCGTAGTTCACCCCGGTCTTCGCGCCGCCGACGCCGCCCTCCACGGCGCGGACGTATGTGTCCACGACGAGGATCCTCACCGGGTTCATCCCCTCGGGGTAGTAGGCGCCCACGGGCGACAGGATGACGTAGTAGATGTACGACTTCGCGGGGCGCACGCCGAGGAACGCCTCGTTGGCGATGATCGTCGGCCGGACGTAGAGGGACGTCCCCAGCGTGGACGGGACCCAGTCCCGTTCGAGGCCGACGAGCTCGACGAGGGCCCGGAGGGCCTGCTCGGGGTCGAGCGGCGGGATGCACAGCCGCCGGGCGGAATGGTTGAGCCGCTCGAGGTGCTTCTGCGGCCGGAAGAGCCGGACCCGGCCGTCCCGGCCCCGGAAGGCCTTGAGCCCGTCGAAAACGGCCTGCGCGTAGTGGAGGACCGCCGCGGCCGGATCGAGGCTGAGCGGCCCGTACGGCTCGATCCGCGGGTCGTACCAGCCCTTCTCCTCCTGGAAGTCCATCACGAACAGGTGGTCGGTGAACACCGTCCCGAAGGTCAGGTCGCGGTCCCTCGGCTTCGGCTTCTTCGTCGCCCCACGCGTGATCCTGATCGGCTCGCTCATAGCCTCCCTCGCTGCTAGAAAATGATGGGCTCGCGGTAGAGCCCGAACACCTGGCGATACACGTCCGAGATCTCGCCGAGGCTCGCGTAGTCCTTCACCGCCTCGATGAGGATCGGCATGACGTTCCGCGCCTCGCGGCACGCGTCAGCGAGCTGCTTGAGCCGCCTCTCCACCTTCGCTATGTCCCGCGACGCCTTGAAGCGCCGGACCCGGTCGATCTGCTCGAGCTCGACGGCTTCGTCGATCCTCAAGTACGCGATCGGGCGCGTTTCCGTCATCACGTACTTGTTGACGCCCACGACCACCTTCTCGCCGCGGTCGTCCATCAGCTGGTACCGGTACGCCGCGTCGGCGATCTCTTTCTGCGGATAGCCCGCGTCGATCGCGCGGATCATGCCGCCCATCGCGTCGATCTTCCTGATGTACTCGAGCGTCGCCCCCTCCATCTGGTCGGTCAGCGTCTCGAGGAAGTACGACCCCCCGAGCGGGTCGACCGTGAGCGCGACGCCGGTTTCCTCGGCGAGGATCTGTTGGGTACGAAGGGCCACGGTCACGGCCTCTTCGGTCGGCAGCGCCCACGTTTCATCATACGAGTTCGTGTGGAGCGACTGCGCGCCGCCGAGGACGGCGGCGAGCGCCTGGATGGCGACGCGCGCGATGTTGTTGAGCGGCTGCTGCGCGGTCGCCGAGACCCCGGCGGTCTGGGTGTGGGTGCGCAGGCGCATCGACTCGGGCTTCTTCGCGCCGTACCGCTCCTTCATGAACCGCGCCCAGACCCGCCGCGCGGCCCGGAGCTTCGCGATCTCCTCGAAGAAGTCGTTGTGGATGTCGAAGAAGAACGAGAGGCGCGGCGCGAAGCTGTCGACGTCGAGACCGCGTGCCAGCGCGGCCTCCACGTACGCCAGCCCGTCGGCCAAGGTGAACGCGAGCTCCTGGACCGCCGTCGAGCCCGCCTCGCGAATATGGTAGCCCGAGATCGAGACGGGATTGAAGCGCGGAACCTGCGTGGACGTGAATTCAATCATGTCGGTCACGATCCGAACGGCGGGCTCGGGCGGGCAGATCCATTCCTTTTGCGCGATGAACTCCTTGAGCATGTCGTTCTGCATCGTCCCGCCGAGCCGACTCCAGGCCACGCCCTGCTTCTCGGCGACCGCGAGGTACATGGCCAGCGCGATCGACGCCGTGCAGTTGATCGTCATCGACGTCGTGACGTCGCCGAGGGGGATCCCGTCGAAGAGGCGCTCGAAATCGTCGAGCGTCGAGATCGACACGCCCTCGCGGCCCACCTCGCCTCGCGCCCGCGGGTGGTCGGCGTCGTAGCCCATGAGGGCCGGCATGTCGAAGGCGGTCGACAGACCGGTCTGCCCCTGCGCGAGGAGGTACTTGAACCGGGCGTTGGTGTCCTCGGGCCGCCCGAACCCCGCGAACATCCGCATGGTCCAGACGCGGCCGCGGTACATCGTGGGGTAGACGCCGCGGGTGAACGGGTACTCCCCCGGGTAACCGAGCTTCTCGTCGTGCGACCACTCGCGGAGGTTCTCGGGCGTGTAGAGCGGCTCGACGGGAAGGCCCGAGAGCGACTCGAAGGGGACCGGCCGCTCGGGCGCGCCCCGCGTGAACGACTCGTACGTCTCCCGCCTCCAGCGCTCCCGCTCGCTCATTCGGTGCCTCCCAGCACGGCGCGCGCGATCACGAGCTTCTGGATCTGCGAGGTGCCCTCGTAGATCTGGGTGATCTTCGCGTCCCGGAAGTAGCGTTCTACCTCGTAGTCCTTGATGAAGCCGTAGCCGCCGTGGACCTGGACCGCGTCGGTCGTCACCTTCATCGCCGTCTCGGCGGCGAACAGCTTCGCCATCGCCGCGGCGGTCGTGTACGGCCGCCCCTTATCCTTGAGCCCGGCCGCGCGGAGCGTGAGGAGTCGCGCGCCGTCGATCGCGGTCGCCATGTCGGCGAGCATCCACTGGACCATCTGGTGCTGACCGATCGCCACGCCGAAGGACTTCCGCTCGCGCGCGTAGGCGACCGAGCGCTCGAAGGCGCCGGCCGCCAGACCGACGGCCTGGGCGGCGATGCCGACGCGTCCGCCGTCCAGCGTCGCCAGCGCGATCTTGAACCCCATGCCCTCCTCGCCGAGCCGGTTGGCGGTGGGCACGCGGCAGTCCTCGAAGACGAGCTCCGCCGTGTCGGAGGCACGGATGCCCAGCTTGTCCTCGGTCTTGGGCACGAGGAACCCCGTCGTCCCCTTCTCGACCACGAGGGCGGTGATCCCGCGGTGCGCCTTGGCGCGATCGGTCGCGCAGAACACGAGCACGAACGCGGCCTCGCGGCCGTTGGTGACGAACTGCTTGCGGCCGTTCAGCACGTAGTGGCCGCCGTCGCGCACGGCCAGCGTCTGCTGGTTGCGCGCGTCCGAGCCCGCCTGGGGCTCGGAGAGCGCGAAGCCGCCGAGGGCGTGGCCCGCGGCCGCCGGCCTGAGGAACCGCTCGCGTTGCGCGTCGGTGCCGAACTTGTAGACGGGATCGCAGTAGAGGGAGTTGTTCACCGACATGATGGCCGCGTGCGATCCGCACGCTTTCGCGATCTCCTCGAGCGCCAGGACGTAGGCGACGGTGTCCGCGCCGCTGCCTCCCCAGGGCTCCGGGATCGCGACGCCCATGAGCCCGAGCTCGCCCATGCGCTTCACCGTCTCGTGGGGAAAGCGACCCTCCCGGTCGATCTCGGCGGCGACCGGCCGGATCGCCGTCTCGGCGAACTCCCGCGCCATCGCCTGGATCATTTGCTGCTCTTCGGTGGCGTCGAGCTTCATGCGCTCATTTCTCGAGGAGCTTCTTGAACTCCTTCGTCAGCTCCGGCACGACCTCGAACAGGTCGGCGACGATCCCGTAGTCGGCGATCTTGAAGATCGGCGCCTCGGCGTCCTTGTTGACGGCGACGATCACCTTCGACGTGCGCATGCCGGCCAGGTGCTGGATCGCGCCCGAGACGCCGAAGCCCATGTAGAGCTTGGGCGAGATGGTCCGGCCGGTCTGGCCGATCTGGAATCGGTGCGGCCGCCAGCCCGCGTCCACGGCCGCGCGCGAGGCGCCGACCGCGGCGCCGATCACGCGCGCCATGTCCTCGAGGATCACGTAGTGCTCCGGCCCCTTCATGCCGCGGCCGCCCGACAGCACGATCTCGGCCTCGGTCAGCTCGGGGAGCCCCGTGGAGACCTCTTCGCGGCGCTCGACGAACCTCATCTGCGCCGCCGCGGTCGCCGCCGTCGGGCGCTCCACGGTCGCCGTCCGGCCGGGCCGAGCCTCGGCCGGGCGGAAGACGTTCGGCCGCAGCGTCGCGACCCAGGGCGTCTTCGCCCACGTGACCTTGGCGAGGAGCTTGCCCGCGTACACCGGGCGCGTCGCGACGAGCCGGTCGCCCTCCATCGCGAACGCCACGCAGTCGGCGGCGAGCCCGACGCCGAGCCGCGCGGCGAGCCGCGCGACGAACTCGCGCGCGCGGCTCGTGACCGGCGCGAAGATGGCCTTCGGCCGCTCCTTGGCCGCGAGCTCGGCCGCGGCGCCCACCCAGATCTCGCCCCGGTACGGCGCGAGTGCGGCGTTCTCCAGGAGCCAGACCTTGGTCGCTCCCCACTCGGCGAGCTGCGTGAGGCCCGCCTCGGTCGCCGTGTCGGTGAGCCACACGGCCTCGGCCTGGCCGCTCGAGACGCGCGCGGCCTCGCCGATGACCTCGGCCATCACCTTCTTCGGCGCTCCCCGCCGGTCGTCTTCGACGATGCACCAGAACGCGTTCGCCATCGTCCCGTCCCCTAGATCGCCTTGGCTTCTTCGCGCAGCGACCGGACGAGCTCCTTCACCGCCGTCGGCACGTCGCCCTGGAGGATGCGCCCGGGCGGACGGGGCGGGAGCGCCTCGAGCGTGACGACGGAGAGCTGCGGCGGCTCTGGGGCCCACCCGAGGTCGGCCGCCTTCACGTCGCGGATCTCCTTCTTCTTCGCCCCCATGATGCCTCGGAGCGTCGGATACCTCGGCTCGTTGAGCCCTTTCTGCGCCGTGAGGACGGCGGGCAGCGGCAGGTCGAAGACCTCGAGCCCGCCCTCGACCTGGCGCGCGGTCCGCACCGTCTTGCCGTCGCCGTCGATCGCCTCCTCCATGATCCAGGAGGCGCAGGGCCAGCCGAGCAGCTCGGCGAGCTGCGCCGCGACGGCGCCCATGTCGTCGTCGATCGCCTGCCGGCCGCACAGGAGGAGCTGCGGCGCCTCCTGCTTGACCACCGCGGCGAGCGCCTTGGACGTCACGAGCGTGTCGGCGTCGTTCCACGCGGGGTCGTTCAAGTGGATCGCGCGGTCGCAGCCCATCGCGAGGCAGGAGCGCAGCGCCTCCTTGACACGCTCCGGGCCGAGGGACACCGCGACGACCTCGCCCTGCCCGCGCTTCTCCTTGATCCGCAGGGCCTCCTCGACGGCGAACTCGTCGTAGGGCGACACGATCCAGGTGATGCCCGTCGTGTCGATCGCCCGCGGGTCGGCGGAGATCTTCACCTGCGTCGCGGTGTCGGGCACCTGCTTGACGGCCACGAGGATCTTCACGAGGCCGCTCCTTCGTAATGGAGCTCCCGCGTGATGCGGAAGCGGTCGCCGGGGATGAAGACGCGATCGAAGACGACCGGCGCGCCGGCCGCATCGAAGGAGACGCGCTCGGACTCGAACGCGGGCGCCCCGACCGGGCACCCGAGCTCGCGCGCCTCGCGCCGTCCGAGACGCACCGCGGAGACCGTCTCGTGCGCGCGCCCGACGACGATCCCGAGCGTGCGCTCGAGCGCCTGGTGGAGCGGCGTGCGGGCGAGGTCCGCCCGGACGATCTCGTCGCCGATGAGCGCGGGAAGGAACGAGCACTGCAGGCTCATCGGATGGTCGTCCACCAGCCGCAGCCGCGCGACCACGAGCACCCGCGCGCCGGGCCCGAGGCCGAGCGCGTCGGCGACGAGGCGGTCCGGAGTCGAGAACCGCATGGCAAGGAGCCGCGTCGTGACGTGCTCGCCCTTGGCCGAGAGGTCCCCGGCGAAGCGGCGGAGCTGGAGGATGTCGTAATCGATCGACGGCGCCGCCACGAACGTCCCGAGGCCGTGGCGCCGGGAGATCAGGTGCTCGCGCTCGAGCAGCTCCAGCGCCTGCCGGAGGGTCATGAGCGTGACGCCGAAGCTCGTCGCGAGCCGGCGCTGGGTCTCGAGCCGCGCCCCGGGACGGAGCGTGCCCTCGCGGATCCGCGCACGCAGCGCTTGGGCGATCTGGTGGTACCGCGGCAGGCGACCGTTGACCCGTCCGTTTCCATTCATCCCAAATCCCTCTCGGTGTTCTAGAACACCGTCGAGCCGAGCGTGTCGCGGGAGCGCCGACACCAGGAGGCAGCGAAAGGCAACGCCGACAGGGACTTGGGCGCTGCCGCGACGGCCTATTCTAGGACCTGGAGGCCGGCGTTCGCAAGCGCCCGAGCTCAGCTCTCACGGGCCAGCTCCTGAGAGAGGGCGACCAGCCGCTCGAGCTTCTGGCGCGCCGCGCCCCCGTCGACCGACCGGGCCGCTGCCTCGACACCTTCCTTGAAGTCGCGCGCACGACCCCCCGCGACGAGGGCGGCGGAGGCGTTCATGAGGACGATGTCGCGCCTGGCGCCCGGCTCGCCGGCGAGGATCGCGCGGATGATCTCGGCGTTCTGCTCGCGGTCGCCGCCGCGCAGGTCGCCGATCGGCGCGCGGGTCACCCCGAAGTCCTCGGGCCGCACGGTGACGGAGCGGACGACGCCCCCGCGGACCTCGGAGATGCGGCTCTCGCCGGTGTTCGAGATCTCGTCGAGGCCGTCCGCGCCGTGGACGACGAAGGCCCGGTGGGTGCCGAGCTCGGCGAGGACGCGCGCGAGCGGCTCGGTGAGCGCGGGAGAGTAGACCCCGATCACCTGCGCGTTGGCCCCGGCCGGGTTGGTCAGAGGGCCGAGCATGTTGAACACGGTGCGGACGCCCATCTCGCGCCGCGCGGCCATCACGTGCTTCATCGCCGTGTGGAGGAGCGGCGCGTACAGAAAGCCGATCCCGGCCTCCTCCACGCAGCGCGCGACCTTCGCCGGCGGCAGGTCGAGGTTGACGCCCAGCGTCTCCACCACGTCGGCCGAGCCGCACAGAGACGACACGGAGCGATTCCCGTGCTTCGCGACGCGGAGTCCCGCGCCGGCGACGACGAAGGCGGTGGCGGTGGAGACGTTGAAGGTGCCCGCCGCGTCACCGCCGGTGCCGCACGTGTCGATCAGCATGTCCCGGTCGGTTCCGGTGAGCGCGGCCACGTCGTCGGGGCGCGTGCGGATCTTCACGACCTTCGCGCGCATCACCTGGGCGAAGCCGATCAGCTCCTCGACGGTCTCGCCCTTCATCCGGAGCGCGGTGAGGAAGGCGGCGATCTGCGCGTTGGTCGACGCGCCCGACATGATCGCCTCCATCGCGGCGGCGGCCTCGATCCGCGTCAGATCCCGGCGCTCCACCAGCGTCCGCACGGCCTCGGTGATGATCGGGCTCGTCATGAGGGCCCTTAGTATACGCGGGCGCGCGCCTTGACAGCGCCGAACCCGGCGCCTAGAGTCGGCCCACCCGCGCCCCGGGACGCGTCGGGGTCGAAAGGAGCAGCGCCATGCCGACCTACATCCTGCTGAGCAAGCTCACCGAGGCCGGCCGCAAGACGGTGAAGAAGAAGCCCGCGCGCACGAAGGAAGTCAACAAGGAGATCGAGGCGATGGGCGGCAAAGTGCTCGCCCAATACGCGGTGCTCGGCCCCTACGACTACGTCAGCGTGGTCGAGGCGCGAGACAACGAGACGATCGCGCGGATCTCGATGGAGCTCGGCTCGCGGGGGACGGTCGAGATCATGACCCTCGCGGCGGTCAACCTGTAGGTCAGCGGCCGAAGTATGCGCGCTTGATCCGCTCGTCGGCCGAGAGCCGCGCGCTCGGCCCCTCGAGCGCGATCGTGCCGTTCTCGAGCACGTAGGTCCGCTGGGCGAAGCGGAGCGCCCGCGTGACGTTCTGCTCGACCAGCAGGATCGCCACGCCGTCCCGGTTGATGCGGGCAAGGTTCTCGAAGATCGCCGCCACGACGACGGGGGCGAGCCCGAGCGAGGGCTCGTCGAGCAAGAGGAGCCGCGGCCGCGCCATCAGGGCGCGGCCGATCGCCGTCATCTGCTGCTCGCCGCCCGAGAGCGTGCCGGCGAGCTGCCGCCGCCGCTCCGCGAGGCGCGGGAAGAGCTCCAGGACGCGCGCAAGGGTCTCTGGCCGCCGCCGGCGGCTCTCGGGCGTGCGGGCGCCCAGCTCGAGGTTCTCCCTCACGGTCATCGTGGGGAAGAGCTGGCGCCCCTCCGGGACGTGGGCGATCCCGCCGGCGACGATGGCGGCGGGCGGGAGCCCGCTGATCCGGGTCCCGTCGAGATCCACGCGGCCGCGCCGCACGGGGACGAGGCCGCCGATGGCGCGGAGCGTGGTGGTCTTGCCCGCGCCGTTCGAGCCGATGAGCGCGACGATCTCGCCCGTGCGGACCTCGAGCGAGACGCCGCGCACGGCGATCATGTCGCCGTAGCCGGCCTCGACGCCGTCGAGCCGCAGCAGCGCCGGCCTCACACGAGGCGCTCGTCTCCGAGGTACGCCTCGATCACGCGCGGGTCGTTGGCGACGGTCGCGGGCCGACCCTCGGCGATGCGCTCGCCCCCGTCGAGGACGACGATGCGCTGGGCGAGAGACATGACCGCGCGCATGACGTGCTCGATCAGGAGGATCGCGATGCCGCGCGCGTTGATGGCGCGGATCTCCCGCACCAGCGTCTCGGTCTCCCGCTCGCCGAGCCCGGACATCACCTCGTCGAGCAGCAGGAGCACCGGCTCGGTGGCGAGCGCCCTCGCCAGCTCGAGCCGCTTACGCTCGGCGAGCGTCAAACTTCCCGCGAGGTGGTCGGCCTTGGCCCCGAGCCCCAGCTCGTCGACGATGGCGCGCGATCGCGCCTCGGCGGCGGCCGGGTGGGGGTGGCGACCGAGCCCGCCGATCATCACGTTGCGGACGACGGTGAGACGAGGGAACGGGCGCATGATCTGGAAGGTCCGCGCCATCCCGAGCGCGCAGACCCGGTGCGGTGGCAGTCCCTTGATCGAGTGGCCGCGGAACACGATTTCGCCCGCGTCCGGGACCAGAGAGCCCGAGATCAAACCGAACGCGGTCGTCTTGCCCGCGCCGTTGGGGCCGATCAGGCCGACCACCTCGCCCCCGCCGACCGTGAGCGCCAGGTCCTTCACGGCGACGAGGCCGCCGAAGCGCTTCGAGAGCCCGGCGACCTCGAGCAGCGGGGTCACGCGTCCCTCCGGCGGAGCACACGCGCGAGGTACGGGTACGCGCCCTGCGGGAGGAAGAGTACGACCGCGACGAGGAGGACCCCGTAGGCGACGAGATGGAGGCCGTGATACCCCCCGTGTCCCAGGGAGAGCCGCGACAGCTCGCCGAGCGGCGTGAGGATGAACGACCCGAGGATCGGCCCGAGGAGCGTCCCCGCGCCGCCCACGATGGGCCGGATGATGATCTCGACCGAGAGGGGGATGCCGAACATGCTGTTCGGCTGGAGCGAGAAGAGATAGAAGGCGTAGAACGTCCCCCCGACCCCGGTCAGGAACGAGGAGACGATCATCGCGAGCATCTTGTACTTGAACGTGTCGACGCCGAGCGCCTCGCACGCGCCCTCGTCCTCGCGGATCGCGCCGAGGTAGATCCCGAAGCGTCGCCGCTCGAGGAGCGCGACCACGCCCGTGGCGAGCAGCATGAGGGCCAGCGCGACGTAGTAGTAGGCCCGCGCGTCCTGGAACTGGAACTGGCGCGGATCGCCCGTGAACGTGATGTAGAGCCCGATCGCGCCGCCGAGGGCGTCGATGTTCGACACGAGGATGCGGCACACCTCGGCGAACGCGACCGTCAGCAGGACGAAGTAGAAGCCGCGCAGGCCGAAGCGGAAGCCGAGGTAGCCGATGACGGCGCCGAGCACGGCGGCGAGCGCGCCGCCGACGAGCATGCCGAGCCACGGCGTCAGGTGGAGCTCGCTCGACAGCATCGCCGCGGTGTAGCCGCCGACGCCGACGAAGGCGGCGTGGCCCATCGAGAGCTGCCCGGCGTAGCCGCCCACGACGTTCCACGCCTGGCCGAGGAAGGCGTAGAAGAAGATCAGGATGAAGACGGTCACCGCGTAGGAGGTCAGAACCGCGGGCAGCGCGAGCAGCACCAGGACGGCCGCGAGCGCGAGATATTGTAGCGCGGGCCGCGAGGCCGGCGCGATCGGTGGGTGGCCTGAGACGAGGCGCGACCCGGCTCCGTTCGGCATAGCGCTTTTCACTCCACCGGGGGCCGCGAGGCCGGAGCACTCCGCGGGTGGCCTGACAAAGGCGCGACCCGGCTCCGTTCGGCTCGCCCCGTCACGTCAACCATCACGCCCGTTGCCGAAGAGGCCGGCGGGACGGAAGAGCAAGATGAGGATCAGGAGCGAGAAGCTCGCGAGCTCCTTCAGCGAGGGTTGGAGGAAGACCGCCCCGAGCGACTCCGCGACCGAGACGAGCAGCCCCCCGACGAACGCGCCGAGGAGGCTCCCCATCCCGCCGATGATCACGATGTTGAACGAGGCCACCGAGAGCGAGAGCCCGGTCGCCGGCTCCCAGGGCAGGATCGGTGCGACCAGCGCCCCCGCCGCCCCCACGCACGCCGCGCCGACACCGAACGCGACCGCGTACACCCGTCGCACATCGGTGCCGATCACGAGGGCGCCGAAGGTGTTGTCCGCCGTGGCGCGCATCAGCCGACCGAGCTCGGTCCGGAACAGAAAGAGCCAGAGCGCCGCCGTCAGGGCGAGCGCGACGCCGAAGGCGATGAGGCGCGCGACGTCCACGAACACCGGGCCGAGCCAGATCGTCGCCGCCGCGAGCGTCGAGCGGGCGCGCGTGGGCTCGGGGCCGAACGCGAGCAGCGCCGTGTTCTCGAGGATCAGCGCGACGCCGAGCATCAGGAGGATCTGCATCTCGTGCGGCGCGTCGAGGACGCGGTCGACGAGCCCCCGCTGGACGACGAGTCCGAGGACGAAGAGCGCCGCGGCGGCGGCGCCGAACGCCACGTAGGGGTCCACGCCGGCCCGCGACGCGAGGAGGAACGTGACGTACATTCCCCACACCATCATGTCGCCGTGGGCGAAGTTCACGACGCGCATGACGCCGAAGATGAGCGTGAGGCCGACGGCCATGAGGCTGTAGACACCACCGAACAGGAGCCCGCTGACCAGGGACTGGAGGACCAGCGTGAGGTCCAGGCTAGACCTTGGGCCGCGGGAACACGAACTTCTGCACCGCGGCGTCTCTGGGCCACACGACGACCGGCTTCTGGCCGAGGATCTGGATCATCGCCGTCGAGGCGTTCGGGTTGTCGCCGATCTCGTTGAACACGACGGGACCCGCCGCCACGGCGAGGATGTCCTTGACGTTGGTCTTCTTCATCGCCTCCACGATGGCCTCCGGACCGTCGGGGTCCGCGAGCGCCTCCCGCCCGGCGCGCTCCAGGACGTCGGCGATGGTCAGCATCCCGTCGTACGACGCGACGGAGTTCGTGTCGAAGGTCTTTCCGCCCGATCGCTTGCGGTACTCCTCCGCGACCGCCTGCGTGCGCGCCTTCTTGAAGTTGGGCCACGACGGCACGTTGTCCATCACGTACTCCAGATCGTCCTTGAGCGCCGCGAGTTGGCCCGCCTCGTAGAGACCGGGACTGCCGGGGCCGACGATGCCCATGACCTCGACACGCTGCTTCCGGATCTCGGGCAGCAGGAGCTGCGCGCTCGCCGGGCGCGTGATCGGCGCGATGACGTCGGGCTTCGCCGCCTTCGCCCGCGAGACCTCCGTGGAGAGGTCCGAGGGCGGCTCCGACCAGGGGATGACCTCGACGATTTCCCACGACGGGCTCGCCGCTTTGTGGGCCGCGATGAACCCCTTCGACTGGTTCTGGCCGAAGAGGTCGTTCGTGTACATGAGCACGACCCGCCTCGGCGCGACGCGGGCCGCCGCAAAGATCTCGTTGAAGTACCGGACCGCGAGGCGGCCGAAGCTCGAGCCGGTCGGGAAGTTCCGGTAGACGTACTGGACCTTCTGCTGCCCGTCCTTCACCGCCTTCGCGACGTTCGCCGTGATCGGGTCGGCCGCCGCGATGTCCACGAGGAACGGCACGCGCTTCTGCTGGGCGACCGACACCATGGCCGCCGTCGAGCCGGAATCGAACGATCCCATGAGCATCCGCGCGCCCTGGTTGACGACGCGCTCCGCCTCGAGGCGCCCGAGATCGGGCTTCGTCTGCGTGTCGCCCAGCAGCAGCTCCAGCTTCATCCCGCCGAGCGACTTGATGCCGCCCGCCGCGTTGATCGCGTCCGCGGCCATCTGAGCGCCGAGGCGGCACGCCTGGCCCGGCTCGGCGAGCGGGCCCGTCACGGGATGGATGACGCCAAGCTTGAAGGTCGCCGGCTGGGCGCGCAGCGCGCGCGGCGCGAAGCCGAGCGCCGCGCCCGTCGCGGTGGTGTTGAGGAACATCCGACGGCTGAGTCGGGTCAGTGCCATGCACTCCTCCCCCAGTGGTGTCGGTGGATTATAGCCCCCTCGGCGGTCGAGTCGGATTCCGCGGGCGGACGTCGCTCAGTCGTCGAGCAGCTCCTTGGCGATGATCAGCCGCTGGATCTGGTTCGTCCCCTCGTAGATCTGCATGATCTTCGCGTCCCGCATGAAGCGCTCGACGGGGTACTCGCGTGTGTAGCCGTAGCCCCCGAAGACCTGGATGGCGTCGGTCGCGACCTTCATCGCGGCGTCGCCGGCCCAGCACTTCGCCATCGACGCCTCGTACGTGTTGCCTCGGATCCCCGCGTCCACCTGACGGGCGGCGTGGTGGACCATGAGGCGCGCGGCGTGGACCTGCATCGCCATGTCGGCGAGCATGAACTGGATACCCTGAAAGGCTGCGACCGCCCGCCCGAACTGGTGTCGCTCCCGGGCGTACGCCACCGCGGCGTCGAGCGCCGCCTGCGCGATGCCGACGGCCATCGCGCCGGTCGCCGGGCGCGTGACGTCGAGGGTCTCCATGGCGATCGTGAATCCCTCGCCCTCCTCGCCGAGGCGGTTCGCGACCGGTACGGCGCAGTCGGTGAAGTGGAGCGCCACGGTGGGCGAGGCTCGGATGCCCATCTTCTTCTCCTTCTTACCCACGGCGAAGCCGGGCATGCCTCGCTCGACGAGGAACGCGGTGACGCCCTTCGCGCGCAGCTTCGGGTCGATCGTGGCGAAGACGACGATGACGTCGGCGTGGTCGCCGTTGGTGCACCACTGCTTGGAGCCGTTCAGGACGTAGCGGTCACCCCTCCGCACCGCGGTCGTCCGGAGGCCCGCCGCGTCCGAGCCGGCGCCGGGCTCCGAGAGCGAGTACGCGGCGAGGAGCTCGCCCGTCGCCAGGCGCGGCAGGTACTTCGTCTTCTGCGCTTCGGTGCCGAAGCGGAGGATCGGGAGCCCGCCGAGCGGCTGGTCGAGGTACTGGGTCGCCGTCGCCGCGCACGCCCACGCGATCTCCTCGCACACGAGCGCGAGCGCGAGGCACCCCGCATCGGTCCCGCCGTACCGCTCGGGCACCCAGATCCCGTAGAGCCCCGCGTCGATGAGCGCTCGGATCGAGTCCTCGGGGTACTCCTCGGCGTCGTCGTACCGGGCCGCGTGCGGCGCCACGCGCTCACGCGCGATCGTGCGCGCGAGGTCACGGATCAGCCGCTGGTCCTCGGTCAGGTAGAAGGCGTCGTTCACGGGCGTCCCCCTCAGATGATCCGCTGGCGCCGGAGATCGACGAGCCGCTCCGGCGGGTACCCGAGCGTCTCGCCGTAGATCTTGTCGTTGTGCTCGCCGAGACGCGGCGGGAAAGTGAGCGACGGCGGGTCGCCGACCGGAGGCGCGGGCAGCGCGACGGTGAGGCCGGTGCGCGGGTCCCGGACGTGGACGAGCCGAGGAGCCACCAGCGGGTCGGCGACCACATCGGCCAGCGTGTTGACCCGCGAGATCGGGACCCCCGCCTCGCGCAGGAGGGCCTGCGCCTCGGCGGTCGGGAGCCGCGCGACGCGCTCGCCCAGCTCCCGATGGAGCCGCCCCACATCGGCGATGCGCCCGGCGTTCGCGGCCCACTCGGGCCGGTCGAGCCCGGCGAACGCGCGGAGCTTCGCCAGCGCGGCCCACTGCGCGTCGTTGCCGACGGCGACGTACACGTAACCGTCGCGGGTCTGAAAGACCGCCACGGGGGCAAAGAATGGATGGATGGTCCCCGTCCGTGTGATCCGCTCGCCCAGGCTCGCCGACAGGAGGACCGGTGAGACCATCCAGGAGACCGCGCTTCGCAGCATCGAGACGTCGAGCCGCGCCCCCGTCCCCGTCACGGCCCGGTGGTAGAGCGCCCGCATGATCGCGCCATAGCCGTGCTCCGCGGCGCCGAGGTCCACCATCGGCAGCCCGAACACCATGGGCGGGCCGTCGGGCGCGCCGGTGAGCTCCATGAACCCCGCGCGGGCCTGGAGGATCGGGTCGTACGCGGCCTCGTCGTGGTCGGGCCCGAAGCCGGTGACGCCGAGCCAGATCAGGTCGGGCTTGACGGCCCGGAGCGTGGCGTCGTCGATGCCGAGCTTCGCGTAGCTCCGCGGGCGCTGGTTGGTGGCGAAGACGTCCACCCGGAGCGCGCGGACGAGCTCACGGAGGATCCGGCGCCCCTCGGCCTCGCCGAGGTTCAGGGTAACCGCTTCCTTGCCACAATTGTTCGGCAGGAAATAGCTCCGCATGTCGGCCTCGCCCAGCACGTCACGGCCGACGAATCGGTTCGGGTCCGGGCGCCCGGCGTTCTCGACGCGGATCACGCGCGCGCCGTCGCATGCGAGCCGATAGGTGAGGAACGGCAGGACCGTCGCCTGCTCGAGCGAGAGGACCGTGACGCCCTCGAGGGCTCGCGTCACCGGACGGTGCGGCGGTCCACGACCCGGACCGCCTTGCCCTGAGATCGCTCGAGCTCGCCGAGCCTCGCGAAGCGGACCTCCGGGGAGAGCGCCAGGAGGTCGGAGAGCTCGCGGCGAATCCGCGCGCCCACGGCGGGATCGCAGCCGGCCTCGGCCTCGACGTGGATCGTCAGGCGCTCGCCCCCGCCCTCGCCCTCGAGGACGATCTGGTACTCGTGGCTCAGGTTGGGCTGGCGCAGGAGGACGGTCTCCACCTGGCGCGGGTAGAAGTTCACGCCCTTGAAGATCACCATGTCGTCGGTCCGGCCGCGCAGCCGGTCGAGCCGGAGCGCCGTCCGGCCGCAGTCGCACCTCGCGCGCGAGAGCACGCGCGTGAGGTCGTGGGTGCGGTAGCGGACGAGCGGCAGCCCGACGCGCGTCAGCGTCGAGACGACCAGCTCACCCTCGGTGCCGTCCGGCACGACGGCGCCGGTCGCCGGGTCCACGATCTCGGGATGGTAGTGGTCCTCCCAGACGTGGATCCCCGCACGCGCCCCGCAATCGATCCCCATGCCGGGTCCGCCGGTCTCGGTCATGCCGATGATGTCGAAGCTCTGGATCGCGAGCTCCCGCTCGATGCGCAGGCGCAGCTCGTCGGACCACGTCTCCGAGCCGAAGATCCCGACGCGGAGCGAGAGCGAGGCGAGGTCGAACTGCTCCTCGCGCGCCACCTCGACGAGCCGCAGCGGGTAGGTCGCGATCGCGGTCACGACGGTGGCCTTGAGGTCCCGCATGAGCCGCAACTGGAGGGAGGTGCGCCCCGCGCCCGTGGGAATCACCATCGCGCCGAGGCGCTCGGCCCCGTAGTGGAAGCCGAAGCCGCCCGTGAAGAGGCCGAACGACGGCGTGATCTGGATGACGTCGCTCCGGCCGACGCTCGCCGCGACGTAGCAGCGCGCCATGACCTCGCCCCACTGCGCCACGTCCTCGGCGGTGTACGGGTTGAGGATCGGGTTCCCCGTCGTGCCGCTCGACATGTGGACCCGGCGGTAGGCCTGCTCCCGCCCGCACGCGAGGGCGAAGGGGTAGGCGTCGCGCAGCTCGGCCTTCGTGAGGAACGGCAGCCGGCGCCAGTCCTCGAGCCGCCGGAGGTCTTCCGGCCGCGCGCCGCCGAGCCGGCGTGCGTGCGCTGGGTGATCGCTGAGGCGAGCGAGCGTGGCGCGCATCCGCTCGAGGACCAGGCGCTCGAGCCGCTCGCGGTCGAGAGCTTCGAGCTCGGGCTGGAACATCCGCTCGCGGGCGACCGCCTGTCTACGCGGGCGTGAGGTTGCGGAGCCCGCCGAGCTTCCGGAGACCCAGCGCATAGGGAAGGGCCCGGAGCACGACGCCCAGCGTCTCGCGCTGGCGCGCGAGCCAGGTGACCTCGGGACGGGGCGGGAGCGGCGCCGCGAGCGCGGCGAGGTCGAGGTACCAGGTGCGAGCCCGACCCACGCCCTCGAGCTCCTCCTCGAGCGGCCGGGCGCCCGTGCGCAGACGTTCGTCCGCGCGCTCCCACAGCGGCTCGGACATCAGGAGGTACTCGCGAACCGGGACGGAGTTCTTCAGCATCCGATGGACGAAGATGACGTCGAAGCCCGCGAGCCTCGTGAGCCGCTTGACCCGCTGGGGCGCCACGTCGCCCAGGTGGGCGACGAACTTGACCTTGAGGTTCCCGACCTGGGCGCACCCCTGGCACGGGCAGTTGTTGAGGCAGGCGATTTTCTGCTGGAGCGCGTGAAAGGCGCCGTGCATGGCCACCGACTGGCCAAGCGCCGACTCCACCAGCTCCGGGCCCGTGCCGCCCGGCAACGGGCGGTACATGAACGCGGCGTCCCCCTCCACCTCCACGAGATCGAGGGCCGAGGTGGCGTCGATCATCGCCTCGAGCAGTCGGGCCACGACATCCTGGGCGTGCGCCAGGTCCGTCCGGTGGAACTCCATGAAGCGGGTATAACCCGCGATGTCGGCGATGAGGAGGAGCCCGCGCTGGACCGCCATGCCGCCTCCATCCTACACCCCGAGCCCCCCTCGACGGGCGCCGGCGTGCGCCGCCAACCCGAGGTAGGCGGCACGGACGCGCGGGTCCTCACCGAGCTCCTGGCTCGTCCCCGCGACGACGACGCGACCCGTCTCGAGCACGTAGCCGCGGCTCGCGAGCCGGAGCGCCCGGCGCGCGTTCTGCTCGACGAGCAGGACGGCCACGCCCGTCGCGTTGATCCGCTGGATGGTTCGGAAGATCTCGCGCGAGAGCATCGGCGCCAGGCCGAGCGAGGGCTCGTCGAGCAGGAGCAGGCGCGGCCGGGCCACGAGCGCCCGGGCGATCGCGAGCATCTGCTGCTCGCCGCCGGAGAGCGTGCCCGCGAGCTGGCGCCGCCGCTCGCGCAACACGGGGAAGAGCTCGAACGCGTCCTCGAGTCGCGCCGCCAGGTCGCGCCGGGGAACCGTATGGCCACCGACGAGCAGATTCTCGAGCACGGTGAACTCGACGAAGACGTCGCGCCCCTCCGGCACGTGCCCGACACCGGCCGCGACGATCCGGTCCGCGGGCTCACGCGTGATGTCGCGCCCCTCGTAGAGCACGCGGCCTTGCGCGGGCCTCACCAGTCCCGAAATCGTTCTCAGCGTCGTGGACTTGCCACTGCCGTTCGCCCCGAGGAGCGCGACGATCTCGCCGCGGCCCACCGTGAGCGAGACGCCCTCCACCGCGCGGCGCTTGCCGTAGGACACCGCGAGGTCCTCGACCGCGAGCGTCGCCGGCATCCTCATAGGCTCGCCTCGCACGGCGGGGCCGATTTGTATCGCTCGCCTCGGGCCTGGGGGCCCCAGCCCCCGGTCGGCCCTGCGGCTCGCCCTGCGGCCCCGCGACGTGCTGCGGCTCGCACTGCCATCCTCAGTCGTCCTCGCGGCCCAGATAGGCCTCGACCACCGCCGGCTCGACGGCGATCGCGCGCGGCTGGCCCTCGGCGATCTTCCGCCCGTAGTTCAGCACGGCCACGCGGTCGGAGACGCCCATCACGAGCTCCATGTCGTGCTCGACGAGCAGGATCGTGAGCCCCCGCTCGTCCCGCAGCCGCACGATCAACCCCATGAGCGCCTGGGTCTCGGTGGGATTGAGGCCGCCGGCGGGCTCGTCGAGCAGCAGGAGCCTGGGCTCCGCGGCGAGCGCGCGCGCGAGCTCGAGGCGCTTCTGGAGCCCGAGCGGCAGGCTGCGCGCCTCGACGCCGGCCTGGCCCTCGAGCCCCAGGCGCGCCAGGAGCGCGCGCGCGGTCGCGCGCGCCGCGCCCTCCTCCCGAAGGACCGCGGGGAGCCCGAGCGCGCCGCGGAGCGCGCCCGCGCGGAGGTGGGCGTGGCAGCCGATCAGCACGTTGTCGAGCACGGTGAGCTGGCGAAAGACCTCGGTGTTCTGGAAGGTGCGCGCGATCCCGCACCGCGCGATCGCGTGCGGTCCCATGGCCAGGAGGTCACGGCCGAGGAAGGTGACGCGACCGGACGCGGGGCGTTCGAGGCCGGTCACGATGTTGAAGACCGTCGACTTCCCCGCCCCGTTGGGGCCGATCAGCGCCACGATCTCCCGCGCGGCGACCTCGACGGAGAAGCCACTCAGCGCGGCGAGGCCGCCGAAGCTGATCGAGAGGTCCTCGACGCGGAGCACCGCGCGCTACTCGGCCCTGAGCCAGTCGGTGAGCTGCTTGAAGCGGCCCCGCTCCACGCGCACCCAGAACCCCTGCCGCTGGGTCTCGTGGTCCGGGCCGATCGTGACCGGCGGCAGGATGCCGCTCTCGAATCCACGGATCCCCTCGAGCGCGACGACGAGTCCCTCGCGCGTGAGGCGGCGGCCCGCGCGCGTGGCGCCCTCCGTGAAGAGCATCGCCGCGAAGTAGCCCGAGAGGGAGTAGCGGTTGGGCTCGTTCTTCGGGAGGTACGTCTTTAAGTCATCGCGATATCGCTTGACGCCCGGCCGGTCCGAGGTCAGCGGGTCGGGCCAGAGCGACAGTCCCTCGACGCCCTCCGACGCGTCTCCCGCGAGCGCGAGGTAACGCTCGTCGGTGAGCGGGCCGGAGGAGACCATGACGACCTCGCTCCAGCCGATCTTCTGGCGCTCGCGGAGCGCCTGGGCGCCCGGGCCGGGCGTGAGGACGAGGAAGAGCACGTCGGGCCTGGCCGCCTGAAGCTTGGCCATCTGGGCGCTCACGTCGGTGACGCCGCGCTTGACCGACTCCGTCGCCACCAGCTTGAGCCCGTGGCGCCCGAGGTCTTTCTCGAGGGCGGTGAGGAACGACTTGCCGTACTCGTCGTCCTGGTAGAGCGTCGCGAACTTCCCGAACTTCCGCGCGCCCACGAGGTAGTCGATCATCATGCGCGACTGCCGGTCGTAGAGCGTCATCCCGCTGAAGACCCACTTCCGCCCGCGCGTGATCGGCGAGCCCTGGAACGGGAAGAGCAGCGGGACACGGTTCTCCTCGAGGTACTCGAGCGTCGCCACCACCGGCGGCGTGCCCTGCGGGGCGATGATCGCGAAGACTCCATCCTGCTCGAGGAGCTTCCGCGTGTTGGCGACCGCCTCCTGCGGCTTGTAGCCGTCGTCGTAGTACACCGTCCGCACCTTCCGGCCGTGGATGCCCCCGCCGTCGTTGACGGCCTTGAAGTAGAGGTCCACCCCGAACCTCGTCGCCTGCTCGCCCGTGAAGGCGAGCGGGCCCGAGAACGAGTTCGAGCCGCCGAGCAGGATCTCGGCGTCGGTCACGCCCTGCTGCGCCCGGGCGGGCAGCGGAGTGGCGCCCGTGGTGAGGCCCGCGATGACGAGGGCCAGGAGGACTCGCATACGTCGTCTCCTTCTCGTCGGCTACTCCGACTTGAGCCAGTCGGTGAGCTGCTTGAAGCGGCCCCGCTCCACACGCACCCAGACCGCCTGCTTTTGGGTCTCGTGGTCCGGGCCGATGGTGAGCGGCGGCAGGATCCCGCTCTCCCAGCGCTTGACGGACTGGAGGGCGGCGATCAACGACTCGCGGGTCAGCCGGGCCCCCGCGCGCGTGGCGCCCTCCGCGAAGAGCATCGCGGCGAAGTAGCCCGCGAGGGAATACCGGTTGGGCTCGTTCCGCGGGAAGTAGTTCTGCATGTGCTCGCGGTAACGCCGCACGCCTGGCAGGTCCGAGGTGAGCGGGTCGGGCCAGAGCGACAGCCCCTCGACACCCTCGGCAGCGTCGCCGGCGAGCGAGAGATACCGCTCGTCGGTGAGCGGGCCGGTGGACACCATGAGCGTGTCGGTCCAGCCGATCTTCTGCCGCTCCCTGAGCGCCTGCGCGCCCGGGCCGGGTACGAGGACCAGGAAGGTCACCTCGGGCTTCGCGGTGTGGAGCTTGGCGATCTGGGCGCTCACGTCGGTGACGCCGCGCTTCACCGATTCGACCGCGAGCAGCCTGAGGCCGTGGCGCGCCAGGTCCTTCTCGAAGGCCGTGAGGAACGACTTGCCGTACTCGTCGTCCTGGTAAAGCGCGGCGAACTTCCTGTACTTTCGCCGACCCACCAGATAGTCGATCATCATCCGTGACGAGCGGTCGCTCATCGTCATGCCCTGGAAGACCCAGTGCCGGCCGCGCGTGACGGTCGAGCTCTGGTACGGGAACAGGAGCGGGACACGGTTCTGCTCGAGGTACTCGAGCGTCGCCACGACCGGTGGGGCGCCCTGCGGGATGATGACCGCGAACACCTGGTCCTGCTCGACGAGCTTGCGTGTGTTTGCCACCGCGTCCTGCGGCTTGTAACCGTCGTCGTACCAGATCGTCCGCACCTTCCGGCCGTGGATGCCCCCGCCGTCGTTGACGGCCTTGAAGCCGAGATCCACCCCGAACTTCGTGATCTGCTCGCCCGTGAAGGCCAGCGGGCCCGAGAACGAGTTCGAGCCGCCGAGCAGGATCTCGGTGTCGGTGACGCCCTGCTCGGCGCGCGCCGGCGCCGCGACCATCACGACGAGGGCGAGCAGCGGAAGGAGCCATCCGGATCTCATGGTCGTTCTCCTTGTAGCGGGGTCCGCGAGCCCGGCGCCATCGGTGGGTGGCCTGAGACCAGGCGCGCCCCGGCTCCGGTCCCCCTGCCGCCGCTCATTCCAGTCCACGCCGCGAGCCCGGCGCCATCGGTGGGTGGCCTGAGACCAGGCGCGCCCCGGCTCCGGTCCCCCTGCCGCCGCTCATTCCAGTCCACGCCGCGAGCCCGGCGCCATCGGTGGGTGGCCTGCCCACCGTGTGCGGAGCCGCCGCACGGCACTCGCGATGCCGCCCGGCATGAACAGCATCGAGGCGATCAGGATCGCGCCAAAGATCAATGGGCGGTAGTTCTGGAAGCCCGCGAGGGAGTCGTTCAGGACCGTGAGCACCGCCGCGCCGGCCACCGAGCCAGGGACCGATCCGAGGCCGCCGAGGATGATCATCGCCACGAAGTCCACCGACAGGAACACGTCGAAGGCGTCGGGCGAGAGGAAGCCGACGACGAAGGCGAAGAGCCCGCCGGCGACGCCCGTGTAGAGCGCCGAGATCGCGAACGCGAGCGTCTTGTACCGCGCCACGTGGATCCCGCTCGCCTGCGCCGCGACCTCGCTCTCGCGGAGCGCGAGGAGCGCGCGCCCGGTCCGCGTCCGCGCGAGGTTTCCGGCGGCCCACACCATCACCGCGCCCACCGCGAGGACCAGATAGTAGCGCGCCGTGTCGGTCGCGAGCACCCACGGCCCGAGGCGCGCGGCTGGGACCCGGAGCCCGTCGTTGCCGCGCGTGAGCCCGTCGAGGTTCAGGATCGCCTCGACGACGACGAACCCGAAGGCGAGCGTCGCCATCGCGAGATAGAGGCCCTCGAGCCTGAGGCACGGCACCCCGAGCAGGAGTCCGACCGCCGCGGTGACGAGCGCCGCCGCGAGGAGCGCCACGACGACCGGGACGCCGGGCGAGCGCGTGGCCACGATCGCGGCGGTGTACGCGCCCACTGCGAGGAACCCCGCGTGGCCGAACGAGAGCTGGTTCGTGTACCCGGAGAGGAGGTTGAGCCCGATCGCCACGATCGCGTTGACGACGATGAGGCTCGCCAGGAAGACGAAGTAGCGCGGCGCCGCCCACGGCCAGAGGAGCAGTCCCGCCGCGCCGATCGCCAGCGCGAGGAGCCGCATCAGACCTTCCGCCGCGCCACCCGACCGAGCATGCCGCCCGGACGGATCAGGAGGATCGCGATCAGCGCGAGGAAGGGCACCGAGTGCTTGATCGACGACGGGAGGTAGAGCGGCGCGAGGTTCTCGATCACGCCGAGCAGCATGCCGCCGACGACGGCGCCGGGCATCGAGCCAAAGCCGCCCAGGACCGCCGCGATGAAGCCGTTGATCGCGACGAGGCCCATCTGCGAGGAGAGGAAGACCACCGGAGCGATCAGGACGCCGGCGATCGCGCCGACGACCGATGCCAGGATCCACGACGCCGCGTAGACCCGCTCGACGCTGATCCCCACGAGCCGCGCCGCGCGCTGGTTCTGAGCGACCGCGCGCATCGCTCGGCCGAGCCGGGTGCGCGTGAAGAGCGCCCAGAGGCCGAGCATGAGCGCGAGCGAGGCGCCGATGATCCCGAGCGACACGGGTGCCACGCGCACGGGGCCCAGGACGATGGGGCGGGTCCCGAAGAACGACGGGAACGGGAACTCGTCGTGCGTCCACGCGAGGCCGGCCGCCGAGCGCAGCACGAGCGACAGGCCGAGGGTGATGATCAGCACGTCGAAGTGCGTCGCCCCGATCGCGTGGCGGATGATCACACGCTCGATCACCCACCCGAGGAGCGCCGCCGCGGCGACCGCGATCAACATCACGACCACCAGGGGCAGCTTCACGTGCGCGTAGACCGTGAAGCCCGCGAAGGTCGAGACCATCAGCATCTCGCCCTGCGCAAAGTTCAGCGTGCGCGTCGCGTTGTAGACGATGACGAGGCTCAGCGCCACGAGCGCGTAGATCGAGCCGGTCGCCAGCCCGCTCACGACGACGTGGACGAGCGCTGCGATTGTCACCGGACGCGCGCGACGAAGCGGCAGGCCGGCGCGCCGGTCGCCGCGCAGGCCGTCTCGGTGGCGACGGCGGGCGCGCCGAGCGCCACCTCGGCGAGCCGCTCGAGGACGCCGCGCGTGAGGTGACACACCGGCGTCACGGCGGCGCCGTACGCCCGGGCGAACGGCGAGTTCCGTACGCTGACCACCAGCTCGTCCGACCCGAGGCGCTCGAGCGCGAACGCGCCCCAGCCGATCTCGCCGCCCATCGCCAGGAGTCGCGCGACGATCTCCTCCGCCGCGCCCTCGAGAGCCTGGAGCGCCGTGCCGCCGCCCGCCCGGCCGCCCGCGGCGAGGCACGCCGCGGCGCGCTCGCCCAGCACCGCCTCGACCGCCTTCTGCAGCGCGACGAGCGTCTCGGGGCGCACGAGGAGATAGCACGACCCCTGGTAGGTGAGGCCGCCCGCGCCATCGGCCTCCACCCTCGACGGCACGCGGTCGGCGGTCACTGGATCGCCTTCCGCCACATCGGCGAGGCCCACCCGTCCCGGAGGAACGCAAGAATCTCGCGCCGGCTCAGGTCGCCGAGCCCCAGGTGCTCGAGCGCGCGGCCGCGGCCCGAGAGCTCGCGCCCGAGCAGCGCGCCGTACACGAGAAGGAGCCCCGTGATCGCGGGCGTCACCGCGCCCGCCGCCCGCGCGGCCGACTCGAGGAGCGCCAACCCGAGAACCGCGTCCTCGGTGACGTAGCGGTGCTCGAACGTGACGATCTCGCTCCAGAGGCCGCTCGCCACGAGTTTCGTCTTCGCCCCGGCGCCGTAGAGCCCCTCGGCCGCCCGCGTCTCGTCGTAGTACGTCGCGAGCTCGTAGTGGGGCGCCGCGTAGCCCCAGCCCCGGCGAGTCGCGACCCGCTCGGCGTCCACGGCGTCGATGAGCCGGCGCACGCTCGGCGTCGTGCCAGCCGCGTGGACGTCGAAGCTGCCACCGTCGATCGCGCCGGTATTCAGGAGAACGAGCGGGGGGTGGATCACGGGCCCGGCGTTGGTGAGCGCGACATCGAGGGAGTCCGCGCACGGGCGGACGGCCGGGAAGAGCTCGGCGAGCCGCGGCAAGACGCGCGGGCCCCGCGACGCGGGAAACACGCCGATCGGCAGGTTGGCGGCGCGCAGGGGCGCCTTGACGACCGCGGGCGCCGTCTTCCGCGTGAGATAGGGCAGCGTCCCGGTCTCGGCGAGGGCGAGCGGTAAGGGGCCGCCGGCGCGCGCAATCCCCCGCGCCATCGCGTAGCTACCGAGCGTTCCCGGTGTGAGCAGGATGATCTGTCGGTCGTTGAGACACGGCGCCAGGCGCTTGGCGAGCTCCTCGTGGCTCGTCGCGGGTAGCGGGACGATCAGGACCTCCGCGCCCTCGACCGCCTCGCCGAGGTCGGTCGTGGCGCGCTCGAGCTGCGCCGTCCCGTGCCGCCCCTCGGCGTCGAGCGTGATCGTCGCGCGCTCCACGAGCGGGCCGAGCGCGTCCGCCGAGCGGCTCCAGAGCCTGACGCGGTGGCCGGCCAGCGCGAGATCGGCCGCCGTCGCGAAGCCACCATTGCCCGCGCCCAGGACTGCTAGCTTCACAGACTCGCCTCGCCTGTGGCTGCGGCTCGCACTGCCACGACGTTCATAAGCTCGCCTCGCACGGCGGGGCCCCAGCCCCACGACGTGCTGCGGCTCGCACTGCCATCACGCCACGACTCCGGCGGCGCGCAGCTCGGCGATCCGCGCGGCGGAGTATTCGAGGACACCGCCGAGCACGGCCTCGGTGTGCTCGCCGAGTGTGGGCGGCGGCGCCGTCTCGAGCCCCATCGCGCCGTCCACCTTGACCGGCGTGCCGAGCGCCGGGAGCTTGCCGTGGACCGGATGCGCCGTCTCGAGGACCATGCCGCGCTGGCGCACCTGGGGGTCGGCGAGGACGCGATCGACGGAGCGGATGGGCGCGCCGGGCACGCCCTCCGCCCCGAGCCGCGCGAGCCAGTCGTCGGTCGTCCGCCGGCGGAAAGCGGCCTCGATCAGCGGGACCAGCACGCCACGGTTCGCGACGCGATCACGATTGGTCCCGAAGCGCAGGTCGCGCTCCCACTCCGGGTGCTCGACCACGCGGCAGAACCCCGACCAGAACTTCTCGGCGAAGACGGCGACGACCAGGTGACCATCACGCGTCGCGAGGGCCTGATAGGGGACGACCGAGGCGTGGCTCGAGCCGAGCGGCCCGGGGACGCGACCGTTCGTCCAGAAATACTGCGCAATATACGTGAGGAGCGAGACCTGGCAGTCGAGCAGCGACAGGTCGAGGTGGGCGCCCTCGCCAGTCCGCTCGCGACGGAAGAGCGCTCCGGCCACCGCAAACGCGCCGAAGATCCCGCCCGTGAGGTCGCCCATCGGCAGGCCCATGCGCACCGGCGCCCTCCCCGGCTCGCCCGTGATGGACATCGCCCCGGCCATCGCCTGGAGCGCCAGGTCGAAGGCCGGCCAGTCGCGATACGGCCCCTCCTGGCCGTAGGCGGAGATCGAGCAGAGGATCACGCGCTGGTTGAGGGACCAGAGCTTGGAGTACGCGCAGCCGAGACGCTCCATCACGCCGGGGCGGAAGTTCTCCCAGACGACGTCGGCCCGACGGACGAGGTCGTAGAAGACCTCGCGCCCGGCATCCCTGGTGAGGTCGAGCGCGACGGACTTCTTGCTGCGGTTGATCGCGAGGAAGTACGCCGACTCGCCGTCGGCGAGGAACGGCGGACCCATGACCCGCATCGGGTCGCCGCCGTCGGGGTCCTCGATCTTGATCACCTCGGCGCCCATGTCGGCGAGCAGCATCGAGCCGTACGGCCCCGCGAGCATGCGGGAGAGGTCGAGCACGCGGACGCCCGCGAAGAGCTTCACGCTGTCTCCGCTTGACGTCGGCGTTGCAGGCCGATACCTTTACTTTCAATGAGTATTGTAAAGCGCGTCCGCACGCGCGGCCGCACGCGGATCAGTGCGAAGAACCAGACGACGATCCCGGTCGCCGCGCTCAGGCGCGCCGGGCTCAAGCCCGGGGACGAGCTGCGGGTGGAGGCTGCCGGCGCGGGCCGCATCGTTCTCACCCGGGTCGAGGAGACGCTGGCCGGCTACGCCGGCCGCCTGACGGGAGTGTATCCAAAGGGATCCCTACAGAAATTGCGCCGCGAGTGGCGATAGTCGTCCTCGACGCGAGCATCGTCATCGCGTTCCTCGACGCGCGCGACCCGCACCACGCCGCCGCGGTCGCGGCCGTCGGCCAGTCCCGCCGGGAGGAGCTGGTCCTACCGTCGAGCGCGTACGCCGAGGTCCTCGTCGACCCCTGGCGCCGCGGACCCGACGCGGTCGCGGTCGTCAGGCGACTCGTGACCGACGTGGGCATCCGCATCGAACCGCTCAACGAGCAGATCGCCGAACGCGCCGCCAGGCTCCGGGCCCACCACCGCGCGCTCCGGCTTCCCGACGCGCTCGTGCTTGCGACCGCGGATGCGCTCGACGCCACCGCCTTCACGTGCGACCGGTCGTGGCAGCGCCTGAGCCGTCGGGCCCGGGTCGTCTGACCGGCCCCCATCACCGGGCGTCCTTCGAGGCGACATGGCCGGCGAGCGCCGCGCGCACGCGGGCGGGCGTGATCGGCAGCTCGGTGAAGCGAACGCCGAGCGCGTCCTTCAGGGCGTTCGCGACCGCGGCGGCGACGGGGATGACGCCCGACTCGCCGAGCCCCTTGGCGCCGAACGGGCCCTCCGCGTCCACCGTCTCGATGAGGCGCACGACGATCTCGGGCATGTCGGCGGCCTTGAAAACCGCGTAGTCCATGAAGCTCTGCGTCAGGATCTGGCCCTCCTCGACGACCAGCTTCTCGGTGAGCGCGTAACCGAGCCCCATGTGGATGCCGCCGTGCACCTGACCTTCCGCGGCGCCGGGGTTGAGCGCGCGGCCGACGTCGTGCGCGGAGACGATCTTGCGCACCTCGATCTTGCCCGTCTCCGGCTCGACGTCGACGAGCACCGCCTGACACGCCGAGGCGTACGCGGCGGAGACGTTCCCCTGGAAGTCTTTGTCGAGCATCACCGTCGGCGGGTCGTAGAAGGCCTCGGCGACGAGCACGCGCCCTCCGTGCCTGAAGTGTCCCGCCCGCACCACCTGCTCGTACGGAAGCCGCCGGTGCGGCTCGCTCCGCACGAACACGACGCCGCCCGCGACGTCGAGCCGCTCCGCCGGCTCCTCGAGCTCCACGGCGGCGAACTCGAGGAGCTGCGCCTTCACCTTCTCGGCGGCGAGTCGCGCGGCGTTGCCGGCGACGAACGTCGTCCGGCTCGCGTGCGTCCCCACGTCCCACGGCCGCACGCTCGTGTCGGAGTTGACCACGTCCACGCGCTCGAGCGGGACGCCGAGCGTCTCGGCCACGATCATCGCGAGGACGGTCTCCGACCCCTGGCCGATCTCGCTCGCGCCGGTAAGCAGCGCGACCTTGCCGAAGTCGTCGAGCTTGACGATCGCGCCGCAGCCGTCGGAGCGGTAGATCCGCGCGCCACCACCGACGTGGAACATGCCCGCGTACCCGACCCCGCGCTTCCAGCCGGGCCTGAGCGGCGGCGGGTCTCGCCGCATCTCCTCGGCGGCGGCGTCGATGCACTCGGTCATCGCGAACGACGTGAGCACGAAGCCCTGCGGGTTCACGTCGCCCGGCTTCGACGCGTTCCGGCGGCGCACGTCGAGCCGGTCCAGCCCGAGACGTTCGGCGAGGTCGTCCATCTGAGACTCCACGGCGAACGTGGACTCGGGGTTGCCGTAGCCGCGCATCGAGCCGGAGTACGGGTTGTTCGTGTACACGATCGTTGTATCGAAGCGGACGCTCGGGACGCGGTAGAGCCCGGCGACGGTCGCGAGCATCACGTACGGCGTCGTCGAGCCCCAGGAGGTGTACGCCCCGTTGTCGATCGTCACGTGCGCGTCGCGCGCGAGCAGCCGGCCGTCCCGGTCGGCCGCGGTGCGCAGCCGGATCGTGCAGGGCTCACGCCCGGGGCACGCGATGAATTCCTCCACGCGGTCGAACTCGATCTTCACCGGACGGCGGCAGTGGAGCGCCAGCAGCGCGGCGATGACGTCGATCGGGTACAGGTCGAGGCCGCGGCCGAAGTTGCCGCCCACGGGGGGCTGCAGCACCCGCACGCGGTCACCGCCGATCCCGAGCGCCTCGCCGAGATCGCGCCGGTAGAGGAACGGCACCTGGGTCGTCGTCCACATCGTCAGGTTCCCGGCGGGGTCCCAGTCGGCGAGCGCGACCATCGTGCCCAGGCACGCCTGCGTGACGAAGGGGAGCCGGTAGGTGTCTTCGACGACCACCGCCGCCTCGGCGAGCGCGCGGTCCACGTCGCCGCGGCTGAACTGATAGCGCAATGTGTGCGCGTTCCTCCCGAGCTCCTCGTGCACGAGCGGCGCGCCCGGGACCAGCGCCA
This sequence comes from Candidatus Rokuibacteriota bacterium, assembly GCA_003220315.1. Classification (GTDB taxonomy): domain Bacteria; phylum Methylomirabilota; class Methylomirabilia; order Rokubacteriales; family CSP1-6; genus 20CM-2-70-11. The sequence continues at coordinate 32,838 of QHSA01000133.1, forward strand.
CGCGCGGGTCGAACACCGCCGGGAGCTCCGCGTACTCGACGTCGATGAGCGCGAGCGCCGCCTCGGCGAGCTCGGGCGTCTCGGCGGCGACCGCGGCCACCTCGTCGCGGACCGAGCGCACCTTGCCCCGCTTGAGCGCGGTCTGGTCCTTGGCGACGCCGAACAGACGCGGCTCCACGTCGTCCCCGGTCAGCACGGCCAGGACGCCGGGGAGCGCGCTCGCGCGGCGCGTGTCGACCCGGACGAGGCGCGCGTGCGGGTGCTGCGATCTCAGAATCTTGCCGTGGGCCAGGCGCGGCAGGACAAGGTCGTGGAGGTAACGCGTGCGGCCGGTGACCTTCTCCGCGCCGTCCCGCTTCGGGACCGTCGTGCCGATGACGTCGAAGGAGCGCGTCATGCTCGCGTCAGAACTTCACGGGCTCCTTGTGCTCCCCGAAGACGTCCTTCAGGGCGCGCGCGATCTCGCCGAGCGTCGCGTACGCCTTCACGGCCTCCACGATCGGGTCCATGAGATTGCCCGCGGCCCGCGCTTCGTCACGGAGGCGCGCGAGCGCGCGCGCCACGGCGCCCCCGTCCCGGTCCCGGCGAATCCGTTCGAGTCGTGCGATCTGGGCGGCGGCGACCTGCGGGTCGGAGGCGTACAGCTCGACCTCGCGGTCGGCCGCGGCGGGCGTGTCGCCGACGTGGCAGTTGGCGCCGACCTTCGGGATCTCACCGGAGGCGAGCTTCTGCTCGAAGCGGTACGCCTGGCGCGCGACCTCGGCCTGGAGGGCGCCGCTCTTCACGGCCTCGACGATGCCGCCCATCCGTTCGACCCGGGCCATCTCCTCGAGGATCTCCGTCTCCATGGCGCTCGTCAGCGCCTCGACATAGTACGAGCCCCCGAGCGGGTCCACCGTGTCTGCCGCGCCGGACTCCTCGGCACAGATCTGCATGGTGCGGAGCGCGATGAGCTGCGCCTTCGCCGACGGGATCGTGTACGCCTCGTCGTAGGTCGGCAAGGCCATGGTCTGCGCGCCGGCCAACGCCGCGGCGAGCGCGATGTACGCGCCCCGGACGATGTTGTTCTCGGGCTCCTGGACCACGAACGCCGAGCCGCCGCCCCCGATCAGCGTCCGAAACATCCACGACTTCGGATTCGTCGCGCCGAACCGCTCGCGCAGCATGCGCGCGTACAGGCGCCGGCCCGCGCGGAATTTCGCGACCTCCTCGAAGATCTTCCCCCATGCCGTGAAGTTGAACGAGATCCGCGGGGCGAAATCGTCGACGGAGATCCCGCGCGCGAGCATGCGCTCGATGTACGCGGCCGCGATCAACAGCCCGTACGCCATCTCCTGCGCCGTCGTGCAGCCCGCCTCGCGGATGTGGTAGCCGCACACCGAGACCGGATTCGAGCGCGGATAACGCTTCGCCGAGAACTCGACGAGGTCCGCCACGAGCCGCAGGGACGGCTCGACGGGGTAGATCCACGTGCCCCGCGCGACGAATTCCTTGAGGATGTCGTTCTGGGGTGTCGTGACGACCCGGTCGGCCGCGGCGCCCTGCTTCTCGGCGACGACGTAGTACATGGCCGTGATCGGCGCCGCCATCCCGTTGATCGTGAGGGAGACGCTGACGCGGTCGAGCGGAATGCCAGCGAACGCGTCCTCCATGTCGGCCAGCGTGTCGATCGCCATCCCGACCCGGCCCACCTCGCCCTCGGCGCGCGGGTCGTCGGAGTCGAGACCCAACTGAGTGGGCAGGTCGAAGGCGACGTTCAGGGCGTCCTGTCCGTGCGCCATCAAGTACTTGAATCGGCCATTCGTCTCCGTCGGTGTGCCGAAGCCGACGTACTGGCGCATCGTCCAGAGGCGCTCGCGGTACATCGTCGAGTGGATGCCCCGCGTGAACGGGTACTCGCCGGGGCGGCCGATGTCGCGCCCGACGTCGACGTCGGCCAGGTCCTCGGGCCCGTAGAGGGGCTTGATCGGAAAGCCCGCGTGCGTTCGTAGCTCCTTCATGTCTCCCTCGCCTCCTTCGTGAACGCGGCGACGATGTCCGGCAGCGGTGTGCCCATCGGGAACACGCGCGCGACGCCGAGCTTCCGGAGCTCCTCCACGTCGCGCGGCGGGATGATGCCGCCCACGACGACCCTGACCTCCCCGGCGCCGTGCGCCCGCAGCCCCTCGAGCACGCGGCGCGAGAGGAGCACGTGGGCGCCCGACAGCACCGAGAGCCCGACCACGTCTACGTCCTCCTGGATCGCCGCCCGCACGATCTCGTCCGGCGTCCGCTTGAGCCCCGAGTAGACGACCTCGACCCCCGCGTCGCGGAGCGCCTGCGCCACGACCTTCGCGCCGCGGTCGTGGCCGTCGAGCCCCGGCTTGGCGATCAGGACCTTCACTGTAGCGAAGTCCGCGAGGCCGGCGCCATCGGTGGGTGGCCTGAGACCAGGCGCGACCCGGCTCCGGTCCCCATGTCGTGTCTCATTCCAACAGGGTCCGCGAGGCCGGCGCCAGCGGTGGGTGGCCGTCGGACTGACCGCCCTTCGAGCGCGGGCTTCGCCCGCGCAACCGATCCTGGGGGAGGCTCGGAGGGGGCCGTCGAGGCCCCCTTCGATGAGGTGGGTGGCCTGAGACCAGGCGCGACCCGGCTCCGGTCGTCCCGGCGCTATTCATTCGGGAGCTCGAGGATGCGGCCCCGCACGCGCCCATCCTCGACGGTGAGTCGTCCCACTGCCACGGGAAGCTTGAAGCGGCGGGGGCCGGCGCTTCCCGGATTGAAAAACAGCACGCCGTCCCGCTCCTCCTGCCGCGGCTGGTGACTGTGGCCGGAAATGACCACGCCGAACCCCGCCGCGCGCGGGTCAAGGCCCAGCGCCGTCACGTCGTGCAGCACGTACAGGAGCACGCCCCCGATCTCGAGAACCTGAGTGGACGGAACCTTCTCGGCCCACGCGCCGCGATCATTGTTGCCACGAACGGCCGTCACCGGCGCGATCGCGCCGAGTCGCTCCAGCACGTCCGGCGTGCCGATGTCCCCGGCGTGGACGATCGCATCGACGCCCCGGAGCGCCACGACCGCCTCGGGCCTCAACCGTCCGTGAGTGTCGGAGATAACGCCCACCGATCGCACGCGCGAGCCGCTCATGCCGGGGCGAACGCCGGCAGCCATCGGGCGTTGCCCTTGGGGTCGTCGGCGACGCGAAGCGGCGCGAGCCGGACGCGCTGGCCGATCCTGAGCGCCGCCGGGTCGGCGTCGACGAGGGCCGTGAAGACCCGATGGACGTCGACCTTCACGATCGCAAAGACGCGCGGCCCGTCGAAGCCCGCGGGAAGCCCCGCCTCCTGCAGCGTGAAGGCGTGGAGCGTTCCCTCGCCCGGGAGGTCCACCCATTCGAACCGGTCCGACGCGCACTCGCCGCAGAAGCCGCGGGGTGGCCACGCCGTCGTGCGGCAGTCGCGGCAGCGGGTGGTCATGAGCCGCCCCGACGCCAGGCGCGTGTAGAACTCGTGAAGCTTCGTGTGGTCCGCCGACTCCAGCGGGAAGGGGTCGACCGCGCGGAAATAGGTCACGCGCCGACCACCGGCCACTTCGACTCGATGGGGAGTCCCGCGCGCGCGATCTGCCGCCGGGCGAGCTCTTCCACACGTGCGTAGAGCGCCTGCTCGTCGAGCGTCGTGAGCCGCCCCTCGTCGAGGACGATCCGCCCGTCGATCAGCACGGTCCGCACACTCGCGCCCGTCGCCGCGTAGACGAGGTTGTTCAACGGATTGAGGAGCGGGCGCCACTCGGGAGTGTCCAGGTCGTAGAGCACCAGGTCGGCGCGCTTGCCCCGCTCGATCGAGCCGATCTCGCGCTCGAGCAAGAGCGCCGCGGCGCCGTGGAGCGTCGCCATCTCGAGGACGCGCTCGGGGCCCATCACGCCCACGTCGAGGCGCGCGTCCTTGGAGATCGTGGCGGTGAGGTACATGAGCCGCAGCATGTCGAAGTGGTTCGAGCCGTTCCCGCTGTCGCCCCCGAGCGAGACCGAGACGCCGGCGTCGAGCATCTCGGGGAACCGGCCGTGGGCGACGAGCCCCTTCGTGTGCTTGAGCGCCGCCGACGGGCAGTGAGAGACCTTCACGCCACGCGGACCGCGGCGAGCATCTCCTCGTTCGCGCGGAGCGCGTCGGCCGTGGTCTGGCGCATCCGTCCGGATCCGCCCGCGAGGTCCCACGACCAGCGCCCGAGGATCGCGCGCATCCCGATCGCCTCGACCGCGTCGGCGACCGCCGCGACGTCGAAGAGCGTGCCCGCCTCACAGAAGGTCGTCGTCCCCGTGCGGATCATCTCGACGCACGCGAGCTGCGCGGAGACCTGCTCCTCCTCCGGGGTCATGACCGCGTAGAGCGGGATGAGCCAGTCGGGGAGGTAGCGGTCCACCGGGATGTCGTCGAGGAGGAGGCCGCGATTCAAGTGCTCCGAGAGGTGGACGTGCGTGTCGACGAAGCCGGGGAGCACGAGGCGTCGGCGACCGTCGATCACCCGGTCGGGCGCACGCGGCGGCCGCACGTCGACGGCGGGGCCCACGTCCACGATGTCCCGGCCGTCCACGAGCACGGCGCCGTCGCGCAGGATGCGCCGCTCGCGGTCCACGGTGACGACGGTCGCGTGCTCGATGAGGATCACTGGTACGCAGCGTCCTCTCGCACCCGCCTGAGCTGCCGGAGCAGCGCACGGACCTTGGCGGTCTCGAACGTCTCGCGCCGGTCGCCGGCGTAGTCGAAGAACCCGCGCCCCGTCTTCGGGCCGAGCTCTCGCCTCGCGATCTTCTCCTCGACCAGGCGCGCCGGCTTGAAGCGGTCGTCACCGAGCGCGTCGGCGAGGAAGCGGCTCGCACGGTGGAGGATGTCCACGCCGCCCCAGTCGATGAACTCGAAGATCCCGACCTGCGCGTAACGGAAGCCCATCCCCGCCCTGAACGCCCGGTCCACGTCCTCGGGCGACGCGACGCCCTCCTCGACGAGGCGGACCGCCTCGTTCATGAGCAACGCCTGTAGCCGCGGCCCGATGAACCCCGGCGAGTCGGCGCACCGCACGGGGACCTTCCCGAGCGCCTCGAGGACCTCGATGGCGCGGTCGACGACGGCGGCCGTGGTCGCCTGGCCGGCGACGACCTCCACGAGCGGGACGATGTGGGCGGGGTTGAGCCAGTGCGCGACGAGGAAGCGCTCCGGACGCTCTACCGCGTCGGCGAGGTGCCTGGGCGCGATCGTCGAGCTCGTCGAGGCGATGATCGCCCCGGCGCCGACGCGGGTCGAGAGGCGCCCCAGCACCTCGCGCTTGAGGTCGAGCAGCTCCGGCAGCGCCTCCTGCACGAAAGCGCACGCGTCGAGGCCGTCGAGCCCCGTGCGGTCCTCGATCCGGTCGAGCGCCGACGCGACGTCGCCGCCCGCGATCACACCCTCCTCGGTCATGAGCCGGAGGTCGCGGGTGATCTCGCGCCGCGCGTCGGCGAAGACGGCGCGCCGCTCCTCGGGCGTGCGGGCCTTGACGTCGACGAGGAGGACACGGCGCCCGCCCAAGGCGAAGGCGAGCGCGATCTGGCGCCCGATCCTCCCGGGGCCGAGAACCGCGACTGTATTCATAGACTCGCCTCGCCGGCGGCTGCGGCTCGTACGACCACGTTCATAGACTCGCCTCGCCGGCGGCTGCGGCTCGTACGACCACGCTCATAGACTCGCCTCGCCGACGGCTGCGGCTCGTACGACCACGTTCATAGACTCGCCTCGCCGACGGCTGCGGCTCGTACGACCACGTTCATAGACTCGCCTCGCCGGCGGCTGCGGCTCGTACGACCACGTTCATAGACTCGCCTCGCCGACGGCTGCGGCTCGTACGACCACGTTCACGCCGGTTCGCGCCCGTAAATCATCACGACGTGCTCGCCCATCCCGCTGTTGTTGTGCGTGAGCCCGATCGCCGCGCCGGGCACCTGGCGGGCGCCGGCCTCGTCGCGGAGCTGGACGAAGACCTCCGCCGCCTGGGCGACGCCGGTGGCGCCGAGCGGGTGACCGCATCCGATCAGCCCGCCGCGCGGGTTCACGACCACGTCGCCGCCGTAGTCGCCGCGCCCCGCGGCGACGAACGCGCCCGCCTCGCCCTTGCCGCAGAAGCCGAGCTCCTCGCACGCAATGAGCTCCGCGATCGCGAAGCAGTCGTGTACCTCGGCGAGGTCGACCTCGCGCGGCGCGATGCCGGCCATCCGGTACGCGGCCTGCGCCGCACGCCTGAGCGCGGGCCACTGGGCGTAGTCCTCGTGGAGCGAGGTGAGCTGGAAGCCGTCCAGCGCCTGGCCCGTCCCTCGGATCCAGACCGGCTTGTCGGTCAGCCCGCGCGCCCGCTCCTCGCTCGCGAGGATCACCGCCGCGGCGCCGTCGGTGATCGGCGAGCACATGAACAGGCGCAAGGGCGTCGCGATCATCCGCGAGCCGAGCACCTGGTCGAGCGTGGCGCCCTTGTTGAAGTGGGCGTTCGGGTTCTTGGCGGCATGGGTATGGTTTTTCACGCCGACCATCGCGAGCTGCTCCTCGGTCGTCCCGTACGCGGCCATGTGGCGCTGGGCCGCGAGCGCGAAACAGGGCGGCGCCGTGAGCCCGAAGGCCGCCTCCCACTCGCGGTCCACCCCGGTGCCCATGTTGAGGATCGCCTCCTCGCCCGTCGGCGCGTTGAGCTTCTCGACGCCGAGCACCATGACGAGGTCGGCGAGCCCCGCGGCGATGAAGGCGTACGCGTAGCGGATCGCGACGGTGCCCGAGGCGCACATGTGCTCGGTCCGCGCGCTGAGCGCGCTCGGCTTGATTCCGAGCGCCTCGGCGGCGAGCGAGGAAATATGGGACTGGAAGGCCGTGCGCTCCGGCATCACGGAGCCGACGACGAGACCCTCGACGTCCTTCGGCTTCACCGCAGGGATCGAGTCGAAGCACGCCTTGCCCGCCTCCCAGATGAGGTCGCGGTAGCTCGCCCGGCGCACGCCGAACTTCGAGACCCCCGCGCCGACCAGCGCGACTCGTCTCATCTCATCCTCCCGCGCGCACCCGCGTCGATCGCTTCGGCGATCGCCGCGTGTCCGGCCTGGCGGGCCACATCCGCCGGCGTTTGCCCCTCGTGGTTCCCGGTCTCTGGATCCGCGCCCGCCGCGAGCAGCAGCCGCACGACCTCGGCGTCGCCGCCGAGCGCAGCCTCGTGCAGTGGCGTGTGTCCGCCGCTCTGCCGCGCGTTCACGCGCGCGCCCGCGTCGAGCAGGCGACGCATGAGCGCGGCGCCAGCGCGACCGGCTGCGGCCGCGTGCAACGGCGCGTTGGCGTGGCCGTTGCGCGACGTCGCGTTCACGTCGGCGCCACGCGCCAGCAACACGTCCACCATCGCCGTGTGGCGAAAGTGACCCGCGAGGTGCAGCGGCGTCCAGCCATCCGGCGCATGCGCGTTCACGAGCGTCGGGTCGGTGTCGAGCAGCGCGCGCACGCGGTCGACGTCGCCCGCCGCGGCGGCCTCGAACACGTCGAGCGTGGCGCCCCGGGCGCGCAGGAGCGTCAGGACGTCGGGCGCCCGATGATAGATGGCGAGCAAGACCGGGGTCTCACCCGACGCGGTGCGCGCGGTCACCAGGCTCGGGTCACGGTCGAGGGCGGCCACCGCCGCCGCTCGATCCCGACCCCTGACCGCCGCCAGCAGTTCGTCCACCGGGCGCGTCACGGGCGCCTCCGCATGAGGACGCTCTCCTCGTAGCCGCACACGGTGTCGCCCCGCTGGTTCTTCACGACCGCGCTCAAGATCACGACGCCACGGTCGGGCCTGGACGTCTCGCGGCACGCCGTGACGGTCATCTCGGTGTGCACGGTGTCGCCGAACTTGACGGGCGCGGTGAAGCGGACCCGGTCGAGCCCGAGGAGCGCGAGCGTCGTCCCCTCGAACCAGCCCGCGAGGTTCTGCGCGCCGTTGGAGACCGCGAGCGTGAGGATGCCGTGGGCGACGCGCGCGCCAAACGGCGTCGTCGTCGCGTACTCCTCGTCCGTGTGGAGCGGGTTGAAGTCGCCCGTGAGCCCGGCGAAGCGCGAGACGTCGCCGCCGTCCACCGTGCGCCGTCCGGTCACGAGCACCTCGCCGACCTCGAAATCCTCCCAGTAGCGTCCGCGTGGTCGCGACGTCCCTCCCCGTGTCGTCGTCATCACGCGAACGCCTGACCACGGTCCCAGTCGAGGTCGCGGTCGATCACGACGCGCAGGATCTCCGAGGTCCCGCCACCGGGCAAGAGGAAGCGCGCGTCACGGAAGTAGCGCTGGATCGGGTACTCCATCGCGAGTCCGTACGAGGCGAAGATGCGCGCCGCCTCGTCCGTGACGCGCACCGCCATCTCCGACGCGAAGAGCTTCACCATCGCCGCCTCACGGGTGATCGCGCGTCCGGCGTCGAGCCGGGCCGCGGCCTGGTAGGTCATGAGCGTCGCCGCGTGGAGCCGGGTGAGCATGTCGGCGAGCTTGAAGCCGATCGCCTGGTGCTCGACGATCGGCTTCCCGAACGCGACCCGCTCCCGGGCGTAGGCGAGCGCGGCCGTGTACGCGGCGCGCGCGATCCCGACGGAGATCGCCGCGGTCATCACCCGGATCTCCGAGAGGACGGACCCGATCTTCTCGACACCACCCGTTTCACCACCGAGGAGATACTCGGGAGGAACTTCCACGTCGTCGAGCCGGATCTCCCCCGTCACGGAACCACGCACCGCCATCTTGTCGATCGACTTCCCGAGCGCGATCCCGCGCATCGCCGAGCGGTCCAGGAGGAAGAGCGCGATGTTCTTCATGCCGCGCTCGGCAGAGGTCTTCGCCGCGACCGTCAGGACGTCGGCCACCGGCGCGTTGGTCACCCAGGTCTTGCCCCCGCGGAGCACCCAGCGGTCGCCGCGTCGCTCGGCGCGCGTGGTGATGTTGGCGACGTCGGAGCCGGCGCCGGGCTCGGTGAGCGCGAAGGTCGCGACCAGGTCGCCCCGGAGCGCGGGCACGAGGTACTTCCGGCGGAGCTCTTCGGTGCCGTACTTGTAGATGAAGTAGGTCCCCATCAGCGACTGCATGGCCACCGTCGCGGCCACCGAGAGCGAGCCCCGGGCGAGCTCCTCGGCGAAGAGACAATAGGTGACCATGTCCGCGTCGGCGCCGCCGTACGCCGCCGGGTAGCGGAGACCGAGATAGCCGAGCTCGCCGAGGCGCTTGAACAGCGTCCACGGGAACTCCGCGCGCTCGTCGATCGCCTCTGCGGCCGGCACCACCTCGGCGTCGACGAGCCGCGCGACCGCCTTGCGAAATTCTTCTTGCTCTGGCGTGAAGGCGATCATTGTAACGGGGGCCGCGGGGCCGCCACACTCCGTGGGTGGCCTGAGACAAGGCGCGACCCGGTTCCGTTCCGTAACGGGGGCCGCGGGGCCGCCACACTCCGTGGGTGGCCGTCGGACCGACCGCCCTTCGAGCGCGGGCTTCGCCCGCGCCACCGATCCTGGGGGAGGCTCGGAGGGGGCCGTCGAGGCCCCCTTCGATGAGGTGGGGGGCCTGAGACGAGGTGCGACCCGGGCCCGTTCGGCACGCCGCCGCGTTTCATTCCACCGGGCGCGGCACTCATGACGTCTTCCGCTCCGCTCTCATCGCGCCGCGGAGCTCGCGCGTGGCGTGCTCGTCCACACGAAGGTCGACCCCCGTCCCCGCGATCACGACGCCGTAGTCCGCGCGCGCCGCCGCGATCGAGACGTAATCGTCCAGGACGTCCTCGAGCACGCGCCGGGGGTCGCGCTCGAGCGGGTCACCGTAGCCCCCGGCGCCGGGCTGCTGGAACGAGATGACGTCACCGAACGCGAACTCGCGAGAGGCCTTCCCGTGGACGAGCTGTTCGTCCGGGCCGGGATTGATCACCGTTCGGCCGAGCGTTCCCGGCCGGCCACCGAACAGGCCGTATGGCGCGAACGTCTGCCGGTCGGCGAGATTCGTGAGCTTGCCGTCGTCGGCGAGGAAGCGCATGTCGCGGCGGACGCCGCAGCCGCCCCGGAACTTCCCCGCGCCGGCGGAGTCACGGAGCAGCTCGAAGCGCTCGACGATGATCGGCAGGTTCGCCTCCTGCGCCTCGACGGGGATGTTCGAGGCGTTGAACGCCCACGCCATCGCCTCGCACCCGTCCCGCGTCGCGCGCGCGCCCGTGCCCGAGAGCACCAGCTCGTACGCGACGAAGCGGCGCCGACGCGCGCGGTCCGAGCCGCCGAAGGTCGGATTCGCCATGTGCGACGCGGCCGCCGCCACTCGGTCGGGCACCGCCCGCGCGAGCGCGCCGATCACCGACTCGAACGTGCGGTAGCAGATGATCGCGCGCGGCCCCCCGCCCGCCGGCGGCCGCGGGTTGAGGAACGACCCCTCGGGCGCCGTCACGGTGATGGGGCGCAGCGCGCCGTCGTTCATCGGGCCGAACGGGTCGGTCAGGCACTTGACCGCGGCATACGAGTAGGAGCGCGTGTAGTTGATGTAGGAGTTCATGCCCGACGCGGTCTGCGGGCTCGAGCCCCCATAGTCGATCACCATGCCGTCGCCCGCGACCGTCACCGCGACGGCCACGCGGAGCGGCGCGGTCCCCGGCCCCGAGTCGTCCATGAAGTCCTCGAACGTGTAGACGCCGTCCGGGACGGCCCGGATCGCGGCGCGCATGTTCGCCTCGGTCCGCTCGATGATCTCGTCCATCGCGCGGACGAGCAGGTCGCGGCCGTAGCGCGCGCCGAGCTCTTGGAGTCTCAGCTCCCCGACGCGCAACGCGCTCCGCTGGGCGCGCAGGTCGCCGAGGACCTTCTCGGGCGTGCGCGTGTTCGCGGCGATGATCCCGACGATCCCAGCGTCCTCCTCGTACGCCCTCCACACCTTGGTCGGCGGGATACGGAGCCCTTCCTGGAAGTAGTCGAAGATGCCCTCGACGCCCTGGCTGCCGGGGCGCTGGCCGCCGACGTCGGTGTGGTGGAGGATGTTCACCGCGAAACCGACCAGCTGACCCTCGTGGAACGCGGGCTGCGTGACGAAGAAGTCCGGCAGGTGCCCCGAGCCGAGCAGCGGATCGTTCATGAGAATGGCATCGCCCGGACGCAGCGACTCGACGGGGTGCGCGGCGAGCGCGTTCTTGACGGCGACGGACATGGCCCCCATGTGCCCGGGACTGTACGGCCCCTGAGCGACCATGCGCCCCTCGGGGTCGAAGACCGCCACGGAGAAGTCCTGGCCCTCACGCGCCTGCTCGGAGTAGGCGGTCTTATGGACCGTCGTCCCGATCTCGACCGCGATCGACTGGAGCGCGCCCCAGATGACGCCGAGGGTGATCGGGTCCGTTGTCGCGGAGGCGGCGAGGCCGGCGCACTCCGTAGGTGGCGTGCTGTGGGTGCGGTCTGGCTCCGTCATTCCAACTCCACCAGGAGACTCGCGTACTCGTCCACAGCCGCCGAGGCGCCGGGCGGAAGGACGGTCGTGGACTCGCGCTCCTCCACGATCGCCGGCCCCGTGAGGCGCGCCCCTGCCGCGAGCGCGTAGCGGTCGTAGACCGGCGTGTCCACGTAGCCGCGCGCCTCGGGAAAGTAGGCGCGACGGCTCCCCTTCACCGCGCGGCCACGGTCCTCGGTCTGCGCCTTCGCGAGCGCGATGCGGGGCGAGCCGCCGACCGCCGAGAGCTTCCACGTGACGACCTCCACGGGCTCGCGCGGGTTCGCATAGCCGTAGCGGGCGGCGTAGACCTCGTCGAACGTCGCGCGCACCCGGGCGAGCGCGGCGGCGTCGAGCTCGCCCGACGGCACGGGAACGGTCAGCTCGTACCCCTGGCCCACGTAGCGCGCGTCGGCCGAGCGCGCCACGTGGATCTCACCGGCGACGGCGGACTCGCGGACGACCTCCGTCGCCTGCCGCGCCATCTCCGCGTACATCCGACCGAGCTGCGCGAGATCCACGGCGTCGAGCCGGCGGACGTAAGTGCGCGCCACGTCGAACCGGAGCTCCGCGGCCAGCAGGCCGATCGCGGCCGTGACCCCGGCGGCCGCGGGGAGAATCACGCGCGGGATGCCGAGCGCCTGGGCGAGTCGGCAGCCGTGCACGGGGCCCGAGCCGCCGAAGGCGACGAACGTGAGGTCGCGCGGGTCGCGGCCGCGCTCGATCGAGACCACGCGGGTCGCCAGCTCCATGTTGGTGGTGACGATCGCGTGGATCCCCCACGCCGCGTCCTCGAGCGACAGGCCGAGCGGCGCCGCGACCTTCGTCTCGATCGCCCGCGTCGCCGCCGCCGGCTCGAGCTTGACCGAGCCGCCCGCGAAGTAGTCGGGGTTGATATAGCCGAGCACCACGTTCGCGTCGGTGACCGTGGGCTCGACACCACCGCGCCCGTAGCAGACGGGCCCCGGCACCGACGAGGCGCTCTCCGGGCCCACGGCGATCACGCCGAGCCGCGCGCGGGCGATCGAGCCGCCGCCCGCACCGATCTCGACGAGGTCGATCGCCTGAATGTTCATCGGCAGGCCGCTGCCCGGGGCGTTGTTGACGCGGTGGAGCTCGAACGCCGTCGTCGTGGAGGGCCGCCCGCGCTCGACGAGTGCGAGCTTGGCGGTCGTGCCCCCCATGTCGAACGCGATCAGGTCGCGGTGGCCGGTGAGCTCGCCGTACGCCGCCGCCATCAGGGCGCCCGCGGCGGGACCCGACTCGATCATCCGCACGGGGTAGCGCTGCATCGCCTCCGCCGTCGCGACGCCGCCGGAGGACTGCATGACGAAGAGCCGGCCCCGGTAGCCGCGCTCGGCCAGGGCGGCGGCGAGCCCGCGCAGGTACTCGCGCACGGCCGTCATCACGTAAGCGTTGACCACGGTCGTCGAGGTCCGCTCGTATTCGCGGAAGGTCGGCGACACCTCGTGCGACATCGTCACCGTCACGTGCGGAGCCTCTTCTCCGACGATCTCCGCCAGGCGCCGCTCGTGGAGGGGGTTCAGGTACGCGTGCAGGAGGCAGATCGCGAGGGTCGTGACCTCGCGCGCGACGAGCTCGCGGACGGCCCGACGGGCGTCGGCCTCGTCGAGCGGGCTCCGCACCGAGCCGTCCGCCAGGACGCGCTCGGTCACCTCGCCGATCAACCGGCGAGGGATCAGCGGCGCGGGCTTCTCGATCTGGAGGTCGTAGACCTGGTAGCGCTTCTCGCGCCCGATCAGGAGCACGTCGCGGAAGCCCCGCGTGGTGAGGAGCCCGACGCCTCGCGCCTTGCGCTCGATGACGACATTGGAGCCGAGTGTCGTCCCGTGGACCGCCTGGGCCACGTCGCGCCACGTGACACCGCTCCGGGCGACGAGCTCGTCGAGCCCCGCGAGGCAGGCCTCGGAGGGGTCCGGGTAGGTCGTCAGCCGCTTCGCGATGAGGAGCTCCCCCGACGGCGACTGCAGCACCAAGTCGGTGAACGTCCCCCCGACGTCGAACCCGATCCGGTAGGGCATTATTGGTGGCCTGAGACGAGGTGCGCCCCGGCTCCGTTCCGCCCGCCGCTTCCCATTCCAGCGAGCCGCAAGGCCGGCATGCTAGCTCCGGCGTTCGGCTCGGGAGAGGACGAGACGATAGGGGTAGCGCCGGGGCGTCTGGTAGGTCATCGCGTACTCGACCGGCTCACCACTCGCCGCAAAGTACGTGCGCTCGAAGAGGAGCAGTGGCGTGCGCGGCCGCACCTGGAGCAGCTCGGCGATCTGCCGCGGCGCGAGGGCCGCGTCGACCACCTGCTCCATGAGCTTGATCGGCACGCCGAGCACGCGCTCGATCGCGCCGATGAGCGAGGTCTTCGAGAGGTCCTCGTCGGAGAGCGCCGTGCCGATCGTGAGCGGCACGTACGCGGTCACGTGCTGGAAGGGTCCGTTGTCCGCGTGGCGGACGCCGCTGATCTGGTAGACCGACGAGCGCGGCGGCAGACGCAGCGCGTGCGCGATGTTTGCCGGGACCGGGACGATCTCGCGCGCCACCAGCTTGAACCACGACTCGTCGCCGAGCGCCATCATGTCGCCGACCGAGCCGATCACGCGGAGCTTCGGGTCGGCTCCCGCCGACGGCGTCGAGAAGGTCCCGCGCCCGGCGTGACGGTAGAGGAGCCCCTCCTCCACGAGGACGTCGAGCGCCTGCCGGATGGTCGGCCGGCTGACCTTGAAGCGCTTGCAGAGCGCGTGCTCGGAGGGGATGCGCTCGCCCTCCCCGCGCAGATCCTGGCGGATCGCGTCGGCGATCTGGAGGTACCGGGGAATCCCTGGACGGTAGTTCACGCGCCGAACCTCCCGCTGTCAGGATGTCTAGACATCTAGCACCCCGCCTCTACGTCGTCAACGACCGAGACGGATGCCACCGTGCGGATCACCCACACGCGAGCATCGCGCGCACCTCGTCGTCCGGCACGGGCGAGAAGTCGAGGTAGTACTGCCCGACGGCCTGGAACTCCGGGTCGACGACGAGGCTCACGAAGCGATCGGCGGCGCGCTCGAATTCTCCCGCGGCCTGCGCGGAGGCGCAGGGCACCGCCACGGTAACGTCGCGCGCCCCGTGTCGGCGCGCGTACGCGAGGGCGACGCGCATCGTGAGGCCAGTGGCGAGGCCGTCGTCCACCAGCACCACGCCGGGGCCCGGGAGGTGGGCGCCGAGGGACCGCGCGCCGTACGCCGCCATCCGGCGCTGGATCTCTCCGCGCACCCGGGCCTTCGCCTGCTCCACCTCCGCCGGCGAGAGCCCGAGCATCGCGACCGACTCGGCCTTGACGTACGCCTCGCCGTCCTCGTCGAGCGCGCCGAAGGCGAACTCGGGCGCGACCGCCGCGGTCAGCTTGCCCGCGTAAACGAGCGCGAGCGGCGCGCGGAACCGCTCGACAAGGGGCAGGGCGACCGTCACGCCGCCCCGCGGGATCGCGCCGACGACGAAGGGCGGCGCCGGCGTCGGGACCAGCGCGTCGGCGAGCGCTCGCCCGGCGTCGGCCCGGTCCCGGAAGGTCATGGCGCCTCGGCGTTCATCGGCTCGCTTCGGACGGCGGGGCTAGGCGCGCACCAGCTCGCGCGCGATCACGACCCGCTGGATCTGGTTCGTGCCCTCGTAGATCTGCGTGATCTTGGCGTCGCGCATGAAGCGCTCGACGGGATACTCGCGCGTGTAGCCGTAGCCGCCGAAGATCTGCACGGCGTCCGTCGTGACCCGCATCGCCGCGTCGCCCGCGAAGCACTTGGCCATCGACGACTCGAACGCCGTGCGGGGAGCGCCGCGGTCCAGGAGCGCTGCGGCGTGGTGGACCATGAGGCGCGCCCCGTGCGTCTGCATCGCCATGTCCGCGAGCATGAACTGAATCCCCTGGAAGGCCGCGATCGGCTGGCCGAACTGCTGCCGCTCTTTGGCGTAGGCGACGGCGGCGTCGAGCGCGGCCTGGGCGATCCCCACGGCCTGGGCGCCCACGGCCGGGCGCGAGCCGTCCAGGACGCGCAGCGCGATCCTGAACCCCTCGCCCTCGTCGCCGAGACGGTTCTCGACGGGCACCTCGCAGTCGCTCAGATGGAGCGCAACCGTCGGGGACCCGCGAATCCCCAGCTTGCGCTCGAGCTTGCCGAGGGCGAACCCGGGGAACGTCGGCTCGACCAGGAACGCGGTGACCCCGCGGTGGCCCTTGCCGCGGTCCACGGTGGCGAAGAGGGTGATGACGCCGGCGTGACTGCCGTTCGTGACCCACATCTTGGTCCCGTTGAGAAGGTAGCGGTCGCCCCGGCGCACGGCGGTCGTCGTGAGCGCGCCGGCGTCGGACCCGGCGCCAGGCTCCGAGAGGGAGAACGCCGCGGTGATCTCGCCCGCAGCGAGCCGCGGCAGGTAGCGCCGCTTCTGCGCCTCGCTGCCTGCCGTGACGATCGGGAACCCGCCGGTGTACTGGACGAGATAGATGACGGCGGTGGACGCACACGCCCAGGCAATCTCCTCGACCGCCAGGCAGAAGGCGAGCGCGCCGAGCCCGGCGCCGCCGTAGGCCTCGGGGATGTAGAGCCCCATGAGCCCCTGCTCGCCGAGTGACGTGAGCTGGTCGGTCGGATACGTCTCCGTCTCGTCCACCTGCGCGGCGAGTGGCGCGACCCGTTCGCGGGCGAGAGCCCGGACGAGGTCGCGCACCTGGCGCTGCTCGGCGGTCAGATCGAAGAGGTCGCGCATTCCGGAAGCATTATCGGCCACACCGGGCCCGCTGACAATTCTCGTCACGCCGGCCGTGTAACTTTGGGTCATGCGCGAGGCGGCCGGTGCGGCGCCCTCGGGCAAGTGCTTGAGTTCCCGAACCCCCCATCGTTGGCACCGGCCGTGCATTTTTCGCTGACGTGAAATCAGACGCGAAGGTCATCGTGGTCATGCCCGCGTACAACGCGGGCCGCACCCTTCGGATGACGTACGAGGAGCTGCCCAAGGACGCCGTCAGCATGGTGATCCTCGTGGACGACGGCTCGACCGACGCGACGCTCGAGATCGCCCGGCAGCTCGGGCTGGAGATCTTCGTCCACAACCGGAATTACGGCTACGGCGCCAACCAGAAGACCTGCTACGCGGAAGCGCTCCGCGCCGGAGCCGACGTCGTCGTCATGGTTCACCCCGACTATCAGTACGACCCGCGGCTCGTCCCTCAGATCATCGAGCCGATCCTCCGCGGCGAGGCCGACGTGGTGCTGGGCTCACGGCTCAAGACGGGCTCGGCGCTCCGGCAGGGGATGCCGTGGTGGAAGTACGTCTCGAACCGCTTCCTCACGGCGCTCGAGAACCGGGCGTTCCGCCTCCGGCTCTCGGAGTTCCACACCGGATACCGCGCGTTTCGCCGCGAGGTGCTCGAGCGCGTGAACTTCGTCCTGAACTCCGACGGCTTCGTCTTCGACCAGGAGATCATCGCGCAGGTCGTGGCCGCGCGCTTCCGGATCGCCGAGATCGCGGTCCCGACGCGCTATTTTCCCGAGGCGTCGTCGGCGAGCTTCTGGGCGTCGATCACGTACGGGCTCTCCATCCTCGTCCTGCTCGCGCGCTACGTCCTCCACCGTCGAGAGCTCCTGCGGACCCGCCGCTTCGACAGCCTCCGTGGCCGCTACACGCGCCTCGCGCCGCCGGAGCGCGTCGCGGCCCGCGCGCGCTCTTGACGATCCCCCGCCCCTAGACGATCATCGGGCGTCGCTCGGTCGTCCCACCCGACGCGGAGCCCGTGCACCTCCGGCAGGCCACCTGCCGTGGAGGTGGGCACCCGGCCCCCGCGACAAGGAGACGCGCCATGGCGGAGCTCGCGGCGACGAAGCGTCTGGTCACGACCCTCGCGATCCTCGTCCTCGTCCTCGCGGCCGGCTTCTATGCGGTCGCCCAGCAGATGGACGAGTCGAAGCGCGACCGCACCGTCCCCGTGCTCGGCGGTAAGTACCACGTGCTGCCGGCGACGCTCGAGACGACGCAGTGGGGCTGGCTCGACCCCAAGGAGCCGCCCAAGCTCGTCGTCAACTCCGGCGACACGGTCGCGGTCGAGACGATGATGCACGCGCACAACAAGATCCAGCCCGGGACGACGATGGAGGAGATCGTCGCCCTCCGCAAGGCGAACCCGGGGGGCGGGCCCCACTCCCTGACCGGGCCGATCTACGTGAACGGCGCCGAGCCCGGCGACGTGATGGAGATCCGGATCCTCAAGATCACTCCCAAGGCGTTCGGCGTGAACTTCAACCTCCCCGGCAGGGAGTTCCCGACGATCGGCGCGCTCGCCTCAGAGATGCCCGACGGCTTCGTCAGGTACTTCTACCTCGACTGGGACAAGCGTCAGGCGGAGTTCAAGCCCGGCATCGTCGTCGACCTCCAGCCGTTCCCGGGGACGCTGGCCGTCGGCATCGACCCCAAGGACCCCTCGCCGCGCAAGGGCGGCGCGACCGATCCGATGGCGCCGGTGTCGACGCTCCGGCCCTGGAAGAACGGCTCGAACATGGACATCAACGAGCTGCAGGAGGGCACGACGATCTACATCCCGATCTTCCTCAAGGGCGGCCTCGTCTGGACGGGCGATTCCCACTGCCGCCAGGGCAATGGCGAGGTCAACCTCACCGCGCTCGAGTGCGCCTACCGCGAGATCGTGATGCAGCTCATCGTGCGCAAGGACCTGAAGCTCGACTGGCCGCGCGTGGAGACGAAGACGCACTGGATCATGCTGGGCTTCGACGAGGACCTCAACCGGGCGATGGTGAGCGCCGTCCGCGAGACCGTCGACTTCCTCGCGAGCCAGAAGATGGCGCCGCTGACCCGCTACGAGGCTTACTCGCTCGTCTCGATGGTGGGCGACTGCCGCGTGACGCAGGTGGTGGACGTGCGCAAGGGTGTCCACTGCATGATCCCGAAGTCGATCTTCGTCAAGCCGTCGTAGGGTGCGCGCCGCGCTGCTGGTCCTGCTCGCGGCCGTCCCGGCCTGGGCGGGCGGCGCGCTCTCCGTCGTGACGACCTCGACCGACCTCCAGGCCCTCGTCGAGGCCGTCGGCGGCGACCGCGTGCGGGTCGAGAGCCTGGCGCCCGCCGCGCACGAGCCGCACGCGGTTACAGTCACGCCCGGGCAGTTCGAGAAGCTCAAGGCCGCCGCGCTCCTCGTGCGGATCGGGCTCGACCACGAGCCCTGGCTCGCCCGCGTCCTCCGCGCCGCGAACGATCCCCGCTTCGCGCCGGGGAGCGCGCACGACCTCGACGTCTCGAAGTCCGTCGACCTGCTCCAGACGGCGACCGCGCGCGTGAGGGGCGAAGGGGTTGCCCACGTCCACGGCTTCGGCAACCCGCACTACTGGCTCGATCCCGCGAACGCGCGGCCGATGACCGGGGCGATCCTCGAGGCCCTCGTCCGGCTGGCGCCGGACGGCCGCGACGTCTTCGCCAAGAACCGCGCGCGCTGGCTCGCGCGGCTCGACGACTCGCTCGCCCGCTGGACACGGGCGCTGGCGCCCTATCGCGGCACGCGCGCCGTCGTCGTGCACGACAGCTGGCCGTACTTCGCCCGACGCTTCGGGCTCGTCGTCGTCGCCGCGGTCGAGCCCGCGCCCGGCGTGCCCCCGTCGGCGGCGTCGCTCGCTGCGCTCACCGCGAAGATGCGCCAGGCGCGGGTCCGGCTCGTGATCGGCGAGCCGTCGTCGAACGCGTCACTCGTGAGTCACGTGGCGGCGCGCGGCGGCGCCCGGGCGGTCGTGCTCGTCCCCTCCGTCGGGGCCGACCCCGAGGCGGGCGACTACGTAGCCCTCTTCGAGCTCGACGTGCGGCGCCTCGTCGAGGCGCTCGGACCGTGATCGAGTTCCTCGCGCTCCCGTTCCTCGCCTGCCTCGTGCTCACCGCGATCCACGTCTACCTCGGGCTCCACGTGCTCGCGCGTGGCGTCATCTTCGTGGACCTGGCGCTCGCCCAGACGGCGGCCCTCGGGATCACCGTCGCCCTCCTCGCGGGCCACGCGATCCAGAGCGACGCGGCGTACTGGTACGCGCTCGTCTTCACACTGGCGGGCGCCGGGCTCTTCGCCGTGAGCCGGACACATCGCGGACGTGTTCCGCAGGAGGCCCTCATCGGTATCGTCTACGCGGTGTCGGCTGCGGCGGCCGTGCTCGTCGTGGATCGGGCCCCGCAGGGGAACGAGCACATCAAGCAGCTCCTGGTGGGAAGCATCCTGACGGTCACGGGGGACGAGGTGCGCGCGCTCGCCCTCCTCTACGCCCTGATCGGCGCCATTCATTGGGTCGTGCGCCGCCCGCTCCTCCGCATCTCGTTCGACCCGAACGGCGCCGCCGGGCGGCACGCGGTCCGCGCGTGGGACTTCGTTTTCTACGCCTCGTTCGGGCTGGTGGTGACCAGCTCGGTGCGAGTCGCGGGCGTGCTCCTCGTCTTCTCGTACCTCGTCGTGCCCGCGACGGTGGGGGCGTTGCTCACGGGCTCCGTGCGCGGCCGCCTCCTCCTCGGCTGGGCCGCGGGCGCCGGGGTGAGCGCCGCAGGGCTCGCGGCCTCCTACGCCTGGGACCTCCCGACCGGCGCCACCGTGGTCACGACCTTCGGCGCGTTGCTCGCCGTGGTCGGGCTGGCGCTCGCGGCGCGCGGGCTCGGCCGCGCGGTCCGGACGCGCGGCGCCTCGGCGCTCCGCTCGCTCGGCGCCGGCGCGTGCGCCCTCGTCGCGCTTGCCGGACTCCTCGTGGCGCTCTTCCCGCGAATGGACCATGTCTGGCTCGACTGGATCGAGGCGCCCCTGCCCGTCGTCGAGCTCGCGTTCCTCACGCCGCGGGAGCGCGAGACGTACCGCGAGAGCCACGCGGCGATCGCGCAGGCCACCGCCGACCTCGCGCGGCTACGCGCGCTGCAGCAGGAGGTCCTGTGGGGCGCCCGAGCGATGCCCGAGGAGACGACGGAGCGGCTCAGGCAGTTCGTGGCGGGCCGGAGCGAGCTCACGGCTGGCGACCGGATGGTGCTACGCACCCTGCGGACCAGGGCCCGCGAGCGCCAGCGCTACTGGATCGGCGTCCCGTTGCTCCTCGCCGGTGCCGTCGGCGCCCTCGTCCTCGCGCGCGCCCGCCGCGTCTAACCCGTGCGTCGGAATCACCGCTGTTCGAGCGCCGGCTCCGCCGGCGCAACCGATCCGGGGGGAGGCATCGGAAGGGGGGCGAAGCCCCCCTCCGAGTTACCTAGCCCGTGTAGGCGTAGAAGCCGCGGCCCGTCTTCCGTCCGAGGTGGCCCGCGATCACCATGCGCTTGAGAAGCGGCGGCGGCGCGTAGCGAGGCTCGCGGAACTCCTCGAACATCACCTCGGCGACGTACATCGCGGTGTCGAGCCCGACGAGGTCCAGGAGCGTGAACGGCCCCATGGGGTAGCCACAGCCGAGCTTCATCGCCGTGTCGATGTCCTCGAGCGAGGCGAGGCCGCTCTCGTAAAGCCGGACCGCGTCGAGCAGGTACGGCACGAGCAACCGATTCACGATGAACGCCGTCGAGTCCTTCGTCTGGACCGGGGTCTTGCCGACCGCGCGGACCCACTCGGTCGCCGTCGCGACCACCGCCTCGTCGGTCAGGATCGTCCGCGCCACCTCCACGAGCTTCATCAGCGGCACGGGGTTGAAGAAGTGGAGCCCGAGGACCTGGCGGGGGCGCGTGGTCGCCGCGGCCAGGGCCGTGACGTTGCACGACGAGGTGTTGGTCGCCAGGATCGCGTGGGGCGGGCAGATCCGGTCGAGCTTCGCAAAGGTCTCGTTCTTGAGCTGCTGGTTCTCCGTCATGGCCTCGACGACGAGGTCGCACCCCTTGAGGTCCTCGAGTCGCGGCGTGCCGCCGATGCGCGCGAGCGCGGCGTCTTTCGTGGCGGCGTCGAGCTTGCCCTTCGCCGCGAGCCCCTCGAAGACCTCACGGAGCCGGCTGAGGCCCCGCTTGACCAGCTCGGCACTCGCCTCGACGAAGAGCACGGGGAACCCCGCCTGGGCCGCGACCTGGGCGATGCCCGAGCCCATGAGACCACAGCCGATGACGCCGACGTTTTTGATGGTCATGAGCGTCTCCCGGGGGCCGGCGGAGGCTAGTTGCGCGCGCGACGACCCGGCAGGGACGGCGGCTCGTAGTGGGCCGTCCCCGGCGGGCACGGATTCCGCACGGTGACCGCCACGGAGCCGGCGCCGGTGCCGCAACGGACGCTGCCATCGGCCTGCGGTGTGCACTCGGCGGCGCGAGGTGGCGGACCGTCCTCTCTGAGCGCCTGATCGAACGCCGACACGCGCGGCTCGATGGGCTGCGCGAAAATGCTCAGGATCATCGACGCGCTGACCGGCGTCTTCGCCTCCTCGGCGGAGGCGCCGGGCGCCCACGCGCCGAGCGTCAGGAGGGTGCCGGCCAGGAGCGTGGCGCCACCGCGCACGAGAGCGATCCGTGTCGAGATTCCCACCTGTGATGCCTCCTCAGTCGTAGACGATGAGGGAATGGAGCGGGAAGCTCTTGAGCTTGTCGCGGCCGTGGAGGAAGGCGAGCTCGATCAGGAACGCCACGCCGACGATGTGGCCCCCGAGCTGCTCGATCAGCCGGAGCGTCGCGGCCATCGTGCCGCCCGTGGCGAGCAGGTCATCGACGGCGAGTACGCGCTGCCCCGGCTTGACCGCGTCCTCGTGGATGGCGAGCGCGTCGCGCCCGTACTCGAGCTCGTACTCGACCTCGATGGTCTTGCCCGGGAGCTTGCCGAGCTTCCGCACGGGGACGAAACCCGCGCTCAGCTCGTGGGCGAGCGCCCCGCCGAAGATGAACCCACGCGACTCGACGGCGACCACGACGTCCACGCGCTCCTTCTGATAGCGGCCCGCGAGCACGTCGATCACGTAGCGGAACGCCGGACCGTCCTTGAGAAGGGTGGTGATGTCCTTGAAGAGGATCCCCTCGGTTGGGAAGTCCCTGATGTCACGGATCTTCGCCCTGAGGTCGGCGATGTTCATCGCGCGCCTATCTTACGCGCTCCATGTCGCAGCGCGCAAGACGCCGCATCACATCAAAATTTAGGTTACCGAGCGGGAGGTCGTACATCCTGAATTATGAGTTCCTACGGACGCCGCGCGACGGCGCCGACGTGCCCGCGTGACACCCAATGGACGGCCATCCGTCAGGTCACCGACGAGCGTCCGACGAGCGCCGCCGCTCAACCCACGAATTTCCTAGCGCCGATGCCACGTGGAGTTCTACGTGGCACTCAACTTGCTTCGTTCGAGGGTGAGGCAAGTTTCGACACGAGACACCCATGCTGCTCCCGGAGCAAGTCCACCGGCTCTTCCAACTCGCCCTGGTCGAGTTCGCGCCCGACTGGGAGATCAGCGGAGCCTGCACGGAGCTCAGTCTACACAGGGCGGAGCACTGGGCTTCCGGCCTCGGGACATTCGGGCTCGTCCTCCACAACCGGGTGACCGGCGCCACGAAGGTTCTCGGCCGGCGGACGGGAGAGCTCCCGAACGCGACCTACCACCGTGGCATCTCGTATCGCGTCCTCGAGGCATACGCCGACCGGATCACGGACCCGATCCGGCGCTACTTCGAGGAGATCGGCGTCGTCGCCCCGCCGGAGGCGCGGTTCCAGAAGCCGCCGGCGGGCTCCGGCCTCAAGCACGCCTGACGCGTCGCCCGCGCGCCGACTTCCCCACCGCCCGACTGCCACGCTCATGACTCGAGCCGTGCGATCGCGTCGGGCAAGCCGCCGAGCCGCGGGATCGCGTCGTCGGGACGCCACAGGCCGACCGCCCGCGGCGCTTCGCTCGTGACGTGGATGACCCGCATGCCGGCGGCGCGCGCGCCCTGGATGTCGAGCACCTCGTCGTCGCCGACGTGCACCGCGCTCTCGGGGACGGCGCCGACGGCGCGCAGCGTGAGGGCGAAGATCTCGGGGTCCGGCTTGCGCACGCCCACTTCGTCCGAGAAGGTCGTATGCCGGAAGTAGCCGAGCAGCCCGAAGCGCTCGAGGAGCTTGCGCAGCGTGACGCCGGGCGTCCGCATGATGTTCGACACGACGGCGAGCGTGTATCCGCGCGCCGCGAGCGCCTCGAGGGCCGCGCGCGCGGACTCGTCCACCGCCGGCGGCACCAGGAGCGCGGGGCGCGCGTAGGCCTCGACGAGCATCGCCATCGTCTCGCTGGTCACCCGGCGGGGAAGTCCGGCATCGGCCGCGGCGAGGATCGCCCGGACGTGCTCCGTCACCGGCACGTCGCGGTTCCGACTCCAGACTTTCGAGAGGAACGCGCCCGACTCCTCGTAGCCGCGCTCGAGCGCCCTGGCCGCGACGCGCAGGCCCGCCGCGGCGAGGACCGTCCCGAAGTCGGCCATGCGGCGCTTCTTGTAGCGGTTGTCGCTCGATGGCGGGTCGTGGAGCAGCGTTCCCCAGAAGTCGAGCGTGACCGTCGTGATCTTCAGCGTCGGCTCCTGAACTTCGGCGGCCGCTTCTCGAGGAACGCGCTCATCCCCTCGAAGGGCTCGTCGGTCGCGTAGGCCGCGACAAACGCGTCGACCCCCGAGCGCACCGCCGTCCTCAGGTCGGTCGCGCGCCAGCGGACGATCAGCTCCTTCTGCAGGCGGACCGCCTCGGGACCGCACGCGAGGATCGCGTCCACGCGCGCCTGCACGGTCGCGCGCAGGCGCTCGGCCGGCACGACGTCGTTGACGAGCCCCCACTCGTGCGCCCGCTCCGCCGTGATCGGCTCGCCGGTGAGGAGCAGTTCCGCGGCGCGGCCGGGACCGACCAGGGGCGGCAGGAGCGCCGCCTGGATCACGGACGGCACGCCCACGCGGACTTCCGGCAGGCCGAGGGGCGCCCCCGCGACGGCCACGCGCAGGTCGCACGCGAGCGCCAGCTCGAAGCCGGCGCCGAGGCACGCGCCGTTCACCGCGGCGATCACCGGGCACGGCGCCCGGTGCACGGCGTCGATCGCGTCGTGCAACGCGGTGATCAGCTCCATCGCCCGCGCCGCGTCGAGATCGCGCAAGACCCGCACGTCCATGCCCGCCGTGAACGCGCGCCCGCTGCCGGTCAGGACCACCACGCGCGTGGCGCGATCGGCGGCGAACGCGTCGAAGGCCGCGCGCACGGCGTGGATCACCCCGGGGTCGAGGAGGTTGAGCGGCGGACGGTCCAGCGTGCACCAGACGGCGACACCGGCCCGCTCGACGTGGAGCCCCGCGTCCGCCACTAGTCGCTTGCCGGGCTTGGATCTCGCACGGAGCGGACCCAGCGGTGTCGCGCCGAATGGCGAGCCAGGGGCCGCCCGAGGGAGGAGCCCGACACTTAATACCGGCGCATGGTCGGGTCGACCGTCCGCGCCCAGTGATCGAGGCCCCCGACGAGGTTCTTCACGTTCTTGAAGCCGAGCTGGCGCAGGTAGTCGGCGACCGCCGCGCTCCGCACGCCCTGATGGCAGTAGACGACGATCTCGTCGTCGGAATTGAGCTCGCCCGCCCTGACCTCGATCTCCTCGATCGGGATGTGCACCGAGTTGTCGAGGCGGCAGAGCCGCGTCTCCCAGTCCTGGCGCACGTCGAGCAGGAGGGGCCGGTCGTTCCGGTCCAGTCGCGCTTTCAGGTCTTGCGGCGTGATGCCGTCCATGACGATCTCCGCTCAGCGGGGCGCGGGCCGCCCGACCAGGAAGTCCACGAGCCAGCGGTTCACGGTCTCGGCCTGCTCGATCTGGGGGAAGTGCCCGCACTCGTCCACCCAGCGGACCGTCGCGTGCGCGAAGCCTTCGGCGACCAGCGCGCAGTGCGCCGACGGCACGACGCGGTCCTGGCGGCCGTGGATCAGCAGGACGGGGAGGTCGAGGGTCGCGATCGCGCGGCGGTAGTCCTCAGCGTGGACTTCGAAGTCCGTCCGCACGTGGCGGAGCGTGGCGAGGTACGCCGCGCGCGCCTCGGCGGCGGTCCGCGCCGCGAATCCGAAGTCGACGAAGAAGTCGACCTCCTCGCGGACCGGCCGGTGGAAGCAGCGCGCGAGCGCGGCTTTGTAGAGCGCCGCCGAGCCGCAGCGCGCGAGCGCCTCACCGATGAGCGGTAGGGCGACGAGCCGGTAGACCCATGAGGGGCGATAGCCGAAGCCAGGGACGACGCCGCCCACGAGGGCGAGCCGCTCGACCCGCGCCGGATGGGTGACCGCGTACGTGACGGCGACGGCCGCGCCGAGCGAGTGGCCCACGAGCGAGGCCCCCTGGATTCCGAGCGCTTCCATGAACCCGTGGAGCGCGCCGGCGAAGTAGGGCAGCCGGTAGCGCGTGCGGGGCTTCGCGGAGGCGCCGAAGCCAGGGAGGTCGAGCGCGTACACGGTCGTCCGCGCCGCGAGCCCGCGCAGGGTGTGGCGCCAGGACTCGGCGAACCCGCCCAGGCCGTGCACCAGGACGACGGCGGGCCCACGCCCCTCGACGAGGTAGTGGAGATCGAGCCCGTCGACTTCGCCGCCCCGAAGCCGGAGTTCTGGCATGAGGCTACGATTCTACCAAACCGCCGCCGCCCGACTCGGGACATCGGAGGCGCGCCGGCCGCCCGGGCGTCACTCTCTCAGGCGAACAGGTCGGGAGGCGAGGAATCGGCCGCCGGGCTGAGCGGCCGTCCGAGGAGCCGCCTCAGCATGAGCGCGTTCCGGACCGGGTAGTCGCGGTTGTTGTTGTTGAAGGAGATGAAGACCTGCTCGGCCTCCTCTCCGATCCGCCCGATCTCGGGGACGAGCTCCCGGAGCTCCGCCTCGCTGTAGAGGTAGTCGTACTTCTCACGCACGGTCGGCTCCTCCCCTCGGAGCTGGCGGAGCCATCCCTCGGCGTTCCGCCCGTGCAGACGGAACACGGCGCTCGGCGCGGTCGCGGCCGTCACGCGCGGCACCGCGCCGGCGGCGACCGGCGCGTCGACGATCACGTGGGCGAGCCGCGCTCCAGCGAGCGCCGCGAGCGTCTCGGCCGCGTGCTCGGGGAACCACGAGCGATGGCGGAACTCGACCGCGATCGTGAAGCCCGGCAGGCGCTCAACGAGGGAGGCGAGGTAGTCGAGCCACGCGGCGCCGAAGCGAACCCACGGCGCGAACTGGAAGAGGACGTAGCCGAGCTTCCCCGCCTCGGCCAGCGGTGCCACGGCCGCGCGGAAGAGCCGCACCGCGGCGTCCACCGCCTCGGGCGGAAAGCTCGTGGCCTCGATCTCCCCGCGCCGCGTCCGCCGGGGCTGTCGGGGCAGGAGGGCCACGAGCTCCGCCGGGAGGCTCTCGGGCTTCGGGTGGTGCCCCGTCAGCAGCGCGTAGGCCTTGACGTGGAAGACGAACCCGGGGGGCGTGCGCTCGACCCAGCGGACGGTGTTGCGGACGTCGGGAATCGCGTAGTAAGAGCTGTTCACCTCGACGGTGTCGAAGACGCTCGCGTAATAGCGCAGGCGCGCCTCCGCCGACATGGACCGCCTCGGATAGAAGCCGCCGCTCTCGATGAGCGCAGGATCCGCCCAGGAGCAGATCCCGACTCGCACGCGCTCGGTGGGGCTAGAGGATCTTTTCGTAGATGCCGGGTGAGATGACGCGGTAGACGTGGATCGGCTGCGAGACGTTCTTGAAGGTCTTCTCCCCGACGCTCTCGAGGACGAAGTGATGACGGATGCGCTCGGCCGTCGTCGGGTCGAGCGCCTGCGCGAAGAGCGGCCCGCTCATCGGCGCACCCGGCGCTCGTTGCATCTTCGAGATGTTCGCGAGGACCTCGGGCGCGAGGCCGGCCCTCCGTGCGACATCCCCCGCGGTGGCGAGGTCGGTGAACGCCTCGACGCCGTTGCGACGGTAGATGGTGAACCCTTCGACGAGCGACGAGGACTTGAGCTCCTGGATCATCGTGCGCGTGACGTCCGGACGCTCCTGCAGCATGGCGCCCTCGATGGACGCGACCACGGCCGTCGTGAGCCGGCGGGCCGCGATCTTGTTCTGGTCGATCAAGGCATCCGACTCGCGCCGGATCGTGACGATCGTCGAGGCGCCGAAGCCAAGGATGAGCACGATCACGATGAGCAGCCCGATCTTGATCGCGAGCCGGGAGCGGAACATCGCGGAGCGGTCAGCGCTGCGCGGCCTGCGCGATCGCCTGCGCGAGCTCGTCCGCCTCTTTCGGATCGAGCGGCCTGAGGCGCGCGAGCACCTCTCGCGCCTCCGCGAGCCGGCCCATCCGCACGTACGCCTCGCCGAGGTACTCGAGCGCCTGCGGGTACTGCGGGCGGAGTCGCAGCGCTTCCTGGTAGGCCTTCACGGATTCCTCGAACTTCCCCCGCTTCCGCAGCGCGTGGCCGAGCCCGTTCCACGCCTCTGGAAACGCGGGCCGGACCCGGGTCGCCTCGCGGTAGGCCTGCTCGGCTCCCGCCCAGTCGCTCTGGCGCGCGAGGGCCTGGCCCTGGTTGAAGTATGACTCGGCGGTGACGGCAGCGGGCTGGCCGGGTGCGGAGGCGTCGTCGTCGGGGTTCGCCGCGACCCCGGTCGCCAGGAGGAGCACGAGCGACACGAGGGCGAGACGCATGGCCGATCCTACCATGAAGGAGGCTCCGGTCACGGACCGCCCGCCGCACCGACCCCGCGTGCGGCGCGCGCGGGGCGGCGCGCGCGGTCAGGGTCTGCTAGAATTCGTCTCCGATGGCGCGAGCCGACAACTTCGAGGAGTTCGAGGCGACGAGCCTCTTCTGTCCGCGCTGCCGGCGCGCGACGCCGGTGCGCAAGAAGCTGCTCCTCGTCCTCCCGAGCGGCAACAAGTACGACTACGTCTGCGCCGAGTGCGGTGCGACGGTCGGTGGCAAGACGGACAACGACGCGAGCGCGTTTCACACGACGATCCCTCCCGCGTCGCCGCGCGATTTCCGGTAGCAGCTAACTCCGCGCCAGATCAGTCGCGCAGGTCTCGGGTGTCAGCCCGTTGACACCGCCCGTTGTGGTCGTCGTCCTCATCTCAACATCCTGTTGCATAACACGACGCGTCTTGGCATACTCTCTCAACTTCATTCTTCTTTTTTCCTTCCCGCGTCCATCGAACAGCGGACTCCGTAGTTGAAATAGTAAGGAGGAACCGTATGAGTAGGTACGGCAAGGCGGTTCTCGTTTTGGCGTTCGCGCTCAC
Organism: Candidatus Rokuibacteriota bacterium; assembly: GCA_003220315.1. Classification (GTDB taxonomy): domain Bacteria; phylum Methylomirabilota; class Methylomirabilia; order Rokubacteriales; family CSP1-6; genus 20CM-2-70-11. The sequence continues at coordinate 61,465 of QHSA01000133.1, forward strand.
CGTCGCGGTGGGTGGGCTCATCCTCACGCGCCAAGTCATCGCCGTCGCAGGAGAAGCCGACGCCGAGCGGCTCAGCCGCGCGGTGCTCGAGTACATCGCCGAGAAGAACCCGCAGGCGCCGATCAAGGCGTTTCAAAAGTTTCCCGAGGTGCTCATCGCCGAAGCCCAGCGCGCGAACATCGACCACTGCCTGGTGCTCGCGCAGGCGGAGGTCGAGTCCGAGTTCCGTCACGATGCGGTCGGCCGGGCCGGAGAGGTCGGCCTGTTCCAGATGCTGCCGTCCACGGCGGTGCTCTTCGAATCGACCGTCGGTCCCTTCCGGCGCCCGGTGCTCAAGGGCCAGCGCGATCTCGGCGACCTCGCCGACCCGCGGGTCAGCGCGCGCTTCGCGTTGGCCTACCTCCGCGACATCATGAGCCGCAAGCCGAACATCAAGGACGCACTCACCGAGTACAACGGGGGTCCTGCGGGCCGTCACCCGCACTACTATCGGATGGTCATGGGCGCGTACGTCGAGATTCTGGAGCGGAGTGAGCTGCGGTGCCGCCTGCAGCCCGCGCCGAAACGGCTCCCGGTCCTCGCGTTCCTGACTCGCGTCTGATCCGTGCCGCGGCCCCCGGACGCGCGTGATCGGGGAGCGCTCGCGCCCGCCGTCTACGTGCGGCTGGCGCTCGTGATGAAGACGAAGCCGGCGCGGCCGGTCGCGAGCACCCGACTGCTCGAGAACTCTTCGATCCGTCCCTCGCCGTCCGCGTAGCGACCGTGATCGGCGACGAGCCGGGCGCGGCCGACGTCGCGACGATCCCTCCATGGGCCGTGCCCGGCGGGCCCCCGTACTGGCGGCTGACGATGCTGGGCGAGACGCCGCCGTCGTCCTTGAAGGACCGGACGCGAAGTCCGACCGGGTGGCCCGGTCCGCAGCCGAAGCAGTGATAATAGAGGTCGGCGGGCGTGCGGTGAAACGCTGCGCCTCGAGCCCGGCGAGTCGCTCGCGGACGACGCGGAGATCGGTGAGCGCCGTACGGCCGAGCCGCAGAGACGCTCCCGGCCTGGAGGGAGGAGAAATGCGAACCCGACGGTCCCTGACGCTCGTTCTCGCCGGTCTGCTGGCGCTTGGCGGGTGCGCCTCGAGCCAGTCGCCAGTGCTCTACCCCAACGAGAAGCTGAAGCAGGCCGGCCGGGAGCAGGCCGACCGCGAGATCACGGAATGCCGCAAGCTCGCGGACGCCTACGTGCAGAGCACCGCCGGCAAGGACGTCGCCAAGGGTGCGGCCGTCGGCGGAGCGGCGGGCGCGGCGATCGGCGCCGTCGGTGGCGCGGTCAGCGGCCGCGGTGCCGGAACCGGGGCGGCGGTCGGGGCCGCGACCGGTGCGACGGCGGGCGCCGCCCACGGCGTCGTCAAGCAGACGGCGCCGAGCCCGGTCTACAAGGCCTACGTAAACCGCTGCCTGCGGGAGCGGGGCTACGAAGTCATCGGCTGGCAGTAGGCGCTACGCCAGGACCGCGTCGATCTTGCGCGCGAGCGCAAAGTCCTTGGCGGTGAGACCGCCCGCCGAGTGCGTCCAGAGGGAGAGCGTGACCGCGTTCCCGTGGATCGCGATGTCCGGGTGATGTCCGGCGCTCTCCGCGAACGCCGCGACGGCGTTGACGAAGAACATCGCGTCTTTGAAGCTCTGGAACCGGTACGTGCGATCGATCGTCTTGCCCACCCGCGTCCAGTCCGGCGTCCGCTCGAGCTCGGCCACGACCGCCGCATCGCCCAGGAGGGTCATCGGTCGAACCAGCACCGGATCAGCGGCGCCCACGCGCTGAGGGGGCGGGCGGCTTTGCCGACCGCCTTCGCGTCGTCGTCCCAGCGCCTGAGGGCGAGCGCGGCGGCGAGCCACGGATGCCCGGCGAGCCGCGCGATCTCCGCGGCCGCCATGACCCCGCCCTGGAGCCGCAGCGTGTGCCGCGAGCCCGCGGAGAGCCGGCCGAAGTAGTCGGGCTCGGTCGCGCACAGGTAGCGTTTGGCGTCGGCGTGCATGCGCACGCACCACGCGACGCGCTCGGGCACCCACGGCGCGATCAGCTCGGCACCGACCTCGTGGTGCCCACGGGCGTCCGGTCCCGCGCGCGTCGGCTCGGTGGCGTCGGAGACGAGCGATTGATCCACGGCATAGCGGCCGACGTCGTGCAGGAGGCACGCGAGCTGGAGCTCGTCGTCGGCGCCCGCGTCCCACGCGAGCTCGGCGCACTGGAGGGCGTGCTCCAGCTCCGACACGGCCTCGCCTCCATAGCCGCGCGCCGCGGCGCGCGCCATGGCGTCGAGCAGCCGGTCGGCCATCGTGCTCACACGCGGATGAACTTCTGCAGCGAGCGGATCTCGCGCGGCGGCGTCTCGTTCCTCCCCTGCGCGGTCCAGGACACCTCGGCCACGTAGAGCGCGCCGCGCGAGTCGACGGCGCAGCCGTGCGGCGCCACGAACTCACCCGGCTTCTCGCCCGCGAAGGGGCCACCGAGCCGCCCCACCAGATCGCCCTTGAGGGTGAGGATGCTCACGCGCGCGCCGAGGTTCGGCACCTGAGCGTTCACGGCGAGGTGCGTCGGCAGCTCGCCGACGTAGAGCAGCCCGCCGTCGCGTCGCTCCGCGAAGAGCCCGCACGGGCGATGCAGGTTGCTGAGCTGCGCGAGGTACTGCCCCTTCCCGTCGAAGACCTGCACGCGGTGATTCTCGCGATCGGCGACATACACCAGGCCGTCCGCGTCGGTGGCGAGGTTGTGCGGGACGTTGAAGCAGCCGGGGTCGGTGCCCGGCGCGCCCCACGAGTGGAGGTGCCGGCCCGTGGGGTCGTACTTGTGCACGCGCGAGTTGCCGTAGCCGTCGGAGACGTAGACGTCGCCGCTCTTCGGGCAGAGCGCCACGTGGGTCGGCCGGTTGAACGGCTTGCCGCCCTGGAGCGTGGACGGGGTGTCGGGATCACCGATCGTCAGCAGCAGCTTCCCCGCGGCGGTGAACTGGCGGATCGTGTGGTGCAGATCGTCCGTCAGCCAGAGCGTGTCGTTCGGGCCGATCGTGATCCCGTGCGGCCGGCGGAAGATCCCCTCGCCCCACGAGCGGAGGAAGTTCCCGTCCCGGTCGAAGACGATGACCGGGTGCGCGCCGCGGTTGAAGACGTAGACGTTGTCTGCCGCGTCGACGGCCACGCTCGTGGCCTCGACGTAGGACCACCCCTCGGGCAGCCTGCCCCACCCCGCCACCGGACGGTAGTTCATGACCGACCCTCCCCCGCTCGGAGCCCCATACTGCCACAAGCGGACCACACGGGCCATCGCCGGACGGAGCCGGAGTCACGCCGTCCGCTCGCGTAGAATATCCGGGATGCGGTGCCCCGCGTGTCGAACCGAGAACCGCCCCGGCGTGAGGTTCTGCGAGGAGTGCGGCGCGACGCTCGACGTGCTGTGTCCCGCGTGCGGCGCCGGCGTCCCGACGGGAAAGAAATTCTGCGGCGCGTGCGGCGCCCCGCTCGCCGCCGCCGTCCCCCCGGCGCCCGCCGTGGCGTCCCCGCGGTTCGAGTCGCCGCGTGCGTACACCCCCGCGCATCTCGCGGCGCGGATCCTGAAGGACCGCGCGGCGCTCTCGGGGGAGCGCAAGCAGGTCAGCGTGCTCTTCGCCGACGTCTCCGGCTTCACGTCCATCTCCGAGCGCCTCGACCCCGAGGAAGTCCACGCGCTCATCAACCGCGCGTTCGAGCTGATGCTGGCCGAGATCCACCGCTACGAGGGCACGGTCAACCAGTTCCTGGGGGACGGACTCATGGCGCTCTTCGGCGCACCGATCGCGCACGAGGACCATGCCCAGCGCGCCGCTCACGCCGCGCTCGCCATGCAGCAGACGCTTTCGCGCTACCGCGACGAGCTCCAGGCGACGCGCGCGATCGACTTCCGCGTCCGCCTGGGCCTCAACACGGGGCTCGTCGTCGTGGGCGCCATCGGCGATAACCTCAGGATGGACTACACGGCGGTCGGGGACACGACGAACACGGCGGCCCGGATGCAGCAACTCGCCGAGCCCGGCGCGATCGTGGTGGCCGAGGCCAGCCAGAAGCTGATCGCGCCGTACTTCGCCACGCGGGCGCTCGGCGCAGTCCCCGTGAAGGGCAAGAGCCAACCCGTGGCCGCGTACGAGCTCCTCAAGGCGCTCGAGGGGGTCACGCGTCTCGACGCCCGCGCGGCACGCGGCCTGTCGCCGTTCGTCGGGCGTGACGACGCGCTCGAGACCCTGGCGCGCGCCTGGGCGCAGGTCCGGAGCGGCCGCGGGCAGGCCGTTTTCGTCCTCGGCGACGCGGGCATCGGCAAGTCGCGGCTCCTCTTCGAGTTCCGGCGGCGAATCGGGGACACGGTGACGTGGATCGAGGGCGACTGTATCTCGTTCGGGCAGTCGATCCCGTTCCTCCCGATCGTCCAGATGCTCAAGCGGAACTTCGGTATCGAGGATCACGACTCCGAAGAGCGGATCGTCGCCCGGGTCCATCACGGCGTCGCGTTCCTCGGCGAGGAGGCCGCGAGCGTCGAGGCCCTGCTGCGGTACCTCCTCGCCGTCGATCCGGGCGATCCGGCCGTCGCCGCGCTGGACCCGGTGCAGCGGCGTGCCCGCGTCGTCACCGCGATCCACCGGCTGACCGCGACGGGCAGCCGCCGGCGCCCGATCGTGCTCGTCGTGGAGGACGCGCACTGGATCGACGGCGCCTCGGAGGACTTCCTGAAGTCCCTGACGGAGAATCTGCCCGGCATGGCGGTGCTGCTGATCGTCACGTATCGCCCGGTCTACGCGCAACCGTTCGGCGATCGCACCTACTACTGGCGCATCGGGCTTCAACCGGTCGATGAGGGCGCCGCGACGCACATCGTGCGCGCGACGCTCGGCGTCGCGGAGCTCCCGCGCGAGCTGGCCGTCACCATCGCGGGCAAGGCGGAAGGCAATCCGTTCTTCCTCGAGGAGATCGGCCGCACCCTCGAGGAGACGGGCGCGGTCCGGGTCGAGAATGGCCGGCTCGTGCTGGCGCAGGCGGCGTCGACGATCACCGTGCCCGAGACCGTGCAGGACGTGATCGCCGCGCGCCTGGACCGACTCGCGGACTCGCAGAAGCGGACCGTGCAGACGGCGTCCGTCATCGGCCGCGAGTTCGCGCTGGCGCTCCTCAAACGCGTCTCCGATCTCCAAGAGCAGCTCGAGCAGAGCTTGAGCGAGCTCAAGCGAATCGAGTTGATCTACCAGAAGGGCGGCTTCGGCGAGCTCGAGTACGTCTTCAAGCACGCGCTGACCCAGGACGTCGCCTACGCCTCGCTGCTCCAGTCCGAGCGGCGTCGCTTGCACGCGCTGATCGGTGCGGCGATCGAGGAGGTCTACGCCGGTCGCCTCGAGGAGCGGACCGAGGAGCTCGTCTACCACTTCACCCGCGGCGAGGTCTGGGACAAGGTCGTCCGGCACGCGCGGGTGGCCGCCGAGCGCGCGGCGGCGCTCTGCGTGGACGACAAGGCCGTCGAGTTCTACGAGATCGCCCTCGAGGCGCTGCGGCAGGCGGCAGAGACGCCGGAGACGGCGCGGGCCGGCATCGACCTCCGCCTGGCCATGCGAGCGCCGCTCTGGCGGGCCGGACGACTCGATCCGCTGTATGAACGGTTCCGGGAGGCGGAAGACCTCGCCACACGGCACGGCGTGGCGGAGGTCCTGGACACGATCTACGCCTATCTCGTCCAGTATCACTGGGCCAAGGGCAACCCCGACGAGGCCTTGACGTACGGGCGGCGCTGCCTCGAGCGGGCCGCGGCGCGAGACGATCTGGGGCTCGCGGTCACCGGGCACTACTACCTCAGCCGCACCTACCAGACGGTGGGGCGACACCGCGAAGCCGTCGGTGAAGCCGAGGCGCTGCTGTCCCTGCTCGCCGGCCGGGAGCACGAACGGTTCGGGTTGTCCGGTCTACCCTTCTCCGGCGCCTGCGCCCTGGCGGCCTTCTCCCTCGCCGAGCTCGGGGACACCACCGGAGCCCTGGCGATGATCGAGCGAGGGAGGGCGGCCGTCGACGCGGCCGGGCACCAGTACAGCGCGGCCGTCATCGACGTCAATCACGCGTTCGTCCTCGCGCGGGCTGGCCGTCTCGAGGAGGCGGTTCGGATCGGCGAGTCGGTGGTCGCCACCTGCCAGGAGAAGAAATTCGCCGGTCAGTTCATGCTGGGCGCCTGCGCGTTGGCGCACGCGTACGCGGCGCTCGGCCGCGGGCGGGAGGCGGCCGCGCTGGCGGGCGCGGCGATCGAGCGGCAAGACACGGCGCAGGCCTTCTCCGACCGCGCGTGGATGCACTCCACCAAGGCGCTCGGGCACGTCGCAGCGGGCGAACTGGACGAGGCCGCCCGCGACGTGGCGCGCGGACTCGAGTTCGCCGAGCGTCACCGCGAGCGCGGCTGGGAGGCGTGGACGCGCTACGTCGCCGGACTCATCGCCGAGCGGCGTGGTGATCGTGCCGGCGCCGCGCGCGACGTCGACGAGGCACAGGAGATCGCGGAAGAGCTCGGGATGCGGCCCCTCCTCGAGCGCTGTCGCGCGGCGCTCGCGAAGCTCGGCTGAGCTCGGACGGAGCCTACTTCCCGTACGCCGTCGACAGGTACCGGACGATCGCCTTCGCGTCCTCGTCGCTGATCGAGGCGCCGAAGACCTTGATCATCTTCGTGACGACCGCTTCCCACTGCTTCGCGTCGCCCCGTGGCTGCATCACGATGTAGTCCGTCGAGTGGCACGAGCGGCACGCGCGCTGCGCCACCTCGACCCCCGGGCCGGGCGTGAGATCCCCGTACGCGTGGTCCGGCGGGAGCGTGATCGCCTTGGTCTGCGCCGCGGCCGTGAGCGGGAGCGCCGTCACGAGCGCCGCGAGGACGAGCGTGCGTCGCATGGCGCGCCTCCTAGCCCGCGTGAACGCCGCAGTGCTCGACGACGTTGCGCAGGTAGCCGGCGGGGTTCCAGAGGGGCTCGGACCCCTGCGACTCGCCGATCGCGTTGAGCGCCCGGACCATGAGCGTGTAGTCGCCCGCCCCTGGCGGCGTCCAGACCGCGCTCCACTCACGGAACGAGCACCGGCCGAGGTCCGGCCCGAGCTGCGCGCGCCGCCATGTGGCGCCGCCATCGTCGGAGACCTGGACCTCGCGGACGCCATAGCCTCCGTCGAACGCGATACCCTTGAGCGCCACGGGTCGCCCGGCGGCGACGCGCGCGCCGCTCGGGGGCGCGACGATGAAGGAGCGGACCGTCATGCGGTGGATCGGCACGGTGCTCTTCGGCGCCGTGCCGGGCTCGACGCAGCCGCACGGCGTGTCGGGAATGCGGTAGGCCGGTTTCATCCAGAACTTCTCGAACACGTGGTCGACGACCGCGATCTCCGAGAGATTCTTCACCCAGTAGGTCGCATACCACCCGGGCACGACCAGGCGGGCCGGGAAGCCGTTCAGCATCGGGAGCTCGCGCCCGTTCATCTGGTAAGCCACGATGACGTCGGGATCCTCCATGATGCGCCGGAGGTCGAGGCTCTTCACGAAGTGGGGGACGCTCGGGAAGGCAGGCTTGTCCAGGCCCTCGAACGTCGCCTGCACGGCCCCCTGGCGGACGCCGGCCGCGGCGAGGAGATCCCTGAGGCGCGCGCCCACCCATTCGGCATTCCCCATGGCGCCGTCACCCCACTCCCCGCCGAGGACGCGGGGCGAGAACCGTCCCCGGCTGTTGCCGGCGCACTGGGTGACCGCGGTCACCGCCGCCTTCGGGAACCTGGTCTTGAGGTCCTCGAACGAGAGCTCGAGGGGCCGCTCCACGAGCCCCGTCACCCGCAATCGCCAGGTCCCGAGGTCCACGCCGGTCGGCACGGGGAAGGTGTGGTAGCGGACGAAGAACGCCTCGTTCGGCGTGATCGCCCGGTCGAAATACGTCATCGGGGTCTCGAGTTGCGGGGGTCTCGACGTCATGAGGATGAGGTCGGTCTTCTCGGGATAGCGGACGAGCGGCCGCCCGGCGAGGATCGGATCTGCCTGCTGCGAGAACGCCCGGGGCGCCCGCCAGAGCATCTCTGCCGAAACGGCGAACGCGCCGAGTCCGCCAACTGTTCTCAGGAAGTCCCTGCGAGGGCTCCGCGCCATGGCTCCCCTCCTGATCCGGGTGAACGCCCCCCGACTCTATCCGGACTCGAGATCGTCTTCCACCCTCTCGAATTCCCTCGTGCGTATACCCTTTCAGCATGGACGAGCGCGCGTTCAGCCGTGTGGCCGAGGCGTACGCCGGCCGGCTCTACGCCGTCGCCTACCGGCTCCTCAGGAACCGTGCGGACGCCGAGGACGCCGTGCAGCGCGCCCTCATGAAGGCGTTTGCGGCGCGCGCGTCGTACTCGCCGCGCTGGGCGGTCTCCACGTGGCTCTACCGCGTGCTCTCGAACGTCTGTATCGACGAGCTGCGCCGGCGCCGCCCCCCGCCCGACCCGGCGCCCGCCCACGGCGGCCGTGACTCGGGCGACGTCGAGCGCGTGGACCTGGCCCGCGCCCTGGACGCCGTGCCGCGAGAGGCGCGGCTCCTGTTGGCGCTCCACTACGTCAACGGTCTCTCGTACCGGGAGCTCGCCCGGGTCCGCGGAATCTCGGTCAACACGGTCAAGAGCCAGCTCGCCCGGGGCAAGACGATTCTCCGGCGGGCGCTGGGGGATCGGCGATGGATCTCGACCTGACGCTCAGGGAGTTCTTCACGGCCGCGGCTCCGCCACGCCACGCGCTCGCCCGCCTGTTTCGGGGACTCGGGGGTCGCTCGCCACGGCTCGAACCGCTCGCCGATCGATTCCGCATTGAGGCGAGCGACCACGGCGTGACGCGCCTCCGACCGGGGCGGGGCCTCGGCGCGGCGTCCCCACGCGCCCGCGGCCACGCCGAGCAGGCGCGCGAGGAGCTCCGCGAATACCTCGCGGGCCGCCGGACGTTCTTTCGGGTCCCCCTGGACCTCGACGGGGTGCCCGAGTTCCAGGCCACGGTGCTGGCGGAGGCCGCGCGCATCCCGTTCGGCGAGGTCGTCGCGTACGCGACGCTCGCGCGGCGCATCGGCCACCCACGCGCCGCGCGCGCCGTCGGCAACGCCCTCGGCAGGAATCCGGTGCCCGTGATCGTCCCCTGCCACCGGGTCGTCCGCGGGGACGGGAGCTGGGGGCACTACGCCTTCGGCCACGCGATGAAGACGTTCCTGCTCGGGCTCGAGCGCGCGACGCCGCTCCTCGTCGGCTGCGCGACGAGCCGGATCGTCTGCCGACGCGGCTGCGCGCACGAGCGGCGTGTCGCCGAGGGGAATCGCGTCGTCTTCGCCTCGCTCCGCGACGCGCGGAGCGTCGGCTACCGCCCCTGCCGCGTGTGCCGGCCGGCCCGCGTCGCGTGATCGGCGGCTTGCCGTGATCGGCCGCGTGCTAGGAGCGTGTCGGAGAAAGGGCTGTCGACCGGGGTTCGAGCGCCGGCTTTGCCGGCGCACCGATTCCTCGGGGGTTCGCTCCCTCTCGGGAGCGCTCCCCCGGCCTCGGAGGGGGCCGTCGCGCCCTTAGGGCGCGCCTGTGAAGTCGCCCCCGCCGACTCTGCTAGGATGCCGACGATGACGGCCCGCGGCTCGCTCGTCTCGTTCGCCGTCGCGCTGCTCCTGGTCGGCGGCCCACGGCCGGCCGCCGCCCAGTACCCGGTCTTCGACGCCCACATCCACTATAGCCGCCCCGACTGGGACGCGTACCCGCCGGAGCGCGCGCTCGCCCTCCTCGCTCGGGCGGGTGTGCGTCGCGCGCTCGTGTCGAGCACGCCCGACGACGGCACGCTCAAGCTCTACGAGCGCGCGCCGACGGTGGTCGTGCCGTTCCTCCGGCCCTACCGCAGGCGCGAAGACATGGGCGGCTGGCACGCAGACGCGGGCGTTGCCGAATACGTGGAGGAGCGACTCAAGCGCGGTATCTACCGCGGCATCGGCGAGTTCCACCTCGGTGGCGCCGACGTGGACGCGCCCGTCGTCCGGCGGATCGCCGAGCTGGCGGCGGAGCGCGACCTGTTCCTGCACGCCCACGTGGACGCCGACACGATCGAGAAGCTCCTGGCGCGCTACCCGAAGGTCCGCTTCCTCTGGGCCCACGCGGGCATGTCGGCGGACGCCAGGACCGTCGGCCGGCTGCTCGACCGATTCCCGAAGCTCTGGGTGGAGCTGGCGCTCCGCAGCGACGTCGCGCCGGGCGGCCGGCTCGACCCCGAATGGCGCGCGCGCTTCCTGCGTCACGCCGATCGTTTCATGGTCGGGACCGACACGTGGGTGACTTCTCGCTGGGAGGCCGTCGAGTCCTCCACGCGGGACGTCCAGGAGTGGCTCGCCGAGCTCCCGGCGGAGGTCGCCGAGCAGATCGCGTGGAGGAACGGCGCGCGTCTCTTCCCGGCGCCTTAGTTGAGGTCAGGGGGAGCGGCGCTGGCGCCCGACACGCTCAGCGGCCCTGAGCCTCGACGAGGTGGCGGTCCGAGTCGTAACGGAGCCGGCCGAGCGCCGCGTCGCGCTCGAGCCACGCGACTTCGTCCACCTCGTGGTCGTGCTCGCCGACCTTCTCGAGCGGTCGCATGAGGAACCAGCGCACCGTCTTCCGGATCCGCTGCCCGTCGCGCTGAAACCAGTACGTCGCGGTGTCCAGCTCGCGCACGACCTCGCAGCGGTACCCGGTCTCCTCGCGCACCTCGCGGAGGGCCGCGTCCGCGCTCGACTCGCCGGGGCCGAGCGTCCCCTTCGGCAGCGTCCACACGGGCTGGTTACGCAGATCACGCGCGCGGATCAGCAGCACCCGGCCACGCTCGTCGACGACCAGCCCGCCCGCCGAGAACTGCAGCACCGGCCGCGTCTGCTTCTCCGCCATACGCCCATGATACGATGCGACGCGAGACCCAGCTCGAAGGGAGAACGGACGCGCTCGACCTTCTCGCGCACTTCCCGGCGGGCGTGACGCCGCGTCCCGAGCAGGCGCGTCTGCTCGCCGCCGTCGCCGATGCGATCGCGGAGGCCCTGGACGACCCGGCGGCCGCGCGCGTGGTCCTCGTCGAGGGGCCGCCGGGCGTGGGCAAGAGCCACATCGCGATGACGCTCGCGCGGTGGAGCGGTGACGCCTACCTGCTGACCTCGCAGAAGCTGCTCCAGGATCAGTACGAGCGCGAGTTCGGCGCCGAGCTCCAGATCGTGAAGGGCCGCGACAACTACGCGTGCGACCGCTATCCCGGCGCGCACGTCCCGACCTCGCGCGGCGCCTGCCGCCGGCCGCGCGGCCCGCTCTGCCAGTGCCCGTACGTCCGCGCCAAGACGGCCGCCCTCGGGGCGCCGATCTTCTGCGCCAACACCACCTACTTCGCCACGCTCCGCCACTGGCACGCCGAGCGACTCCGGCGGCGCCGTCTCTTGATCGTCGACGAGGCGCACAACCTCGAGGCGCAGCTCGCCGGCGTCTACACCGCCGGCTTCCCGCCGGCCGAGATGCGCGCGTGGTTCGGCGGGCCGCTGCCGCACCTGGCCTCCGCCGACGACTACCGCGCGCTGCTCGTCGAGCACCTCGACCGGCTCGAGGCGCGACGCGCGGCGATCGGGCGCGAGCTGGAGGCGCTCCGTCCGCCCGAGCTCGCCGCCGACCTCTTCCTGCGCATGCCCCCGTCCCGGGCCGAGCAGGAGCTGATCGCGCAGCGCGATAATCTAGAATCGGCGTTCGCGCGCGTCCGCTTCTTCCTCGACGATGCGGGAGAGTGGATCATGCGCTACCCACCCGATCCCGACGCCACGCTCGAGCTCGTGCCCCTGAGCGTCGCCGTGATGGCGCGCGAGCTGTTCGCCGAGTCCGCGGAGCTGGTCGTGCTCTCCTCGGCGCACCTCGGCCCGAAGAGCGTCCTGGCGGAGTGCTTCGGCCTCGACGCGGGCGGGATGCGCGCCTTCGCCAGCCCCTCCCCCTTCCCCGTCGAGCAGCGCCCCATCGTGTACCGTCCGGTGGGCGCGCTCTCGCGCTCAAGCCTCGCCGCGCTCGAGCCCGCCCTCTTCGCGGCGATCGCCACGATCCTCGACGTCCATCGCGCCGAGAAGGGGCTCATCCACGCGCCCTCGTACGCCGCCGGCGCCCGCCTGGTCCGCGACCTCGCGGCGCGCGCGCCGGCCCACGCGCGCCGTCTGATCTGGGTGGAGTCGACCGAGGCGAAGGCGCGTGCCCTCGACGCGCACCGCGCCTCGTCGGTCCCGACCGTCCTCGTCTCGCCGTCCCTCCGTGACGGCGTGGACCTGCCGGACGATTTCCTGCGCTTCCAGATCGTGACGAAGATGCCGTTCCCCGACCTCGGTGATCCGTGGACCGCGGCGCGGCGGGAGCGCGATCCGCGCTGGTACGCGCTCGAGACCGCCAAGGCGCTCGTGCAGGCGTACGGGCGCTCGTGCCGCCACGCCGGCGACCACGGGGTCAGCTATGTCCTCGACGCGCAGTTCGAGCGCTTCCTGGCCCGCTATCGTGTGCTCCTGCCCGAGTGGTTCCTGGACGCCGCGGAGCCCGCGCTCCGCGCGCGGGGCTCGTCGGACGGGACCGAGTGATAGCATAGGCGGTCGTGAACGCGCGCGACGTCGACGCGGTCCTCCAGGCGGTCCGCTTCGAGCTCTATCGGGAGAACGTCTCCGGCGCCCTCGAGCTGGCCGAGCGCGCTCACGCCGCCCATCCCGACCCCCGGTACGCCGAACAGGCGGCGCGGATCCGGTCGTGGCTCACGCACCTCGAGAGCCGCGAAGCCTATATCGCGGCCCAGGAGGCGCAGTACAGGCGGCTCCGCTGGCGGGTCGGGCTGAAGCTCCTCGAGCGGCGGATCCGGATCCTCCTCGGCCGGAAGACGCGCAAGATGATCGGGCGACGCGGGCGTGATCCCGAATTCCAGGAGCTCGAGCGCGAGGTCGCCAGCGTGCGGCCGCGGCGCGCGCTCGACGCCGGAAGCGGCGAGGGGGGCGTGGCGATGGCGCTGGGCGCCCGCCACCCCGACGTGCGCGTCGAGGGCGTCGAGGTGTCGGCGACGAACGTCAGGATCGCGCGGCAGCTCAACCGGTTCAAGAACGTCGACTTCCGCCCGGGCCTCGCCGAAGAGGTCCACCTCCTCTTTCCGGCCGCGTCGTTCGACCTCGTGTACTCGTTCGCCGTCCTCGAGCACGTGCGCGACGTGAACGCGACGGTGCGCGCGATCGAGACGGTGCTGCGTCCAGGCGGGCGCTTTGCGTTCGTCGTTCCCATGCACGAGCTCCGCGCGCGGGGCCCGATCCCCGACTATGCGCCGGTCCACGGCTACGCCGACCACTGTCGCGTCTTCACGGAGGCGGAGCTGCGCGCGCGCTTCGGCGGTCGGAAGGGTTTTCGACTGGTGAAGATCCCGGGAGCCTGGAAGCACGGCGAGCTCCCGGACTGCTTCGAGCCGATCGAGTTCGGCTCGTTCTTCGTGTCGTACGCGACGGATTAGTCGTCGGGTGGAGCGGCGCCGCTCCCCCCAACGCCCCCCACCAGATCAGAGGGGGCGAGGCGCCCCCTCCGAGCCGGCGCTCGACGCCGCCGAGCGCCCCGCGATCCGGCCGAACACGGCGCCCGCCATGAGGCCGGCGCCACCCGGATAGTTGTGGTAGAAGAGCCCGCCCACGAGCTCGCCGGCCGCGAAGAGCCCGGGAATCGGCCGCTGCTCGGTGTCCACGACCTGCGCGACGTCGGTGATGCGGACGCCGCCGAACGTGAACGTGATGCCGGTCGTGACCGCGTAGCCGACGTAGGGCGGCGCGTCGAGGGGGAGCGCCCAGTTCGACTTGGGCGGCGCGATCCCGCGCGTGCGCTTGCCGTCCTTGATCGCCGGGTTGAACGCGCCGGGCATGACGGCGGCGTTGAAGGCCGCGACCGTGCGCAGGAACCCCTCGACGTCGATCTCGAGCTTCCGCGCCAGGCCCTCGAGCGTCGGGTCCTCGGCCTTCGTCACCTCGCGGATCCGGTACTCCTCCCGCAGCAGGTGGAGAACCTTCGCGTCGAAGATCTGAAACGCGGCGCGCCGCGGCTGCTCGATGACCGCGCGTCCGTACTTCACGTAGGTGTAGTTGCGGAAGTCGGCGCCCTCGTCCACGAAGCGCTCGCCGCGGAGGTTCACGATGAGTCCCAGTGGGTACGAATGCTTCTGAAAATTGTCGCCGACCTTCCGGTCGCCGTGCCACGGCGCGTTTAGATCCCACTGGACGGCGTGGCAGCCGCTCCAGTGGCCCCACGGGAGCGCGCCGATCTCGAGCGCCATCCGGATGCCGTCGCCCGTGTTGTACGGCGTGCCGCGGACGCGGGCGAGGTCCCAGTTGCGGCCCAGATAGCGCGTGCGCATCTCGGGGTTCGCCTCGAAGCCGCCCGCCGCAAGCACGACGGCCCGCGCCGGGATGGTCTCCGCGCCCGCCGGCGTCCGCACGGCGATGCCGGTCACCGCCCCACGGTCGTCCGTGAGAAGCCGTATCGCCTTCGTCTCGAAGCGCACGTCGATCCCGGCCTTGGCCGCCGCCTGGTACTCCATGTCGATGAGTCCGGGCCCGCCGCCCACCGCCTCGAGGACCAGCCCGCCCCAGAACCTGAATCGCCCGTCGACCTTGTAGGCCTGACGGCCGAACATCGGGATCCAGCGGACGCCGCGGTCCCGCATCCACCGGACCGTCGGCTGCGACTGGCGCACGAGCAGCATCGCCAGGTCGGGGTCGGCGCAGTCCTCGGTGACGCGCATGAGGTCGTCGTAGAACGTCTCCTCGGTGTACGGATCGACCTCCATCGACGCCTTCTCCTCGTCGGACAGATCGCCGACGAGGTCACACAACTCCTCGAAGCTCTTGAAGGCGAACCGGAAGCCGCCCGCCGTGAAGAAGCCGTTGCCCCCGCGCCACGCCTCCGGCGCCTTCTCCACGACGAGCACGCGCGCGCCCGCCTCGCGCGCGGAGAGGGCGGCGCACATGGCGGCGTTGCCGCCCCCGACCACGACGACGTCGTACACGGCGGGCACAGCCGGGCTCTACCCGATGATCTCGCTGATCTGGACCTGCGGCTGGATGTTCGTGTAATTCGGGATGTCGCCCATGATCTCCTTGCCGTGCTCGCCCATCCCCTTCTGGAAGTCGGCGACCCTGTTGAAGTAGACGTGCGCGACGGCGACGTAGGGCGCCGGCGCGCCGGGCGCGCCGCCCGCGACGCCCTTGTCCGCCTCGGTCCGCACGAGGCCGAACTTGCCGAGGCGCTCGCGGACCAGCGCCAAGTGCTTCCGGACGAAGTAGTCGTGGTCGAACTTCTTGCCCTCGCCGGCAGGGTACAGGACCGTGATGCGGACCATGGGAACCTCCTCGTCTGGGGATTCTCGCTCCAGGGAGTGGCAGTGTACTACGGAACCGCGTTCACGCCGGCGGGCGCTGCGCGCTCGGCCCTGAAAAGACCTCGCAGCCGGACGCCGAGCGGCGTACCGGCGAGCGCCGCCCCTGCCCAGAGCCAACCGTGCAGGCTCGTCGACGCGATCCCGCCGAAGAGCGCGCCGATGTTACAGCCATAGGCGATCCGTGAGCCGTACCCGAGGAGGAGCCCGCCCAGGACCGCCGCGGCGACGCGGCGCGCCGGGACGCGACGCCGCGGGGCGAAGCGGCCGGCGAGCCCCGCGCCGAGCAGCGCGCCCAGGACCAGCCCGAGGTCCATGACCGACGTGACGTCGGCGAGGATGGGCGCCGCGAGCGCCGTCTGCTGGAACTCGCCCGACCAGAACGCGACGCCCGAGAGGTCGTATCCCATCGCGACGAGCGCCTTCGCGCCCCAGAGCGCGAAGGCCCAGGTGATGGACCACGGCGTGCCCGCCACGACGAGCGTGACGAGGTTGAGGAGCGCGAGGAGGACCGCGCCCACGCCGAGCGGCCACGGCCCCTGAACGACCCGCCGCCACCCGGTCACCGGCACCGGGAGCGACGAGCGCGCGTCGACGCGCCGGCGCTCGACGGTCCAGGAGACAAGGGCCAGCAGTGCGCACGCGGCGAGCTGGAGGACGACGGCGCCGGTCCAGCCGAGGCTCTCGGCGAGGGAGACGTCGCCCAGCGACGGCGTCGCCCACCAGAACGGCATGTGGAAGGTCGCGAGCACCGCGCCCGCGACGAAACCGACGAGCGTGGCCAGCATCGGCGTGACGCCCGCGCCGAGGTGGTAGAGCATCCCGGACCCGCACCCGCCGGCGATCTGCATCCCGACTCCGAAGACGAACGCGCCCACGAGCACCGACACGCCCGCCGGGGCGACCGCGCCGGCCACGGAGGCGCCGAAGATCTCGCCGGCGGCGAGGACGGGCGCGAAGAGCACGGTCGCCACCGCGAGCATCAAGAGCTGCGCCCGCACGCCGCGACCGTCGCCCACGGTCACGAGGGCGCGGTACGCCGCGGTGAAGCCGAAGACGGCGTGATGGAGCGTGAGGCCGAGCGCGGCGCCGACGAGGAGGAGGGCGCCCTGCCGTGGGCCGTAGCGCGCCGCGAGCCAGAGGGCGCCGACCGTGAGGAAGCCTGCGGCGCCCGTGGCGACCGACACCTGGACGGGCCCGTTGGCGAGCGCGGCCGGCGGGGCGGCGACGGGTGGGGCGACGACGCGGCTCATCGCGACGGCGCGTCGCCTCGCGCGCGGCGAAGCATCTCGATCAGCACCTCACGGCTCTCACCCGCAGTCCGCACCTCGCGCGGGAAGGCGATGCGCACGCTCGAGAGGCGATCGCCCCGGCGCACGCGCAGCTTGAAGCCGAGGCGGTCGACCGCGACCATCGTCGCCGCGTCGGCCTCCTCGCCCGCGTAGAGGCGCGCATAAGCGACCAGCGCGTCGGCGTGGTCGCGGTTCATGTGCTCCACGATCCCGTCTGCGACGTCGGCGAGCGGATCGGGCGCCGCCGCAAAGTAGGCCGCCGCGGACACCCAATCCATCGCCGCGAAGCCGCCGACGAAGTAGAGGTCCGTGACCTCGAGGCGCCAGAACGCAAAATCCTCGAAGTCCACCCAGTACGCGGCCCGCGCGTGGCGCGCGAGATAGGCGGCGCGCGCCGCGCTCACCTCCGCCGGCGGCACGACGCGCGCGTCGCCCATCAGCGTGAGGCGCGCGCGGGCGAGCGGGTCGTCCGATTCTTCACGCTGGGGGCCCAGGCCGGGCTGGGTCACGAGGAGGCTCGCGCGCGGGTCGGCCTGGAGGTTCTGGGTGTGCATGGCCATCGAGCTGATCAGGACGGCCGGCCGCCCGGCGTCATCGAGCGCGTACGGCATGACCGATGCGAACGGGTGGCCGGGGTGCCGCCGCGAGAGCGTCGCGAGCGTGCCGACGCGCCCGACGTGGGCCAGCGTCCGCGCGCGCTCGGCGTAGGTCGGCTCGGGGACGGGCGATGCGCCCGGGTCCGGGGGCGGAGCGTGACGGTCGACCACGGCTCACTCCATCTCGAGCTCGAAACGGGCGTGGCCGGTGGCGACCTCGGCCCCGGCCGTCCGCCCCTGAATCGAGAGTACCAGCTCGTTCTTCCCGGGTCTGAGCGGGAGCGTCACCACTCCGTGCTCGGCCGGCTTGGGATGGAAACGCCGGCCCACGTCGGCGCCGTTGAGCGTCGCCCGGAAGCTCTCGGGCACGATCGTCGCGCCGAAGAAGACCACCACCGGAAACGTGGTCTGGCCCCGGCTCACGCGCGTCGAGGCGCCGGTCGGCGACGCGAAGGTCAGAAGCCCGCTCGCCGCGAAGGCTCCGGACAGGCGAAGCAAGGGCTTCGCGCCGCGCGCGCACTCGAGCCGGTAGCGATGGACGGCGCCGGGAACGGTCGGAATCCCTTCCAGATGAATGTCCCCCGAGCCCTGGCCGTCCGTGTAGTTGATCTCGAAGTCGTAGCGCCCCGCGCGAGTGCCGATCACCTCGAGCGTGTGGGCCCCGTCCAGGGGGGCCCGGAGCTCGAGTTCCAGCGTGTCCCGCGTCTGACCGCCCTCTTCGTAGATGGCACGCGGGATCTCGCGGTACTTCGCTCTGGCGAGCGGCGAATCGCCGAGGCGGCGGCCGCGTGGATCGGTCAGGAGCAAATGGGTGACGATGTCCTGGCTCGCTCCGGTCTCGCCCCACGCGTGCACCGAGAGGTAGGCCTGGTCGGGCTTCTCGGCGATCCAGACCGGCGGGTCCAGCGACAGTGAGTACGTGACCTCGAACCGATCGACGGCGCCCGGCTCGGTCCCGCCGCGGCCGAAGTGCATCCAGCGCTGTCGTCCCGCTCGGTCAAAGGCCTGGAGAACGTACTCGAACTCCGCCGCCTCGGTGCCGATCACCTGCAGCTCGTACTTGCCCTCCGGCGGCCGGCGGAGCGCGATGCCCGCGCCGGCGCGCCCCCGAGGGCCCACTGGCGCGTTCGGGTTCGGGTTCACCACCGCCTCGTAGGTCGCGTCAGGGATCTCCAGGAAGAACGCGCCGCCCAGAGGACCGCGACCGAAGCGGCGCCCGGTCGAGTCGGTCAGGAGCAGCCTCACGCCCTGCCCCGGCGCCAGCACGCGCTTGGCGTCGAACCGCGTGACGTAGACGCGAAGCGCGAGCGCATAGGGCCCGTCGGGATCGGTGGCCCCGGGCTGCCGGGGGACCTGGCCCTGCGTGCGCGGAAGCGTCGGCGGTGGCTCCCCGGGCGGTCGCATGATCACTTGCGCCGTCCCCGCCGCCGCCAGCGACAGGAGCGCGGCCGTGAGCGACAGCGCGAGACGCTTCATGCGAGGAAGTTGCGGAGCGTTACGATGGCCTCGGCCACCTCACGCCCTTTCGCTTCGAGCGAGCCATCAGGCGGCTTCCATCGGGACGAGGCGGGCAGGCTCTTCCAGGATCTTCAGCAACGCCGTCGCGCAGTACACGCGGTCGCGCTTGGCTTGGTTGACCTGCTTGAGGATGCCCGCGGCGCCGAGCCGCTCCATCGCCCGCTGGGCGGTCGTGAACGCGACCTTGAGCTGTCTCTCGACGCGCCGGACCGTGCAGTAGGGGTTCTGGGCGAGAAGGTCCACCAACTTCAGGGCCGCCTGGGACGCTCCGGCCAGCTCGTCCTTCCATCGCGCCAGTAGCGCATTAATGCGCTCGGCTCGGCTCAGCGCATCCTCCGACTGACGGGCCACACCGTTCAGGAAATACTCCAGCCACCCTTCCCACTCGCTCCGCTCGTGCACCCCCTGCAGCCGCTCATAGTAGTCGGCGCGCGTCGCCTCGAAGAAGGCGCTCAGATACAGTAGTGGTGCCGGCAGGACTTCCCGCTCCACCAGGAAGAGCGTGATCAGCAAGCGGCCGACACGTCCGTTGCCGTCGATGAACGGATGGATAGCCTCGAACTGGACATGCATCAGCGCGGCCTGTACGAGGACGGGCAGCGACCGCTCGCGCAGGAACTTCTCCCACGCCCCCAAGCAGTCCGCGAGCGCGTCCGGCGGCGGCGGTACATATATCGCGTTGGCGAGGGTGCAGCCCGGCGGCCCGATCCAGTTCTGCGTCGTTCGGAAGACGCCGGGCGTCGCGTGGCCGCCGCGAACGCCAGTCATCAGCTTGGCGTGAAGCTCGCGGGTCAGCCGAAGCGACAGGGGCTGCGTCTTGAGCCGCTTCACGCCGTACTCGAGCGCCACCACGTAGTTGGCCACTTCGCGAAGGTCAGCCGGGCTCCGACCCACCGCCGCTCCCGCCTCCGCCGCCAGCAACTCTCCCAGGGTCGCCCGGGTCCCCTCGATCCGGCTCGACAGCACGGCCTCGCGCCTGATGAAGGGCCGGATCAGCAGGTGCGGGTTCGGCAGACGTCCCCCTTCCCCTGCCAGGCGCCCGATGAGACGATCGGCGTCGGAAAGGGCGCGCACCAGCGTCGGCGTCCACTCCAGCTCCGTTGGAAGTGGATTGGGGACAAACGCCGTGTAACCACCGGCGCATCGGAAGAATACGGATCGCAAGTCCCGCCCGATATCGGCTCCGGTGTGCATCGGAATGGTGACGGAGATCTTCTGCGCCTCGTGTGACGGACTGCATGATCGCTGCGACCGCCATGCGTATCGGTGCGCCTTTGGCGACCGCAAATCCCGAGGACTTCCGCCGCTTCGAGGCGGCGGGGCTGCAGATCGTAGCCACCTGAGCCAGCACTCGCCCAGAGACCGCGTCCTCCTCGGCTACTCCCGCGTGGCCGTGAACGGGCAGATCTGGCTGTAGGCGCAGCTCCGGCAGGCGTTGTAGGACGGCGTCGCCGCGAAGACGCGCGCGCGGATGCCGGCCGCCGCGGCCTTGACGGCGGCGATCGCCTCCTCGAGGTCCGCCTCGGCGGGCGCGTGCCGGCCCACCAGGTTGGACTCGAGGAAGCGGAGCTCGACCCGCTGCGGCAAAGCGCCCGTCATCTCCCGCCACGCGAGCGCGTAGAGCTTGAGCTGGAGGCTCTCGGCCGCGCGACGGTCGGCGACCTTCTGCTTCGCGACCTCGCCGGTCTTGTAGTCGATGATCGTGGCGCCCAGCAGGTCCTCGTCCACGCGGTCGAAGCGGCCGCGGACCCGGTCGGGCCCCAGCGTGAAGCCGAACTCTTTCTCGACGTGCGTCGGCTTCTGGCCACTCGCCTCCTCCTCGTGCCAGAAGCGCGTGAGTGCCTTCCGGCCCGCGGCCTGACGCGCCTCCTCGTGCTCCCACGTGAGGAACCCCTGGTTGTCCCACTCGCGGTCGTAGACGCCGAGGAGGTCCTCGAGCAGCGTGTAGTTGCCGGCCGCACGGCGCAGCAGGTAGTACTCGACCACCCGGTGGATCGTGGCACCGTACACCACCGTGTGGTGGCGCAGGATCGGCACGCGGAGGACGTTGACGTAGCGGTACTTCAGCGGGCACGTCTGGTAGTCGTCCACCTGCTTGTGGCTCACCAGGAGCTCCTGCTCCGGCGGGATGGGCGCGAGCCGCGCCTCGGCCGCCTCGGCGGGCGGCGCGAAGCGCTGGATCTCCTCGATCGCCTTCGCCGCGAACGGGCGCGCGGCGTCTTTCGGCAGATCGAGCGCCTCGAGGACGAACTGGCTCACCTTCCGCGCGCGCGTGCCGCCGTAGTCACGCGCGCTCGTCAGGTGGAGCTCGCGCTTGGCCCGCGTCATGCCGACGTAGAAGAGGCGCCGCTCCTCCTGCTTGTGGAAGTCGCCCGAAGGGAGCGGCTCCTTGATCAGCTCGACGGGCAGCTCGAGCGCGTCCCTCCGCCCGCGCAGCGGGAACTTGTCCTGGACGAGCGTGACCAGGAACACCACCGGGAACTCGAGCCCCTTCGCCTTGTGGACGGTGAGGACGCGCACGGCGGGCGTCTCGACCTCCGCCTCGGCGACGGCCGGGTCTTCACCCGCGTCGATCAGCGCGTCGAGGTGGTTCACGAACTCCCGCACGTTGTCGTAGCGGAGCGCCTTCGAGGCGTCCTGGATGCGACGGAAGAACTTCGAGACGTTCTGCACCTCGGCCTCGTCCCGCGCCGTGGCGGCCTTCGACATGCGCGCGAGCCAGCCCGAGTCCACGAGGAACTGGTAGAGCAGCTCGCCGGTCGGCATCTCCCGCGCCAGCTCCATGTACCGCGTGAGATCGGCGACCAGGCGACGGATCGCCTCGAGCCCCTCCGCGTCCACCTCGTCGCGCAGCTCGCGGATCGTCTCCACCGTGCGGAACACGTCGAACAGCCACCGGTGGCGGCGGTCCGCGTAGGTCGCGCAGCGGGTGAGGTCCACGATCGGCACCTGGTAGAGGTCGGACGACGCGAGGTAGTGGACGCTCACCGAGTCGTCCGGATGGGCCACCGCGCGGAGAAACGCGATGAGCAGGCGGATCTCCGGCCGCCCGTAGAGTCCCGCGTTGCCCGAGAAGGTCCAGGGGATCGCTCGAAGGTTCAACGAGCGCAGGAACTGGTCGGCGTCCGCGTTCGAGCGGACGAGGATGGCCACGTCGTCGTACCTCCACACCCCGTCGGCGACCCGCTCGGCGATCGATTGCGCGACCGCGTCCGCCTCCTGCGTCGCGGTCTCGAAGTGGAGGTGCTGGGGCTCGGGGCCGTCGGGCTCGCGCGCTGCGGCGAGCTTTTTGGTGACTCCGTATCGCCGGCCCTCGTCGCTCTCCTCGAGCCGGTCGGGATTGTTGAGGATGAGTCGGTACGCCGCGTCGAGGATCCGGTGGTGCGAGCGATAGTTCTCCGTGAGGATGACGACACGGGCCCGGGGGAAGTGTCGGACAAAGACCCGGAAGTTCGACACCGCCGCGCCGCGCCAGCGGTAGATTGCCTGATTGTCATCGCCAACGGCGGCGACGTTCGTGTGCCGCGCGCCGAGCAGCTTCACGATCTCGAACTGGGCCCAGTTCGTGTCCTGGAACTCGTCGACGAGGATGTACTTGTACTTCCGCTGGAGCCCGCCGAGCACGTACGGTCGCGAGCGCAGGAGCCTGAGGGCGTGGACGATCTGGTCGCCGAAGTCGATGGCGCCGCTCGCGCCCATCAGCTCCTGGTACTTCGCATAGGTTCGCGCGAGCTCGAGCTGCTGGGCGGCGCGCTCCCGCAGCGCCTCGTCCTCGGGCGCCGCGTGGGCGAGGGCCGCCAGGCGGTCCGCGTGGGCCGCGTACTCCTCGGGCGAGATGTCCTCGTCCTTGCAGCGGCTGATCAGGGTGATGAGCGCCTGGAGGTGTCGGGTCGGATCACCCAGCGGCCGGTAGCGCTCGAGCGGCAACTGGAAGAGCCGGTCGCGGAGGAAGATGACCTGCTCGGCGCGGTTCAGGACGCGGAAGTCGGGCTGGAGCCCGAGCTCGAGGGCGTGCTCGCGCAGCAGCCGGTCACCGAACGCGTGGAAGGTGGCAATCTCGACGTCCGCGTACCCGTAGGGCACGAGGGTGTCGACGCGCTCTTCCATCTCGGCCGCGGCCTTGTCGGTGAAGGTGAGCGCCAGGATCTCTTCGGGCCGGGCTTTCTTCTGGGCAATGAGCCAGGCGATGCGGCGGGTGATGACGGTGGTCTTGCCCGTGCCCGCGCCGGCAATGATGAGGAGGGGGCCGGCGTCGTGTGTGACGGCCTCGCGCTGCGTGTCGTTCAGGCGGTCGAGGATGCGGTCCGCCGCCATCCGCCTACGACTATACTACGCCGCGATCAACGACGGACGTCGGGCCCACCGCCGAGGACCTCCTCGACGTCACGCGGCGTGACCAGCGCGATGTCGCCCCACATCGAGCACTTGAGGGCGCCGACGGCCGTGCCGACGTCCACCGCCTCCTGGAGCTCGCGCTTCTGGAGCACGGCCCAGAGGAATCCGGCGACATAGGCGTCGCCCGCACCGATCGGATCGACCACCTGGACCGCCGGCACGCGCCGCGGACGGTAGACGCGGCCCCCGTCGAGCACCAGCGACCCCGCCTCGCCCAGCTGGAGGCTCACCGTCGCCCTCGGCGCCAGCCGCGCCAGCGCCTCGAGCGTCTGCTCGGCCGTGCCCGTGAGGCTGAAGATCGTTCGCGCCTCCGCGTGGCCGAGGAAGAGATAGCGAACCTCGGGGAGCACCGCATCCAGGAACAGCCGCGCGTCGGCCGGCGCCCAGAGACTCGCGCGGTAGTTGACGTCGAACGAGAACGCGGACGCCTCGCGGATCGCGCGCCGCACCAATCCTCTGGCGCCCTCGCCGAGCGCCGGCGTGACACCGGTCAGGTGGACGAGTCGGGCGCGCCGCACCGGCTCCCAGTCCACGTCACCCTCCGTGAGCCGCGCAAACGCGGAGTCTTGGCGGTCGTAGAGCACGCGGACCGGCCGCGGCGGCACTCCGTACTCGAGGAAGTAGACGCCGACGCGGGCGTGCTCGGTCATACGGACGTGGGCACAATCGACGCCGTGCCCCACGAGCTCGCGCCGGATCCGCTCGCCCCACTGGTTCGCGGGGAGGGCGGAAATCCAGGCTACCTTCAGGCCGAGCCGTGCACAGGCCGCCGCGACATTCGCCTCGGCGCCGCCGATCTGGACGTCGAGCTGGCGCGCGGTCTCGAAGCGGCCGGGCGACGGGATCGCCAGTCGCAGGAGCACCTCGCCCAGCGTGACGAGGTCGTGCACCTAGACCGACCGCAGCTCGATCTTCACGGAGGTGCCAAGGATGAGCGACATCGACATCAGCTCGGGACGCCGGTCGCGACCGAACGTGACACGGGCGGGCTCGCCCTTTTTCGCCCACGACGAGAAGCCCGTCAGGTCGCAGAGCGCCGTGGGCTTGCCGGAGACCGGGTCGGCGTCCACCTTGAGCGCGAACGGGACCAGCTCGGCGCGGTACAGCCGCTGGACGTCGTCCGGGCCCTCGTTGTCCATCCGCTTTCGCCGGACGAGGTACGTCTCGTAGCTCCCGTCCACCCGGGCGGGCCAGACGCCATCCGCATAGTTGAGGGTCGCGCTGATGGAGTCGTCCACATGCACCCCCTCGGGCACCTGCACGAGATCGTCGCCGATGCGCAGGCGGCGCAGGAAGAAGGTCTCGCCGCGGAAGTGGTACTCGACGGTGCGGCGGACCCAGTCGTAGCGGACCTCCGAGCGCGATTCCCGACCTTTCACGCTGAACCAGGAGCGCCCCTCGAGCGGCACCCAGCGCCCGTCCCGGAGGAGCCCACGGGACTCGATTCGGTTGGCGATGCCGTCTCCCTCCCCCGCGATCGTGACCTGATAGTGGCCGGCGGCCCGGTCGATCGCCTCGCTGAGGGCCCCGTCCAGGCGAAAACTGAGCAGGCCGTAGAGGATGCCAACGTCCGCGGTGTACGTCCTTTTCCGCTCCTCGGAGGTGGTGGCGGCCCAGCCCCGGGCCGGCCAAGCGACGTGCGGAGCCAGGAGGAACGTGAGGGGTAAACCAAGAAAGTGGCGACGGCTAATCAGGCGTCTAGACATGTCAGGTTGGTTCGCCTATTCTAACAGTCTCCCGGTATAGAACTTTTGTCGTAACCGGCTTACTCCTGTTAACGTAAGCGCTGGGTTTTTGTGGCGAAAACCCGAATGGCCACCATC
>QHSA01000213.1 GCA_003220315.1 Candidatus Rokuibacteriota bacterium
TCCCCATAGAGTGTCAAGAGGTGCTCAGGATCGGCCGTCACGCCGTGGTCGGTCAGGATCGGCTGCAGAGTGGCGAGGATGCCGGTCTCCCAGTCGATCAACGTCCCGTAGCAGTCGAAAGTCAGCACCCTCTTGGTCGTGAAGTCGATCATTCTCAGCCCCGCCTTCGGTAGTGGCTCATCGCGCACGAGAGGAACGGTCCGCCGCGGCAAGATCCAATGGTTGTTAGCAGCATGCAAGAGATAGCCCGCACAAACTCCAGTGGTCGCAAGCAACTGTCTCCCCGCCGTCCGGAGACAAGACTTTGACCTTGAGCGTCTTCGTGTTCGCGCCGGGGTCCTGATCAAATCGCGTACCGAGTCTACTCCCAGGATGTTTGCTTCGCACAAGGCCGGAATCCCTGAGGATCCAGATGTGATCGTGCTCGCGATCGCCGATGCTGTTCGGAAAATGCTCGCAGTGACAAGCTCCTCATGGTGAGTCCGAAGCTGGTCTCGTTCGGTTTGCTGACGGTGCTGTTGGCAGTGTCGGGGTGTGTGACGTCTCACCGACTTCCCGGATCGACGGGGATCGTGCTGGAAGCGGGCACCCAGACGCCTGTCGTGGACGCGACCGTGCTCGCATCGTACACGAAGGGAGGCGTGGTGCTCGTGGGCACCGCGGAGGGATGTACGACGTACTATGCGACGAAGACGGACGACGCGGGAAGGTTCACGATTCCACCGAAGACCGCATGGAACGTCACCGTTCCTCCTCTGTGGATGATGGGAATTGGTGACTCAGAGATCGCGATCTACAAGGACGGCTATGAGCCGTCGCGCGCCGCCCGTTCAATGGCGCGTGAAGACGTGCTGGTGTTGCTGAGGCGGCTCGAAAGCAACGAAGACTGGCAGCACGCCGAGAAGAGGCTAGGTTTCGGGTTCTGTCCCAACCGGAGGTATCGCCCGCGCCCGGCTGGAGATCATTGAATGAGTAGCCGGATTCGGAGCAATTTCGCGGTCTCGCATGGCACCGGGCCGTGGCACCCGTCAGGGAAGTTGGTGGAATTGCTACCCATGGGCTCGCCCTCTCAAGACCGAGACGCGGGTTCGAATGCCGCTGGGGCCACCAACTTAGTTTTCGTTGACTCCTCCGCGAACGCTTTCCGTCCACGCCCTCTAGTCTAGGGTGTCCAGGTTCGAAACGGTGTTGACACTTCGACTGTCCCAGAGCGTTCCATGAAGTCATGCCTTGACGGCGCCCCAGACGAGCGTGGAAGGTGTCCGGCCGCGGAGCCGGTAGCCTTGATGCGGCCGCTCGTCGTTGTAGTAGCGCATGAACTCGGCCAGCGAGCGGTGCAGCGCCGAGCGGTTGGTGAAGTATCGACGCCGGAAGGCCACGCGCCAGTGCTCTTGCAGGATCGTGCCCTGCAGGCGCTCGACGAAGCCGTTGGTCCAGGCATGGCGCGGCTTCGTGCGGGTGTGGCGCAGGCCGAGCTGCCGACAGGCCTCATCGAAGGCTCCGTGGAACTCGGGGCCCCCGTCGGTCAGGACGCGCCGCAGGGGCCAGCCCGCCCGGCGAAAGAGCGGCCCGAGGACGTCGCGCAAGAACGCGGCGGCATCGGCCGCCGTGTGGGTCGGCAGCAGCGCCGCCACGCCATAGGAGCTCGCGGCGTCGCAGGCCGTGATCTGCCAGACCTTGCCGACCCCCTTGAGATTGCCGATGTAGAAGGTGTCCAGACAGACCAGCTCCCCCGGCTCGGTGGCCTCGACGTGGCGCGTCCGCCCGTAGCGCGCGCGCCACAGCCGCTGGCGCGTGCGCTCGGTCAGCAGCCCGGCGGTCCGCGCCGCCTGGTGCTCGAGCACCGTCAGCCGCGCGCGACGCGTGGCCAAGCCGGCTCGCCGCAAGACCCGCTGCACCGTGCTCGGCGCGACTTTGAGCCGCCAGCCACGGGTGAGGTACGCCGCGATCCGCCCGCAGCCCCAGGTCGCCGTGCTGATCGCCACGCTGAGCACCAACCGTTCGATCTCGGGCGGCACCTGCACCGGGCGCCCACGGCGCGCGCGCTGCCGCCTCGGATGCACGCCGTCGACCCCATAGCGCTCGCAACGCTTCCGCCACCGGTAGAACAGGGTGCGCGAGATCCCCAGCTCCCGGCAAACCGCGCTGACGTTGCCGAGTGCCTGCGCGCGTTGCATGACCCGCAGGCGCATTCCGTGTACGCTGTCGTCGAGGGTCATCGGGCGATCCTCCCAAAGTGGTCCCTTGCAGGGGGTTGTCACTCTGGGAACGATAGGCCGGATGGCCCTCTTTGCTTGCCATCGAAAGTGTCAACACTAATACGACCCGGGACAGTCTAGGGCACGTGAGCGGTTCGACTCCCAACTCATAGGTTGACCACGTAGAACGAATATGTTCTACGGTTCCATACCAGTTTTCAGGGACGACACCAACCTTCGCACCAAAGGTGCGATTGAGCTGCAGGCTTGCAATACTTCACGCATACCCTAACGCGATATCGAAGCCCGTGTGAGAAACTACGTTCGTCATCCCTCATTTCTTACTGCGGCGGCAACCGCGAACTGGAAAACTAGGTTCGCGGCGAGAATCGTCGTCTTCGGTCCCGCATCG
Organism: Candidatus Rokuibacteriota bacterium; assembly: GCA_003220315.1. GTDB lineage: Bacteria > Methylomirabilota > Methylomirabilia > Rokubacteriales > CSP1-6 > 20CM-2-70-11. The sequence goes on from QHSA01000213.1 coordinate 2,611, forward strand.
GTCAGCGGATTGACTTCGTTCAACGCAAAGCCGCCCACGCGCGGCGCAAGCGCAACGAGCAGATCGAGCAGTTCACCGCTCGTCAGACCGTCGGGCTCGTGCCACCCGACGCCAGGCGCGTGTGCAGGATCGAGGACGTCCATGTCGACGCTGAGGAAGATGTGATCCGCGCCGCTGGTGACTTCTCCGATCCGGGCGAATGTCCACTCCGTTCCGCAGCGGCGCACCGTGCGCGCCGGCAGCTCAGCAAGTCCGATCTCGTATCGATGAAGCGCTTCGATGACGGGAAGTTGAAGCTCCGCGTACCGACCTGCACGCATCGTCGTTGGTCCGAACTACCGGACTCCGAACTACCGGACTCAGGCCGATCGGCTCCTTGACACCCCTGGCGGCGGAGCATAGAGTCGGCGCACCTCGACTCGCCGAGGTACTTGGAGGCCGCGGCCGATGCCCATCCCTAGGCTCTCACGAGGTCGTTCCCCACCAGACCCGACGCAGAGACCATCCATAGCCCGCACTCGACAAGCCAGTTGTCGGTGCCCCGACTGAGCAATGCATGGGACCGGAGAGGAGGTCAGCCATGATTGATCGGCGCGAGTTTCTCGCGGTTCTGGCCACCGCCGTGGCGGCCCTCGGAACGCGCGAGGCCATCGCAGGCTCCCCACACGCCCAACGAGACGTCCTTCCCGTCGCTGATCTGGGCAGCCTGCAGAAGGCGTACACGTTCTTCAATCCGACCGAAGCCGAGTTCATCGAGGCGGCCATCGCGCGCCTGATTCCGAACGACGATCTCGGCCAGGGCGCGCTCGAAGCCGACGTCTCGTACTTCATCGATCGGCTGATGACGTCCGAATACGGCTCCGGAGCGCGTTTCTACAATCAGGGGCCGTTCGGCGACACGACCCGGTACCAGGGATATCAGTTGCCCCTGACGCCGCCGGAGGTGTACCGCGCCGGCATCGCCGCGACGAATCGGTACTGCGAGGAGAAGCACGGGAAGCGTTTCGCCCAGCTCGATGCAGGCGCGCAGGACGAGGTCCTGAACGCTCTCCAGAGCATCGGCCTCGAGAAGGTTCCGGGCGCCACGTTCTTCGGTCAGCTCCTGTCCGACACGAAAGACGGCTTTTTCTCCGATCCCGTGTACGGGGGAAACCGGGACATGATCGGCTGGAAGCTGGTCGGCTTCCCGGGTGTCGCGGCCAACTATGCCACGACCATCGGCAAGAACGAACCGTACGACGTCGCGCCCGTGGACCTCGGCGCGCTGCGGGCGCGGGTTCCTGTCGACGAGCACGGACATCCGATCCATCAAAACGCTGCGGCCGGCGTCATCCGGCCAACGACGGCTCCCGTCCCGTCACCGAGCGACCGCCAAACGGCGGACGCCGCGCACACGAAGACGACCTTCTTCGTGTGAGGAGGGAAGATACACATGGCGACGAGACTGAAGCCAGTAGATGTCGTGACCGTCGGCGTCGGATGGGCGGGCAGCATCCTGGGGAAGGAGCTGGCTCAAGCAGGGCTCAAGGTGGTCGGGCTCGAACGCGGCGACAACCGCACCCAGGCAGACTTCGCGCTGCCGCAGACGCACGACCAGTACAAATACGACCGGCAGCTGGAGCTGTTCGAGCAGACCTCGCGCTCCACGCTGACGTTCCGGAACGACTATCGCGAGGTCGCCCGGCCCATGCGGCGGCACGGCCCCTTTCCCTGGGGTCAAGGGGTCGGCGGCGCAGGTTTCCACTGGGCTGGCTGGACCTGGCGTCATCACCCGTGGGACTTCAAGACCAAGAAGATGACGACGGAGCGGTATGGGGCGAACGCCATTCCCGCTGACGCCACGATCCAGGACTGGCCGATGACCTACGAGGAGCTCGAGCCGTCCTACGACAAGTTCGAGTACACGTGCGGCATCTCCGGAACCGCTGGCAACATCCAGGGCACGATCAGGCCGGGCGGCAACCCGTTCGAGGGCGCCCGGACGAGGGACTTCCCCAACCCGCCCCTGACGCGAAGCTACGTCGAGACGCTGTTCACGAAGGCCGCGACCGATCTCGGCTATCACCCCTTCCCGGTTCCCGCGGCCCAGATGAGTCGCCCCTACACCAACCCGGACGGCATCACCATGGGCGCGTGCCTCTACTGCGGCTACTGCATGAACTACCCGTGCGAGGTCGCCGCGAAGGCCACCCCGCAAACCGCCGTACTACCGGCCGCGTTCAAGACGGGAAACTACGAGCTTCGCAGCCACGCGGCGGTCCAACGAATCAACGTCAGCGGCAACCGCGCGACGAGCGTGACCTACGTGGATGCCCACGGACGCGAGTTCGAACAGCCCGCCGACATCATCCTGCTCACCGCATTCACCTGGTCGAACACACACCTGCTCCTCCTGTCGGGCCTTGGCAAGCCCTACGATCCGGCGACAGGCACCGGGGTCGTCGGCAAAAACTACGCCTGGCATGCCGGGCTGCCCTACGTCCCGATGCAATTCGACAAGGAAGTGATCACCAACCCGTTCATGGGCGCGGGCGCGCTCTGCACGTCGATCGCCGACCTTCAGGGCGACAACTTCGACCACGCCGGCCTCGGGTTCGTGGGCGGCGCGATCATTCAGATCCTGGCGATGGGGTGGGGACCGCTCACGTTTCAGCCGACGCCCCCGGGCACGCCGACGTGGGGCTCGGCCTGGAAGAAGTCGGTTGCCTACTACTACAACAGGTCGGCGCAGATCGTCGGCCTCCACGATCATCTCTCTTACCGCGGCAACTATCTGTCGCTCGACCCGACCTACCGGGACTACTGGGGCAATCCGCTGCTGCGCTTGACCTACGACTTCGGACCCAACGAGCGGAAGTTGAGCCAATACTTGACCGGCATCGGCGAGAAGGTTGCCCGTGCGATGGGGGCGAGTCACTACGGTAGCTATGGCCTCGGCGAGCACTTCGACGCGGGCGTGCCGTACGGGATCATCCACCAGGTCGGCGGCGCCATGACGGGGAGCGACCCGACCAAGAGCGTCGTCAACCGATATCTCCAGTCCTGGGATGCCCACAACGTCTTCGTCGTGGGTGCCAGCGCGTTCCCGCAGATCTCGTCGTTCAACCCCACCGGAACCGTGGGTGCGCTCGCCTACTGGACCGCGGGCGCGATCAAGGACCGGTACCTCAGGAAGCCTGGGCCTCTCGTGTAGCCTCTGGCGTAGGACGATGGAAGGTGAGTCGCGCCGCGCGGCTCACCTTCCCTTTACTTCAACATCTCTTTGACGGCGTCCAGCCCGACCTTGGCGCACTCCTCGTCCTGATCTCCGGTCGCTCCGCTGACGCCGATCCCCCCGATGAGCACTTCTCCGGCCTTGATGGGCAGCCCACCGGGGAAAATGATCAGGCGGGGCGTGTACTGGATCCCGTCCGCGGCCTTGACGATCGACTCGCCAAAGAGCCGCGTCGGGAAACCGAATTGGGTGGCGGTCCAGGCCTTGTTGATGGAGATATCGACGCTCCCCCGGAAGGAGGCCGGGTCGCGCCGGAAGTAGAGCAGCCCCCCACCGTCGTCGAGCACCGCGATGTTCATCTTCCACCCCTTGGCTCTGGCGTACTTGTCGCACGCCATCGCCGCCTTCTCGGCCACCTCGACGCTCAACGCAGGCTTCTGCTCGAGGGCGGAGGCGGCGTTGAAACCCGCCGATGCGACAACCGCGGCCACGATCACCGCTGCAAGGGCTCGTCGAGCAATGCGCATACCCAGCCTCCAGCTCAGATGGTAGGGACCCGATCCACGACGTCATCCTCCCGAAATGCGAGCGAAGTGTAGGTGACGTCGAACACCGAGTCAAGGCAAGAGAGGTTGTCCTTGACCTTCACTCTCGCTGCGAAGAGGCGAACTCACGGGAAATGAGTCCGAACGCTGTAGGGCTCGTAAATGACTGCGGCGCGACGGTCGCAGCTGACCAGTTCGGCGCCATGGTCCGCGGCCGCCTCGTCGTCACGGGAGCAAGATCGCCGACGGTGAGCCGGACGCGGTGCGGGCGGATCAGGCCGTGCTGGCCGCCTATGCGGGGCTCTGACATGACGAGCGAGCCCCTCACCACGGCCTCCCGGCTCGTCGCGCGAGGCCTGGTGGCGGGCTACCTGCGGGGCGTCGACATTCTCCGAGGCGTCTCGGTCGAGGCCCCGCGGGCAGGTGCGATGCGTGCTCGGCCCCAATGGCACCGGCAAATCGACGTTACTGAAGGTTGTCCTTCGCCAAAACGTGCAGACTTGTAACGGCAGTGCTCCAACCGGTGAAAGTCCGGTCACGGTGTCCGCCCCCGGGCGCCGTGTAGCGATATCCGACTCGCGGGGAGGGTGACCTTCCGCGGGAAAGCTCGGGTAAAAAGTCCTCGGCGGCCGGAGAGCGATGTCTCTCCAGGTCGGATCGGTCCAGGAGGGCGAGCAACCGCGCGGGCCGTAGCAGAGCGAACACCGGCAGAAGCGTCGAGAGAAGGGCCCCGACGGAAGCCGAGGTCGGGAACATTGGAGGAGCCGACTCACTGTTTTGGTGGGGAAGGCCATGGAGCAGGGTCGCAGGGCGGGG
>QHSA01000134.1 GCA_003220315.1 Candidatus Rokuibacteriota bacterium
GTCATTCTAGCAAGCCCCCTGCCAGCCGAGGCTCCAATCCGGAAAGCTATTGAATTTCCGGTGGGCTTTCCCTGAGTCGCCTCCCTTTTGACGTCGGGCGGGGCCCGATGACGCAGAGCGAAGCCGATAAGTTCTTGGACGGTCCGGCCAGGATGGCGCCACGGAGCGGACGCTTGGGAGGCCCGCCAGCCCGCCAGATCCCTGCAGAGGCGGCTACTTCGCGAAGTTGTCCCGGGCGAGCGGCGGCCTCACGTCTCTGCCAGAGAAGGAGAGTGTCACCACGATCTCGACCGAGGCCCCACCCCCGAGCCCTTGGCAGCCAATCGCGGCGCGCGTCGGCTTGCCCCGGTCGCCGTAGAGCTCGACCAGGAGGTCGGCCGCGCCGTTGACCACGCGAGGCTGGTCGTTGAAGCCCGGCGCCGAATTGACGAAGCCGGTCATGTGGACGACTTGCTGCACCCGGTCCAGGTCGCCGAGCGCGTACCTGACGGCGGCCAGCGTCGTGAGCGCCGCGTAGCGCGCAGCCTCGTAGCCCTGCGCCACCGTCAGGTCCCGGCCGAGCACACCCGTGAGGTAGGGCTTCCCGTCCCGGATGGGTACGGTCCCCGAGAGGTAGAGGAGGCTCTGCACGGGAAAGTGCGAGACGTAGTGCGCGCCCGAGAGGTTGCTCCGGTAGAGGTCCTCGAGATTCGGCACGGCCAGCCCGAGCGCCTTGACCTTCGCCTCGACTTCCATCTGAGCCTCCACCTCACCGGGCACACGCGGTATCTTGACAACCGCGACCCCACGGTACGGGAGGTGCGTCGGGGATGTCAAAGGGTCGCCAGGTCTCGCTAGGTCTCCAGGCGCTACACGCCGCCGGTCCGCGAGCTCAGAATCCCGATCGAGCGGCCGCCACTCTAAAGACGCGACATGATTCTCGTCCGACACGCGCAGGAGCGGGGCCGCGCCGACCACGGCTGGCTCGACACGCGCCACACCTTTTCGTTTGCGGACTACTACGACCCGAAGTACATGGGCTTCCGAAACCTCCGCGTGATCAACGAGGACCGCGTGCAGCCCGGCCAGGGGTTCCCGACGCACGGCCACCGTGACATGGAGATCGTGTCCTATGTGCTCGCCGGCGCCCTGGAGCACAAGGACAGCCTCGGGACGGGCTCGGTCATCCGGCCCGGTGACGTGCAACGCATGAGCGCGGGCACGGGCGTCCGGCACAGCGAATACAACCACTCGAAGGACGAGCCCGTACACTTCCTGCAGGTGTGGATCTCACCCGAGCGGCAGGGGCTCGAGCCCGGCTACGAGCAGAAGCACTTCTCCGGGGCTCACGATCGCCAGCGCCGCGGGGGCCGAAGTCCTCCTGTTCGACCTGGCCTAGGAGCCCGACCTACTCGTCCGTGCGCCGCTGCTGGCGCAGGCGCTCGAGCTCGGGCTCGACGAACTTTGTCCGACACTCCGGGCAGATGCCGTGGGTGAACTGCGCCTCGGAGTGCTCCTCGATGTAGCTCTCGACCTGCTGCCAGTAGTTCCGGTCGTCGCGCACCTTCTTGCAGTACGAGCAGATCGGTAGGAGCCCCTGGAGGAGCTTCACGCGGGCGAGCGCGTCCTCGAGCTCTTTGACCCGGTCGGCGAGGATCGCCTGGAGCTCGAGCAGCCGCTCGCCGACCCGGACCCGGGCACGCAGCTCTTCCCGCTGGAAGGGCTTGACGATGTAGTCGTCCGCGCCGGCCGTGAGGCCCGTCACGATGTCCTGGGTGCGCGCCCTCGCCGTCACGAAGATCAGATAGGGCTTGAGCGGCTTGGGCAGCTCGCGGACCCTCCGGCACAGCTCGAGCCCGTCCATCCCCGGCATCGTCCAGTCGAGGATCGCGAGCGCCGGAGCGTCCTCGCGCTCGAGGATCACGAGCGCCTCCTCGCCTGTGGACGCCGCGAGGACCTCGTAGCCCCAGCCCCGGAGCGAGGTCTGGATGAGGCGGCGGATGCCGGGCTCGTCGTCGACGACGAGCACCCGGAGCCCGGTGGGCGGTGTGGGGCTCTGCGGCATCACACCTCCATCAGATCTTCCCCGACGACGACGGGCCCAGCGTAGTGCTCCCGGGCGGCGGCGCGGAGCGCCTCCGGGTCGGACCCGGGCATCAGATGGCTCATCACGAGCGCCTTCACGCGCGCCTCTCTCGCGACCAGGCCGATCTGGTCGGGCTGGGTGTGGTACGCGGCGAGGTCCCTGATCTTGTCCTCGATCGTCGGCCAGCCGCAGCCGGGGGACCACGACGTCTTCGCCATCTCACAGCACTCGTGGACGAGGCAGTCGACGCCCTGCGCCCAGCGCACGAGGTTCTCGCAGGGCCGCGTGTCGCCGGAGACGACGACGCTCCGGCCGCCGCCCTCGAAGTGGAAGCCGTACGCAGGCTTCACCGGGTCGTGCTCGACGAGGAACGCGCTCACCGTGACGCCGCCGGCCTCGATCAGCCTGCCCTCCTCGATCTCCGTCACGCGCACGTCCGGCGGCTTCCGGTCGTGCATGTGGGCGCGGCGCACCTCGACGTCCCACGCGAGGTAGTCGAGCAGCCGGGCGACCTGCGCGCGCGTCCCGGCCGGGCCCCAGATCTCGAGCGGCGCGTTCTGGCCGACGATCCAGCGCGTGATCAACAGGTGCCCCAGGTCGATCGTGTGATCCGAGTGGTGATGGGTGATGAAGACGCGGGGCCAGTCGTAGGGCCGCATGCCCACCTGCACGAGCTGGACGCCGACGCCCGACCCGGCGTCGACGAGGAAGCACTCGCCCTCGAGCGAGAGCAGCGTCGCAGGGCCGTGCCGTCGTGGGTTGGGCGGCGGGGAACCGGTGCCGAGGAGAATCGCGCGTAGCATGGGGCTCCGTGAGGGGGAGCTACAGCGGATGTTAGCACGAGGCCGCGGCTCGCCCCTAGCGCCGCTTCTTCTTCGCGCGGAGGTCGATCACGTCCGGGCGGGAGCGTGGGTCCTCACCGCGCGGGAAGATCTGGGTCTTTTGCACCTTTTGGGTTCCGGTGGTCGGCAGGCCCGGGACGAAGAGGATCCAGCCCGGCGCCTTGAAGTACGCGAGCCTGTCCATGCACCAGTCGACGAGCTGCTCGGCGAGCCCGTGGTCGGCCCGGGCGCCCGCCATCGGCACGACGCAGGCCATCACCTCTTCTTCGCGGATCTCGTCCGGCACCGCGAGGACCGCGACCTGGGCCACGGCCTCGTGGGCCTGGAGGGCCGCCTCCACCTCGGCGGCGGCGATGTTCTCGCCCGAGCGCCGGATGATGTTCTTCTTGCGGTCGACGAAATAGAGCATGCCGTCTTCGGCCTGCCGCACGACGTCGCCCGTGTGGAACCAGCCGCCGCGCCACGCCTCCTGGGTCGCCTCCGGGTTCTTGAGGTAGCCCGAGAAGAATCCCCGTCGGGCGTCCGGGCCGGCGCAGCGCACGACGAGTTCGCCCGCCGTCCCGCGCGGGACCTCGCGGTCACCCTCGTCCACCACCCGCGCCTCGAACTCCCCCCCGGGCCGGCCGAAGGCGCGCGTCGACGTCTGTCGCGGATCGTGGCAGTCGCCGAAGATCCGCCCGGTCTCGGTCATGCCCCACACTTCGATCAGCGGGAACCCGAACCGCTTCTCGAAGACTTCGTGGAGCTGGGGCTCGACGCCTGCGCCCAGCCCGAACCTCACGCGGTGCCGGGTCTCCTCGGGGACCCGCGGCTGGTTGAGCAGCAGCGGCGGAACCACCCCGAGGTAGTGGATGACGGTCGCGCGCGTCGCCACCACGTCACGCCACCAGCGCGTGGGGCTGAAGCGCTCGGGGAGGATCAGGCCGTTCGCCGTCAAGATCACGCACGTCGCCGTCACCGCCTGGCAGTTCATGTGAAAGAGCGGGAGGGGGTTCAGGATCCGGTCCCGGCCTCGCTCGAAGGTGACGCGTCCGCCGAGATCCCGGTACCAGGCGCCGGCGTTCAGGTAGTAGAGGTTCGTGAGGACGCACCCCTTCGGCCGTCCCGTCGTCCCCGAGGTGTAGAGGAGGCTGCACTCGGTGTCGAGTGACGGCCCGCCCGCCCGGGGCACCGGGCCAGGCTTCGGAAGCCTCGCGGGCATGGTCTCGACGTTCACGACGGGCAGAGGCTTCAGGCGCTCGCGCGCGACCGCGTCCAGGTCGGCGACACGGCTCGCGATCGAGACGGCGAGGTCGGCCTCGGAGTGGTCCATCTGGTAGAGCATCTCGTCGTGCCGATAGTCCGGGTTGATCGGGACGATCCCGCACCCGAGGCTGTTGAGCGCCAGGTAGTGGAAGAAGAACTCCGGACGGTTCTCGAGCAAGAGCGCGACGCGGTGGCCGTGGCCGTAGCCCGCCGCGGCGTAGAGCTCCCGCATCCTCACGACCTCGGCTCGCGTGCGGGCGTACGTGAGCTCGACGCCGTCGGGATGGTACGCGCGCCCCGGGGCCGGCGGCACCACGAGGAAGGCGTTGTCGGGCGCCGTCGCGGCGGTCGCCATGAAGGCCTCGTAGACGGTGGTCGACATCGTCACCTCACGCGCGAGCAGGGTCTCGCCTGCGCCAAGCGACCATCGCCACCCGGGCTCAGAAGAGGCCCACGATGTTGCCGTCGAGATCGATGTCGATCGACTCGGCGCCCGGCACTCTCGGGAGGCCGGGCATCGTGAGGATATCACCGGTGTAGGCGATGACGAATCCGGCCCCGGCCGCGAGCTTCGCCTCGCGGACGCTCACGGTGAAGCCCCGCGGCCTGCCGGGCTTCTTCGCGTCGTCCGAGAGCGAGTTCTGAGTCTTCGCCATGCACACGGCGAGTCGGCCGTAGCCCGCCGCCTGCCAGTGCTCGAGCTTCGTCGCCGCCGCGGGCATGAGCCGCACGCCGTCGGCGCCGTAGATCTCGGTGGCGATCGTCTCGATCTTCTTCTCGAGCGTCCAGTCGTCCTGATACAGGTAGCGGAACGCGGCGGGGTCGGCGGAGCGGACCGCATCGAGCACCGCCTGGGCCAGACCGGTGGCGCCCGCGCCGCCGAGCTCCCACGCACGCACCTCCTCGGCGCGGGCACCCATCGCGCGGCACGCCTCGAGGATCGCCGCGACCTCCGCGTCGGGGTCGGTCGCGAACCGGTTGAGCGCCACGACGGGCGCCAGGCCGAAGCGGCGTACGTTCTGGACGTGCTTCGCGAGATTCTCGAGCCCGTGAACCTTCACCGCGCGGACCGTCGCCACGACCACCGCGCAGGCAGGCGCCAGCCCGCCCGTCCGGCACTTGATGTCGACGAACTTCTCGGCGCCGAGGTCCGTCGCGAAGCCGGCCTCGGTGACGACGACCTCCGCCAGCTTGAGACCGAGGCGGGTGGCGATGAGGCTCGAGCAGCCGTGGGCGATGTTGCCGAAGGGCCCACCGTGGACGAGCGCCGGCGTCCCCTCGAGCGTCTGGACCAGGTTGGGCTTGAGCGCCTCCCTGACGAGGGCCGCCATCGCGCCCGCGGCGTGGAGCTGCCCGGCGCTCACGAGGTCGCCGCCCGCGGTCGCACCCACGACCACGCGCTCCGCACGCGCCTTGAAGTCGCGGAGGTCCGTCGCCAGACAGAGGATCGCCATGAGCTCGGAGGCTTCGGTGATCTCGAAGCCACTCTCGCGCGGCACGCCGTGGGCGGGACCGCCCAGCCCGACGATGACGTTCCGGAGGGCGCGGTCGTTCATGTCCACGACGCGCTTCCAGAAAATCTTCCGTGAGTCGAGCGCGAGCGCGTCGCCCTGCACCAGGTGGTTATCGACCATCGCGGCCAGCAGGTTGTGGGCGGCTCCGACCGCATGGATGTCGCCGGTGAAGTGGAGGTTGATCTCCTCCATCGGCGCGACCTGCGCGCGACCGCCGCCGGTCGCGCCACCCTTGGCGCCGAAGACCGGCCCGAGCGCGGGCTGGCGCAGCGCGACGATCGACCGCGAGCCGAGCTTGCGCAGGCCGTCGGCAAGACCGATCGCGATCGTCGACTTCCCCTCGCCCGCCGGCGTCGGCGTCATCGCCGTCACGAGCACGAGCGCGCCATCGGGCCGCACGCGAGACCGCTCGATCGCCTTCCAGCGAACCTTGGCCTTGTAGGTGCCGTAGGGCTCGAGATCGTCGGGGTCGAGGCCGAGCGTCTCGGCGACCTGCTCGACCGGCCGGAGCTTGACCGCGCGGGCGATCTCCAGGTCTCGGGTGCCCATCTACTGGAGCGGGGGCCGCGAGGCCGCGGCAGATCGTGGGTGGCCTGAGAAAGGCGCGACCCGGCTCCGTAGTTCCAAGACCGATCGTTCGATCATTGTGGCTTCCTCCGTCGTGAGCGGTCGGATCCCGAAGCGGACCTGCTCGTACGCTGTCGTGAGCCGCGCGAGCGGCTCGGCGCACGGGGGGACCGCGGCCTCGACCCGCTGCGCAAACTCGCGCGCCGTCTCCCCGTCGCCCGGCCGGAGCCCGCGACGGGCGAGCGTCCGCAGCGCCCGCGCGTAAAAGGTCGGCAGGGCGGCGCGCGCGTCGGCGGCGCCACGACGGCGGGAGGCGAGGAGCACGGCGAGCAGCGCGACGAGCGCCGCCAGCATGACGAGCCCTCGGGGAAGGGCTCGCCACGCGCGGAGGTCGGGCGCCGAGAGACGCCAGGCGAGCGCCGCCTGATGGAGCCTGACGGCTGCCAGCACCTGGTCCTGAAGGCTCCAGCCGACGACGTAGCGGTACCAGCGTACCCGCAGCGCGTCCAGGTAGAGCGCCACCGCGGCGGGCGGCCCCCCGGGCTCGACGCTGCCGCGCGGCGAGGGATCGAAGGTCGCCCACGCGCCGTCCACGTACGCCTCGACCCAGGAGTGCGCGTCGAGGAGCCGAACGATGAAGTACCGGCCGTAGGGGTTCCACTCGCCCCGCTGGAACCCGTTCACCACACGCGCCGGAATGTCGAGCGACCGGAGCATGACCGCGAGCGCGGCGGCGAAGTACTCGCAGTTGCCCGACCGCTGGACGAAGAGGAACTCCTCCACCGGATCGAGTGTCGTCGTCCGTCGGAGCGCCAGCGAGTAGCGATACCGGCCGGAAAGGTGCGCCGTCAGGACCGCCGCCGCTTCCCGCGCCCCGCGCGTGCCCGCCGTGACCTCGCGGGCCAGCGCCCGGACCGCGGCCGACAGCGGCGGGAGCTGGAGAAACCGGGCGCGCGTTTCCCCGTCGAGCGGCTCGCCGGACCAGGAGGCGCCCGACTCGAGCTCGGACTGTGCGATATAGCGGAACCGCGCGGCCGCGTTCTGCACGGAGACGCCGCCCGCGTCGTCGACGACGATCGCGTTGGCGCGCACCGAGAGGTGCAGCAGACGCGGCGCCGCGAAGAGGATGTCGGTGCCGAAGGGCTCGAGGTAGACCTCCTGGATGAGGACGGGCCCCATCGCCTGGAAACGTCCGAGCTCGAACTCCCCCGTCGGCGAGCGCCAGAGCTCCGACCGCTCGCGCCGCGCGACCGACCACGCGCGCCCGTCGTAGGTGTCGAGGGCGACCCCCCGCCACCGGAGGCCCGGGAGCCGGTCGGGCTCGCCCACCGCCTGCTCGGGGATGCGCACGCGCATGGCGATCGCGCCGTCAGTCTCGATCTGGCCGAACGAGCCGAGCTCCACGCGCTCGGAGAAGCCGGTGACCATCCGGGGCGTGTGGGTCCGGAGCGTGAGGGCCGCCTGACCGATGCGCGGAATCACGAAGAAGAGCGCGCCCGTGATGGCGAGCGTCGCGACCGAGGCTCCGAGGGACAGCCCGAGGAGGTCTCGGCCGAGGCCCGCCACCGGCGCGTCGGGGCGGGCCGTCGCCCGCTCGGACTCGACGGCGATGTGGTAGAGCATCAGCATCCACGTGCCCGCCACGAGGAAGACGAGGAACACGAACAGGTAGCCGACTCCGAAGGTGAACGGCGCGGCGGCGACCAGCATGAAAAACGCGAGGAACGCCACGTCGCGCAGATCGCGCACGGCGTTGCGCATCGCGAGGCGGTAGAGGAGCAGGAAGAGCAGCAGCCGCGCCAGGCCGTCGAGCATCGAGGCCGCGAGGTAGCCGAGGTCGACCGCCGACGCGAGCGCGGCGACGAGCACGAACCCGCGCGCGAGCCCCGGCACCGCGTTCACCCGGTCGCGGAGCGGCTCGTTCCACCACGTCGCGAGGGCGGCGAGCGCGGCCGCCACGGTGCCCGCGTCGCTGACCAGCCCCGCGAGCTCGAGGGCCGCGAGGCCGTCGCACGCGAGGAGAAGCGTCGCGAGGCGGAGCGCCACGAAGTGCGACACGCTCAGCCGAGCGGCACGCGGAGCTCGCGGAGCCGCGCGTCGGACGGGGGAGGGACGACCCGCGTCGGCTCGGCGGGAGCGCCGGGATCGAAGAGGGCGAGCGCGGCGAGGACGCGCGTGCGCTGCGCGAGCCCGCTGCCGAGCGGGACGTGGACGCCGGGTCCGACCAGCTCGACGGCGGCGCCCTTCTCGAGGAGGTGAACGGCGAGCGACGCCGCCTCGGCGAGGCCGCGCTCGAGCCGCTCGGGATCGCCGCGCCCGGTCCCCTCGAGCACGAGCCGGGCGTCGAGCCCCGCGTCGGCCTCGAGCTCGCGCACCATCAACGCGGCGGACTTGGCGCTCGACCGCCAGTGGATGAGCCGGGGGTCGTCGCCGAACCGATACTCGCGCAGATTGTGGAGGCCATGCCCGCGGCCCCGACGAGGCGCGGGGGCGCCGCCGGTGCCGGCGAGCTCACGGCGCCGGTCGGCCGAGATCGGGCTCACGGCCGGGTAGACGAGAACCTCCGCGCTCGGCGGGAGCTGCGCCGCCTTGACGAACAGGCCGAACGGGAACCGCGTGGCGACCTTGAAGCCCGCGACCCGCCAGCGCCCCCGCGCCCGTGGGGTCTCCTGCCACGTGACGAGCCGCGCGCCGCCCCCTTCGAGCTTCGCGAGATACGCGCGATGCCCTCCGCCCAAGACCTCGACGGTGATCGAGTAGGAGGTGCGCCAGCGCTTGCGGTTGACCACCCGGGCCGCGACGAGCGCGGCCTGTCCGGCGAAGAGCTCGGCGGGCAGGGCGGGCTCGACGCGCACTCGACGGATCGACTGCTCGGAGAGCACCCCCGACACGATGATCAGGCCGAGCAGCATCGAGACGAGGAGATAGAAGAGATTGTTCCCGGTGTTGATGGCGGCGAATCCGAGGCCGAGCGCGGCGCCGAGGCACCACCAGCCGTCGCGCGTGGGCCAGAGCGTGCGTCGCGGCCACGCGAGCCACCAGCCGACCCGACGCCCAGATGTCACGCGGGAGTCACCGGGGATGGGTCGCCGGGCGGGGGGTAGCGAGACCCGTTCCCGCCGCGTCGAATGCGGACGTCACGGCGCCGCGATGGAGCCCAGCCACGACGGGTCATGCGCACGCGAGCCGCGTGGTCGAGCCGCCCCCCGCCCGGCGACCCATCCCCGGTGGCTCACCGCGCGTCACCGCGGCACCGGGACTTCGTGGGCGATGGCGCGGATGACGGACTCGGCATCGACGCCGCCGTCGCGCGGCCGGCCGGTGGCGCCCCGCACGAGCACGCGGTGGGCGAGCGCCGGAACGGCGAGCGTCTTGACGTCGTCGGGCACGAGGTAGTCGCGGCCGTCGGCGAGCGCCCACGCGCGCGCCGCGCGGAGGAGCGCGAGCGCGCCGCGCGGACTCACGCCGAGCGGGAGGAGCGGCGACGCGCGCGTCGCCGCGACGAGCGTCATCACGTAATCGAGGATCGGCTCCTCGGCGTGCACGCGCTCGGCCTCCGCCTGGAGGTGGAGCACCTCCTCGACGCCGAGCACCGGGACGAGCGCGTCCGCCGACGGCACACCGGTGCCGCGCAGGATCGTCTTCTCGTCGCCGCTCGCGGGGTAGCCGATCCGGATGCGCAAGAGGAACCGGTCGAGCTGCGATTCGGGCAACGGGTGCGTCCCCTCGTACTCGAGCGGGTTCTGAGTCGCGAGCACCATGAAGGGACGCGGCAACTGGTACGTCGAGTGGTCGAGCGACACCTGGGTTTCATTCATCGCTTCCAGCAGACTCGATTGGGTCTTCGGGGTGGTTCGATTGATCTCGTCGGCCAGGACGATGTTGGTGAAGAGGGGGCCCGGCTTGAAGACGAACGCGCTGCGCTCGGGCTGCCAGACCGAGACGCCGAGGATATCGGACGGGAGCATGTCGGAGGTGAACTGGATGCGCTGGAAGCCGGCGCCGATGGATCGCGCCAGCGCGGCGGCCAGCGTGGTCTTGCCGACGCCGGGCACGTCCTCGATCAGCAGGTGACCGCGCGCCACCAGGCCGATCACGGCGAGGCGCACCACCTCCGGCTTGCCGACCAGGGCGCGGCCGACGTTCGTCTCCAACCGGCGGATCAGCTCGAGCGCACGGCCCATGCTCCACTCATATCACCGGACGGAGCGTGCGCAAAGCGACGTCAGGACGGGCGCGCGAGGCGCGCCTCGGCCCGCTGGGCGAGCCGGGTCAGGGGAAAGCAGATGACGAAGTAGATGGCGGCCGTGACCGTATAGATCTCGAACGAGCGCAGCGTGCGCTCGATGGTCTCCTGCGCGGCCCGGGTGAGCTCGAAGACGCCGATGATCGCCGCCAGCGAGGTGTCCTTGATCAGAATCGTGCAGAGGCCGACGAAGGGCGGGATCATGCGGCGGACCGCCTGGGGGACGATCACGTGGCGCATCATGGGGACCCAGCCGAGGCCGAGCGAGCGCGCCGCCTCGACTTGGCCCGTCGGGATCGACTGGATGCCGCCCCGCACCACTTCGGCGGTGTTGACCATCATCCAGAGGCTCATCGCGAGGACGGCGGCGGGCAGGGTCGGGAGCCCGACTCCGATCGCCGGCAGCCCGAAGAAGATGAAGAACATCAGGAGCAGGAGCGGGACGGCGCGGACTACCTCGACGGCCCAGCCGATCCCCCTCCCGACCCCCCGCCATGGCACGAAGCGGAGCACGCCCAGGGTCAGCCCCGCCGCGGTGCCGAGCGCGATCACGGCGAGCGACAGGCCGACGGTGACGAGCGTGCCGCGGAGGAGGTACGGGAGGCTCTCGAGAACGACGCGGGCGCTCATCGCGCCCGGGCCATCCTGCGCTCGGCCAGGTGGAGGGCGCGAGTCAGGGCCAGCACGAGCAGGACGTAGAGCAGGGCGGCGGCGCCGTAGATCTCGAAGGTGCGGAAGTTGTTGAAGGCAATGTCGTTGGCGACGAACATCAGCTCGACCATGCCGATCGTCGAGACCAGCGACGAGTTCTTGACGAGCGAGACAAGGTTGTTGCCGAGGGCCGGGAACGCGATCCGGATCGCCTGGGGAACGATCACGAACCTCAGGGCGCCGAGCTCGGAGAGGCCGATCGAGCGCGCGGCCTCGTGCTGGCCCCGCGGCACCGCCTCGAGCCCCGCGCGGAAGATCTCGGCGTTGTACGCCGCGGCATAGAGCACGAGGGCCGAGAGCCCCGACAGGAAGGGCGAGAGCCGCCACCCGAGCTGCGGCAGCCCGAAGTAGACGATGAAGATCTGGATCAGGAGCGGGGTGTTACGGAAGACCTCCACGTACGCCCGCACGAGCGGGCGCGCGAGGCCGCCCCGCACCTCGGTGAGCGCCGCCAGGACGAGCCCCAGCGCGACCGCCACCACCATGGCCAGGGCCGAGACGAACACGGTGAACGCCGCGCCCTGGAGGAGGTAGGGCAGGCCCCGCCAGACGGCGGACCACGCGAACGAGTAGGCGGTCGGCCCGGCCGTCACGGCTTGACGAGGTTCGCCTCCACGTCGGCGAAATACGTCTTCCAGAGCCGGTCGTAGGTCCCGTCCCTCCGCATCCGCGCGAGCTCCGCGTTCACCCACGTGATGAACGCGGTGTCGCCCTTGCGCACCGCGATGCCGTACGGACGCGGCACGAAGGGCTTGCCGACGACCTTGAGGTCCGGGTTCTCCTTGGCGAGGCTCAGGATGACGATGTCGTCGTGCACGTAGGCGTCGGCGCGCCCGCCCTTGACCGCCAGGACGGCCTCCGAGACCTTGCCGAACTTGACCCGGTCGGCCTTCGGCATGAGCTCGGCGACGTCCTTGTCCTGGATGGCGCCCTGGACCACGGCGACGGTCTTCCCCGCCATGTCCTCGAGCCCGCGGGCCGTCGAGGCCCTGGGCACGAGCAGCAGCGAGCCCGACAGGAAGTACGGCTCCGAGAACTCGACCACCTGACGGCGCTCGTCGGTGATCGTCACGGTCGCGATGATGATGTCGATCTTCCCCGACTGGAGGAAGGGGATGCGGTTGCCGGAGGTGACCGCGACCAGCTCGACCTGGTTCGCGTCGTTGAAGAGCGCCTGGGCGAAGCGGTGGGCGACGTCCACGTCGAAGCCGACGTTCCTCCCACTCGCGTCGATCGTCCCGAAGGGCGGGAAGTCGGTCTTCACGCCCGCGATGAGCTTCCCCCGCTTCTTCACGACCTCGAGCGTTGACTGCGCGTCGGCCGGCCCCGGTCCACCGAGCAGCAGGGCGAGCCCGACCGCCACGGCCGCAGCGAGTCCGCGTCGCGTCCGTTCCATGAGCGGCACCTCCTCCGATGGCCGGTGGTGGAGCATCACGCGACCCCGCCGCGCAGGAGCGACTCTGCGCGGATCGGGAGTCGCGTCACGCGCACCCCGAGGCCGCGCACGGCGTCGGCGACGGCGTTGGCGATCGCAGCGGGGGCGCCGATCGTGCCCCCCTCGCCCATGCCCTTGACGCCCCCGGGCGTCACGGGCGAAGGCGTTTCCAGGTGCCAAATCTCGAGCGACGGCACGTCGTCCGCCTTCGGCAGCGCGTAGTCCATCAGCGTCGCCGTGAGGAGCTGGCCGTCGTCGCCGTAGACGACGCCTTCGAGCAGCGCCTCGCCGATCCCCTGGGCGACGGCGCCGTGGATCTGACCCTCGACGATCAGCGGGTTGATGACGGGGCCGCAGTCCTCGACGAGGGCGTAGCGCCTGAGTCGGACGCGCCCCGTCTCGCGATCGACCTCGACGACGGCGACGTGCACGGCGCCGGAGAACGTCGGCCCCGGCGGGTCGAAGTACACGGTGGCCTCGAGGCCCGGGGAGAGCCCGGCGGGAAGCCCGCCCGGCGGCGGCGCGTACGCGAGACGCGTGACCTCGCTCAGCATCACCGCGCGATGGGGAGCGCCGCGCACCCACGCTCGCCCCTCCTCGAGCGTCACATCCGAGGGACTGGCCTCGAGGCAGTGGGCGGCGAGCGCCTGGAGCTTCTCCCTCACCCGCTCCGCCGCCACGGCCGCGCTGCCGAGCATCGAGACGGCGCCGCGGCTCCCAAAGGTCCCGCTCCCGCGCGGGGCGACGAGCGTATCGACCGCGAGCACGCGGACCGCGTCCATGGAGATGCCGAGGCGGTCGGCGACGAGCTGCGCGATCGTCGTCGCGTGGCCCTGGCCCTGCGACGGAAAGCTCGTCACGCAACTCACCGTCCCGTCCGCGCCCATCGTCACGGTCGCGGCCTCGATGCCGGGAACGTGGACCATCCCCCGCCGGCGGAACACGGCGGCGCCCATGCCGGTGTACTCCGTGTAGCACGCGACGCCGACGCCGACGAGACGGCCCGCGGCACGCGCCGCCGCCTGGTCGCGGCGGAGCCGGTCGTAGTCCACCGCGGCGAGGACCTGCTCGAGCGCCTTGGGGAAGTCGCCGCTGTCGTACGTCATCCCGCTCGCCGAGGTGAAGGGATACGCCTCGCGCGGGATCAGGTTGCGCCGGCGCACCTCGGCGGGGTCGAGGCCGAGGCGCTCGGCGACCATATCCAGGAGGCGCTCCATGACGAACGCGCCCATGGTCATCCCGACGCCGCGGTAGGCGCCGAGTGGCGGCTTGTGGGTCAGGACGGTGACGGCCTGGTACTCGTACGCGGGCGTGCGGTACGGGCCCGGCAGGATCGCAGCACTCCCGAGTGGCTCGAGGGCGCCGGTGAGCGGGTAGATGTGGTACGCCCCGCCGTCGGACACCGCGCGCGCTCGGAGGCCACGGAGCACGCCGTCGGCCTCCGCGGCGACCTCGACCTCCATCCGTTGCGCGCGGGCGTGCGACCCCGCGGCGAGGCTCTCGCGACGCTCCTCGACCCACTTGACCGGGCGTCCGAGCACGCGCGCGGCCGCGGCGACCGCCACGTCCTCAGGAAAGACGTGCGTCTTGAGACCGAAGCCGCCTCCGACGTCGGGCGCGATGACCCGCACGCGGGTCTCGGGGAGGTCGAGCGCGGCGGCGAGCGCCGCGAGCATGATGGACGGCGTCTGGGTGGAGGCCCACACGGTGAGCGACTCGCCGTCCCAGTCGACGAGGACACCGCGCGGCTCCAGGGGCGACGGGGCGCAGCGCCCGTGCTCGAACGTCTCGCGCAGCACCAGCGGCGCGCCCGCGAACGCGCCTTCGACGTCGCCCCGGCGGTGGTGGCGGCGAAAGAGGACGTGGTCGGCCGCGAGGGCGGCGTCGATCGACACGGTCGCCGGGAGTGGCTCGTACTCGACCCGGACGAGCTCACGCGCGTCGGCGGCGACCTGCGCGCTCGTCGCCACGACCGCGGCGACGGCCTCGCCGCAGAAGCACGCGCGGTCATCGGCGAGAACGGGCCACGCGGTCGGCGTGAACCCGTCGCCCTCGAGTCGAGGGTGGAGAGGCCGGGCGACCTGGCGCAGGTCGGCGGCCGTGAGCACCGCGAGGACGCCGTCGAGGCGGCGCGCGGCGCTCGGGTCCACCCGGCGAATCGCCGCGTGAGCGTGCGGGCTCCGCACGAACGCGAGCGACACCATCCGCGGGAGGACGATGTCGTCGAGGTAGCGGCCGCGGCCCCGCAAGAGGCGCGGGTCCTCGACGCGCTTGACGCGGGCGCCCGTCAGGCGGGGCCGGATCACGGGCTACTGGCGGCCCCGGACCCGCGGCAGGACTTCGCCCGCGATCAGCTCGAGCTGCTCCATCCCCCAGTTGAGCGGGTTCAGCACGATCGTGTCCACGCCGCCGTCGAGCGCCTCGATCCGGGCGCTGATCCGCTCCGCCAGCTCCTTGGCTTCGCCGAGCAGGTAATGCGTCGTCCAGTACTCGAGGTCCATGCCCGAGAAGACCGAGAAGTGGGGAATCGCCGACTCCGGCGGCTCACCGGGTCTGAGCACCCAGATGAAGTTCGAGTACACCCGCCCGATCTTCGTCGGGTCACGCCCGAGCTCACGGGCGAAGCGCTGCACCTTCTCCCAGTCCCCCTTCACCATCGCGGGCGTCGCGGACGAATGCGGCACCCAGGTATCGGCGTACTTCGCGATGCGCCGGAGCACGGGGTCGATGTTCGTCACGGACTGGCCGTAGACCTTCTCGAACGGCTGCGAGCCGCCGCCGATCCAGATCGGCGGGTGCGGCCGCTGCACGGGCTTCGGATCGATCGTGAGGTCCCGGACGCGGTAGTATCTGCCCTCGTAGCTCACATGGTCGCCGGCCCAGAGCGCCTTGAGGAGCTCGATCGCCTCGTTCATCCGCGCGCCGCGCTCCCGGTAGGGCACGCCCATGAGCGCGAACTCCTCCGCGTGCCAACCGACGCCGATGCCAAGGATCGACCGCCCCCGCGAGAGGAGATCGAGCGTCGCCCACTCCTTGGCGAAGGAGACCGGGTTGCGAAGCGGCAACACCAGGACCATCGTGCCGAGGCGGAGGGTCCGGGTGACGCCCGCCAGGGCCCCGAGGAGCGCGATCGGCTCGAGCCACGTGCACGCGTACGCGGGCGGCGTCAGCAGGAGGTGGTCGATCGACACCGCGCAGTCGAAGCCGAGATCCTCCGCCCGGCGGAGGTACCGCCCCATCTCCTCGAGCGTCGCCGTGCGGGGTCCGAGGGCGAACGAGGGGATCCGGAGCCCGTGTCTCATCGGAGGCCGTCCTCTTTCTTGGCCTCGTCCTTCGTGAGGCCGCCCACCCTCGGGTGAGGCCGGCCGCCGTCCGTGACGGCGATCGCGAGCACGATCTCGTCGGCGCGCGGCGCGTCGTGGAGCCGTACCTCCATCGCGTCGTAGTGGGTGCGCACGAACGCCGCGTCCTTGAAGTGGAGCGGGACGTCGATCGTCGTGCCGGGGCCGCCGAGCTTCTTGGCCGAGGGGATGATGGCCTTGCCCCCGCCGACCGCCGCGCGAAGGGGCGCGCCGAGCTTCGGATGAAGCAGCGCGGCGGCGTGCTCGTATTCACCGGCCTCGCCGACGACCGCGGCCTTCCCGTAGGACTCGGCGGGGGCGCCGAGGGCCTCCGTGGCCTTCTTCGCGAGCAGCGCCCCGAGCTCCTCCCCCGCGTCGACGAGCGGCGTGAGGTCCTCGACGAACTTCCCGGCGAACGGATTCTCGATGACCGCGACCGCCGCGACCTTCCGCACGGGACGCCTCGCGGCCCGCCCGCCGTCGGTCAGGATCTCCTCCACGACCGTGACGAGCTTCCGGATCTTCACCATCGCGTCGAACCCTCCCCGTACCGGTGGAACACGAGACCGTCCAGGAGCTTGGGATAGAAGTGCGTGGACTTCTGTGGGAGGAGCTCGCCGCTCCGGACCACCGTCTGGAGCTCCTCCGGCGTGGTCGGCGCGATCAGGAAGGCGGCCTGGTACGCACCCGCGCGCGCCAGGCGGGTCGCCTCCCCCTGATCCGCCGTGTAGTCCACATGGGTCCTGGCGTCGAGCTTGGCGTCGGTGATCCCGAGGAGCGGCTTGAGGAGCCCCTCGTGGAGAATCGACACCGCGAGCTCGCGCCAGGCGCGCGACGTCCCGGGGGGCCACACAATGGTGTCGAACCCGTCGGGGCGCAGGGTGAGCACGGCGGCGGCGGACCTGGCGACGACACCGATCGTCCGGTTGGCCGGGCGGAAGTCGAGCGGGTCCGGCAGGGGCGCCACCTCGAACCATCGGCGCGCGGCCCCCACGAGAGCGTCGAGATCGAAGCCCTCGACGTTGTGAACGAGCCGGTGGTTCGGGAAGATCGTGAGGCCCGGCGCCTCGAGCGCGAAGAACGCCATCAGCTTCCCTGCCGCCTCGGGGTGGCGCCGCGCATACTCGACGGCCGTCTCGTACCGGTGGTGCCCGTCGGCGATGAAGACCGGCCGCGGCTCCATCAGCTTCTGCACGCGCGCGACGCGTGCCTCGTCCGTGATCCGCCAGAGGCGGTGGAGCTCGCCCTGAAGGTCGCGCGCCTCGGCGATCGGCTCGCCCTCGGGCGCCGTGGCGCGCAGGAGCTCGCCCTCGGGGTCGCTCACCAGCATGAAGAGGAGCCCGAGGTCCGCGCGCGTCGCGGCGAGAAGGTCCAGCCGGTCCCGCTTCGGCCCCGCGTGGGTCCGCTCGTGCGGGAGCACGCGGCCGTGCGTGTACTCGCTCACTTCGCCCAGCGCGACGAACCCGCGCCGCGTGACCACCTGGCCGGCCACACGGTATGTCTGGGTGTAGGGGTAGATCGCGGGGCGCTCCTCGCGCCGCCAGACCCCGCGCGCCAGCCAGACGTCGAGGACCTCGCGCGCGCGGGCGTACTTGTCGACACCCCGCTCGTCCCGGGCGAACGTCACGCGCACGATGTTCTCCGGGCTCATCGCATAGAGACGCTCCTGGCGTTCGGGGCTGATCTGGTCGTACGGCGGCGCGACGACCGGCGACACATCGCGGCTCGCGCCGAGGGCGTAGCGGTAGCCGCGGAAAGGCTCGATGTGCACGCTCAGTGGCCTCCTCCCGCGGGCCCGTGCCCCTTGACGACCTCCGCGGCGCGCGCCGCGGGTGGCGTGTTGCGGCTCCGACCGACCGTGATCTTACCGTCGATCAGGACCATCGAGATCCCGGGGAGGTCGCCGGCCGCGAGCGCCGACAGCGCGTCCCGGCCGACCCCGCCGGTCGGCGCGTCGCAGATGACGAGGTCGGCCTCCCGGCCCTCCGCGAGCGTGCCCCTGCCGAGCCGGTAGACGCGCGCGGTGTTGCCCGTGGCGCACGCGACCGCTTCGGCCGGCGGCAGGCCGCCCACGGCCGCGAGCAGCGAGATCGTCCGCAGCACGCCCAGCGGGATGACGCCCGTGCCCGAGGGCGCGTCGTTGCCGACGATGATCCGGTGCGTGGCGCGCGCGGCGGTCGCGACGCGGAGCGTGTGGAGCGCGGTCTTCACGTTCCCGCACTGGACGATCTCGACGGCCATGTCGGTGGCGACGAGCCGCTCGATCTCGGCGGGCGCGAGCGAGGTGGTGCCGCCGTTGATGTGGCCGACGACGTCGGGGCTCGCCTCGAGGACGACGTCGGCGTCGATGGGGCTCGAGCCGGCGATCGAGGGGCCGCCCGTGTGGATCGTCACCGTCATTCCGTGCGCCTTGGCCCAGCGGACCATCGGGGCCGCGTCCTTGCCGGTCTTGACCGAGCCGAGCCCGATCTCGCCGACGAGCGTCACGCCGGCGGCCGCCATCTCGGCGAAGTCCGACTCGACCATGCCGAGCTCGAGGATGGGCGCGCCCGCATGGACTTTCACCCCGCCGGGCCGGAAGTTCGCGTACGCCTTGGCGGCGACGATCGCGAGCGCCTTGAGCCCGACGATATCTTTCGGGCGCCCGGGCAGGTGCACCTCCCCCGCCGAGATCGCGGTCGTGACGCCGCCGTTCATCATCGAGTCGATGAAGTCGACCGTGCGCTGGCGCGGCGTGAAGTCGCCGAACACCGGGTGGACGTGGGAGTCGATGAGGCCCGGCAGCACCGTCGTCCCATGGGCGTCGATCACGGTGTCCGCGTCGTCGTCGAGCCCGCGGCCGAGCCCGACGATCGTTCCGTCCCGGATCACCAGCGAGTCGCCGTCCAGGAGCGGGCGCCGGATGTCCCCGCTCACGAGCTGGCCGATGTTTCGAATGAGCGTCTTCATACGCTGAGGTACGCCCTCCGGAGGGAGAGGTCCGCGTCCAGACGCGCGAACGGCCCCTCGAACTTGATCTGCCCCTTCTCGATGATGTAGGCGCGGTCGGCGAGCCGCCGGGCGAACTTCACGTTCTGCTCCGACAGCAGAATCGTCAGCCCGCTGCCCTTGAGGGCCGCGATGTTCTCCGCGAGCGCGCGCACGACCACCGGCGCGAGCCCCTCCGACGGCTCGTCGAGCAGCAGGAGCCGGGGGCAGGTCATCAGGGTCCGGGCGATCGTCAGCATCTGCTGCTCGCCACCCGAGAGGCTCGCGCCGCGCCGACCGGCGAGCTCTCGCAGCTTCGGGAAGAGCGCGAAGACGCGCTCGAGCGTCCAGGGACCGCCCGGCCGCTCACCGACCTCCAGGTTCTCGACCACCGTGAGGTCGCCGAAGATGCGTCGGTCCTCGGGCACGAGGCCGATGCCGGCACGGGAGATCTCGTGGGTCGGGAGCCCGCGCAGCGACCGTCCCGCGTACAGGATCTCGCCTCCCGTCACGTCCACGAGCCCGACGATGGCCCGGAGCGTCGTCGTCTTGCCGGCGCCGTTCCGGCCGAGCAGCGAGACGACCTCCCCTTCCCGCGCCGCCAGGTCCACGCCGTACAGCACGTGACTCCGACCATAGTAGGCGTGGACCTGGCGGAGCTCCAGCATCACGTCGCCCACGCCGCCTCCCCCAGGTACACCGCCTGGACCTCCGGGTCGGCGCGCACCGTGTCCGGCGCGCCCTCCGCGATGACGCGCCCCTGATGCAGCACCATGACGCGCTCCGCGACCGTGAAGACGACGTCCATGTCGTGTTCGGTGAAGAGCACCGTCAGTGTCCGCTCGCGCGCGATCGACGCGGTGAGCGCCATGAGCGCGCCCCGCTCCGCCGGGGCCATGCCGGCCGTCGGCTCGTCGAGCAGCAGGAGCTCGGGGTCGTTCGCGAGCGCGATCGCGAGCTCGAGCTTCTTGAGGTCGCCGTAGGCGAGGACGCCCGCCGGCCGCCCGGACTGCTCGGCCAGTCCGACCTGCGCGAGGAGCGCCAGCGACCGCTCGACCTCGAGGCCGCCCGCCGGCCGTAGGAGCGCCCGGCTGCGTCTCGTGTGCGAGAGGCGGGCGACCTGCACGTTCTCGAGCGCGCTGAGCGTGGCGAACGTCGCGGTGATCTGGAACGTGCGGCTCACGCCGCGCCGCCAGATCGCGTGCGGCGCGAGCCCCAGGATCTCCTCCCCGCGGTACGCGACCGCGCCGTCGTCGGCGCGGAGCAGGCCGGCCAGGATGTTGAAGAACGTCGACTTGCCGGCGCCGTTCGGGCCGATGAGCGCGCGGATCTCGCCGCGCGCCAGGTCGAAGCTCACGCCGTCGACCGCACGGACACCGCCGAACGCCTTACGGACGTCGACGACCCGGAGCAGCGGCTCAGGCACGACGGTCTCCGACCACGCCAAGAATTCCGCGCGGGAAGGCCAGCACGAGCAGGATCAGGATGGCGCCGAGCACGAGCTGCCAGTACTCCGTGTACCTCGTCGCCACCGTGTCGAGGAGCTTGTAGATCGCCGCCCCCACTGGCGCGCCCGCCGGCGCCTGCACGCCGCCGAGCAGCACCATCACGAGCGGCTCCACCGACATCGGCACCGCCAGGAGGTTGGGGAACACGCTGCCCTTCAGGAACGCGAACGTGCCCCCGGCGACGCCGCCGAAGAACCCCGCGACGACGAACGCCGTCCACTGGTGGAGCCGGATGTTGATCCCGACCGTCTCGGCGCGCCGGGCGTGGTCCCGGGCGGCCCGGAGCGTGAGGCCGAACGGCGCCCGCCCGATGCGCGCGAGGAGGGCGATCCCCCCGCCGCACGCGGTGAGCGCCAGGTAGTAGTAGGCGAGCGGTCCGGCGAGCCACGCGGCCGGCCAGATGCCGAGCAGGCCGTTGTCGCCGCCCGTGACGTCGTACCACTGGTGGACGATCGCGAAGGCGATCTGGGCAAAGGCGAGCGTGAGCATCGCGAAGTAGATGGACGACAGGCGCACGCAGAAGTAGCCGTAGAGGGCGGCGCCCACGGCGGCGGCCAGGGGCGCGGCGGCGAACGCGAGGAGCATCGGCGCCTTCGTCCACGTCACGAGCAGCGCCGCGCCGTAGGCGCCGAGGCCGAAGCTGGCGGCGTGGCCGAACGACACCATCCCGCCCGTGCCCATGAGGAGGTGGAGGCTCGCGGCGAACAGCGCGAAGGCGAGGATCTCCACGAGCACCCAGACGTGGAACGTCGGCAGAAAGGGCGGCACGGCGATCAGCGCGGCGAGGACGGCGGCCAGCCACCGTGGCGGGACGCGAACGGTGCCCGCCGTGACGATCGCGCCCCCTGCGGTCCGCTGCTGGACCTCGGGCCGCCCGAGCAACCCCCACGGCCGCACGATCAGGACGACCGCCATCACGACGAACGGCACCACGAGCGACGCCCGCGGGAGCACGAGGACGCCGAACGCGTCGATGACGCCGATGAGGGCCGCGGCGAGCAGCGCGCCGGGCACGGAACCCATGCCGCCGACGACGACCACCACGAACGCCTCGGTGATGATCGACGCGTCCATCACGTTGGTCAGCGCCTGCCGCGGCACCTGGAGCGCCCCGCCGAGCCCCGCCAGGAACGAGCCCAGGACGAAGACGGAGGTGAAGAGGCGCGCCTGGTCGACGCCGAGCACGGCGACCATTTCTCGGTCCTGCGTCGCCGCGCGGATCAATACACCCCACCGGGTCCGGTAGAACAGCCACCAGAGGCCGGCCGCGACGAGCGGCCCCAGCCCGATCAGCGCGAGGTCGTACGTCGGGAAGAGCTGGCCGGCGATCTCCACCGAGCCGGCGAGTCCTGGCGCAGCCGGGCCCGTCAAGTTCTCGCTGCCCCAGAAGAGCTTCACCACGTCGGCGACGACCAGCACCAGCGCGAACGTGAGGAGGAGCTGGTAGAGCTCGGGCGCCCGGTACACGCGTCGCAGGAGGGCCACCTCGACGCCGAGGCCGGCCAGGCCGACCGACGCCGCGGCCAGCAGCACGGCGACATAAAACGCGGCGGCGCCGAGGGGCAGGGTCGCGGCGAGCGTGTAGGTCAGGTACGCGGCGAGCATGTAGAAAGAGCCGTGGGCGAAGTTGACGATGCGGGTGACGCCGAAGATGAGCGAGAGCCCCGACGCGATGAGGAAGAGGACCATGGCGTGCGCCAGGCCCGACAGGAGCTGGATCAGGACGAGCGACGGTGACACTAATTCCCGACGCGCATCTTCTTCACCTCGTCATCGGACGGGAGCACGCGATCGCCCGGGATGTACTCGTAGTTGACCATGATGCCGACACCGCGCTTGGCGTCGAGCTTGGTGGTGCCGACCCACGCGCCCATCGTCGACTGGCCGTCCGACGCCCGGAAGCTGATCGGCCCGATTGGCGTCTCGACCTTGAGCCCCCGGAACGCGGCGACGAGCTTGTCGGTGTCGGTCGAGCCCGCCTTCCGGATCGCCTCCGCGATGGAGAGGTACGTGATGTAGCCGACCAGCGAGCCGAGCACGGGGTTCTTATCCGTGCGCTTCGTGAACTTGGCGACGAACTCCTTGTGCGCGGGGAGCTGGAGGTCGTACCAGGGGTAACCCGTCACGAGCATCCCCTCGGGCGCCTCGAGCTTGAGCGGATCGATGTACTCGGGCTCGCCGAGCAGGATGCCCACGACGAACATCTTCTTGAAGAGTCCGCGCTTGTCCGCCTCGCGGACGAACGCGATCCAGTCGCTCCCGAACAACGAGACGTAGAGCGCGTCGGGGCTCTCTCCGAGGATCGCGGTCACGAACTGGCTCGGCTCGATCTTGCCGAGCGTCGGCCAGTGCTCGCCGACGGTCTGCGCCTCGGGCCGCAGCTCCTTCAGCCGGTCTCGGAACGTCTCCCAGGCCCGTTTGCCGTATTCGTAGTTCGGCCCGATCGCCGCCCACTTCGTGTACTTGAGCTTCGCCGCCTTCTCCGCCAGCATGCGCCCCTGCTCGTAGGTGTTGGGACGCACCCGGAAGACGTGATCGTGGCCCTTCGCCCACGTGAGCGCCTCGGTGAGCGGCTCCGCCGCGACGAAGAGGACCCGGTTCTGCTTGGCCCAGTCCGAGACCGCGAGACCGACGTTCGACAGGAACGTCCCCGAGATCAGCGCGACCTTCTCCGACGCCACCAGCTCCTGCGCGTGCTTCTGCGCCTCGGCGGGCTGGCCCTTGTCGTCGCGGAAGACGACCTCGAGCTTCCGGCCGAGCACGCCGCCCTTCGCGTTGACCTCCTCGACCGCCATCTCGACCGCCTGCCGGTACGGTCCGGTGAACGGGGCGCCGATGCCGCTGAACGAGTTGATCTCCCCGATCTTGATGGGCGCCTGCGCGGCGACAGGCGCGGCGAGCGCCGTGAGGAGCAGGAGAGTCCCGAGCGTGGCGGAGACACGGTGTCGTCTCATGGCGAGCCTCTCCATGGTGCGGGTAACTGTCGGACCAAAGCACGGCGAAGTCAAGCGCCGGACCGGCAGTGCGAGCCGCCGGCGAGGCGAGTCTCAAGGAGCCGCGCCCTCCGCCGTGCCGACCGTTCCGACGACTGCGCCGCGCGCGTCGCGCACGAGCGCCACGCAGGTGTCGATCTCGGCCCAGCCGCCCGCCTTCTTCCGGAACGTCGTCCGGTAACCCGGCACGCGCGTCTCGGCGCGGAGCCGGCGCATGAGCGCCCGCGCCTCGTCCATCCCGCCCTTGTAGAAGTCGCTGACGTGCCGCCCGAGGAGCTCCTTCGCCTCCCAACCGCAGACCTTCTCGGCCAACGCGCTGAAGTAGGTGATCCGCCCGTGGACGTCTGTCGTCAGCACGGTGTCGGCTCGATTCGCGACGACGGATCTCAGGAAATCGTGCGCATGGCTCGCCTCCTCGTGGAGCCGGGCGCCGGCCAGCGCCACCGCGGCCTGGTCGGCGAACGCCTCCGCAAGACGGATCTCCCGCGCGTCGAAGACGCGGCCCGCCCGGGCGCCGACGGCCAGGGCGCCGATGACCGTCCCCCGCGCGATCAGCGGGACCGCGAGCCCGGCGCGCACCGTCCCGAGCTCGATCCGGGCGCGCACCTCGGGCGTGTAGCCGACGCGGGGATCGGCGAGAACGTCGGCCGAGAAGACGGCGCGCCGCTCCCGCATGGCGAGCTCGACCAGGCCCGTCCCGGGCGGCAGGTTCCAGTCGAACTCGTCTTCCTCGTTCGATCGGGCGACCGCGATCATCGCGCCGGAGCCCGGCTCGAGCTGGTAGAGCAGGGCGACGGTTGCGTCGAAGAGCTGTCGCACGCCGTCGGCGATCCGATGCGCGAGCGCGTCGCGATCGAGCGATCGGGCGAGCAGGCGGCTGACCTCGGCGAGCGTCCGGGTGGCCTCGGCGGCGCGCTTGGACTCGGTGATCTCCACCATGACGCCGTGCAGCCGGCGGACCACACCGTCATCGTCCGTGACGACGTGGACGAAGTCACTGAACCACACGACGCGGCCGTCGGCCGCGATCATCCGGTACTCGAGCTCGTGATCCTCGCGCGAGACGGGCTCGAGCCGCATCGTGAGGAAGCGCACGCGATCGTCGGGATGGAGGTGGCTGAGCCAGAAATCGCCCTCCGTGTACCAGCGCTCCACGGGATAGCCCAGGATCTTCTCGGCCGCGTGGCCCACGTAGATGGTGCGCCACGTCGCCGCGTCGACCTCCCAGACGATGGCGGTCAGGTCCTGCGCGAGGTTCCGCAAGCGTCGCTCGGAGTGGGCGGCGGCCGCCTGGGCGAGCGCCTTGCCCTGCTCGGTCTCGTGGAAGCGCCGCGCGTTCTCGAGCGCGAGCGCCGCCGTGGCGCCGAACCCCGTCAGAAGCCCCAGCTCCAGCTCCGAGAACTCCCGCTCCGTGCTCGACGCGAGCGACAGGGCGCCGAGCACCTCGCCGCGCGAGACGAGGGGCACCGCAACGACCGACTTGTGGCCCTCGACGGCCGCGCGCTCGCGGAGCCACGCCGGCAGGTCGACTCGCGGGTCGGTCGTGACGTCGCGCGCGGCGACCGGCCGGCACTCTTGGACCGCGAGCGCCGCGACGCTCGCCCCCGCCGGGATCATCCGCCCCGTCCACTGGGCGTCGCCGTGCTCGCCGGCGGTGGCCACGCAGAGGAGGTTGCCGGAGGTTCGGTCGAGCTCGAAGAAACAGGCGCGGTCGACGCGGAAGTGGTGCAGCACGGCGGTCACGACGCGCGCGGTCGCCTCCTCCAGGTCGAGGGTGCCGACCAGCTCGTGGCCGACGCGCGCGAGGGCGGTCGTGGCTTCCTCCGCTTGCTTTCGCTCGGTGATGTCGCGCACGATCATGAGGAGCTGCCGCTGGGCACCGCTCTCCACGGGGAGGGGGAGGAGCCGCGCCTCGTAGCGCTTTGCGCCCAGCGCAAACTCCGTCGACACGGGAGACGGCGCGTCGAGGAACTGGCGGAGCGCCGCCTCGAGCCTGAGCCCCGACGCCGACGGGAACACGTCCGCGATCTTCTTGCCCCGAGCCAGCTCGAGCGAGACGTCGAAGCTCCCGCCCGATCCGCCCTCGTAGGCGAGAACCCTTCCCTCGGTGTCGAGCCACACGTAGAGGTCGGGGAACGCGCGGAAGATGGCCTCGAGCTCGGCCTCGAGCCTCACCAGCTTGCTCGTCACGTCCCGCAGACGCGCGAAGTCGATGATCTGGGCGCCGCGCCGCGGACCCCGCGTCGCGTCGACGGCGTCGAGGGCGTCGCGACGTGTGGGGGAACCCGTCCCGAACATGACCCATTCGGGGGGAACCTCGAGGTCGCGTGCGAGCCGGGCGAGGTTGTCGTAGGTCGGGATCCGGTCGCCCAGCCAGGCATAGAGGTACTGGGGCCGGTAGTCTCTCTCGCTGCAGAACCGGCCCACGTCGGGTCGGCCGTCTTTCCAGTAACCGAGCGCCCTCAGGCGCTGCCTGACCCGCTGGCCGACCCCGGGGAAACGGCTCATTCCACGCAGGTTCTACCACAGAATGTCTCACGTGAGACATGAAAGCACTTTCGCCTGTGGGGGCTGGACTTAGTCGGCTTCCAGCACCTATGGGTCTAGGCGGTCGGGTCGGACGGCGTCAGTATGCGGCCTCGCGGGAATCGCGACGACGAAGTACACTTGGGCCACTCACGAGGAGGCGCCCATGGAGGACGAGGTCCGAGTCGCCGCCACCAGGACAGGGGTCGCGCAAGTCTTCGACCTCCATGCGCTCAAGGCCTTCGCCCCGGACACGCGCGTCCGGAAGATGCTCTTCAAGACCGATCAGCTCTGGTCCGAGATCGCCTGCTACGAGCCGGGACAGTCCACCGTCATGCACACGCACCCCCGGGAGGAAGAGGCGATCTTCGTGCTCGAGGGCACGGCGAACATGAACATCGCGGGCGAGGAGATCGTGGTACCCGCCGGGGCCATCGTGAAGTTTCCGAGCAACGTCCCCCACGACGTCCGCAACGTCCAGAACGCGCGCTGCGTGATCATGTTCATCAAGGCGAACCCGAAGCTCCTGAGGCGGTCGTCCGATGGGTAACGTCGAGCGCTGCGACACGACGCTGCCGACCAACGAGATGATGTTCTACGTCCGGCGCGACCCGGCGCTTCGGGCGCGATGGCTCACCGACCTCCCCGGGATCGCGAAGGAGTTCGGTCTGAGCCGCGCGGAGTACGAGGCGATCCGGGATCAGGACCCCAAGCGGCTCATGGACCTCGGTGTCCACCAGTATTACGTCCCCCAGATCCTGCGCCTCTTCTTCGGCGCCGCCCAGAACGCGAACGCGAGCGCCGCGCTCCAGTGCTACCGGCGCGCCTTTCCGGAGGAGACGGCGAAGGCAATGGCGCTGGAGACGCGACGGGAGGGGACCTAGGCGATGGCGCGGATCGTCGCGGCGATGGCGATGACCCATTCTCCCGGACTCACCGGCTGGTTCACGCGCGCGCCCGAGGCGTACCAGCAGCTCGCCCTCGGCGCCACGGCGGAGATGCGGCGACGCCTCGAGGCCGCGCGCCCTGACGCCCTGGTGATGTTCACCAACGACCACCTGCTCAACTGGCCGATCAACAACATCCCCGAGTACGCCGTCGGGATCGGCGAGGAGCATGTCGGCCCGGCCGACTGGTTCGACGAGTGGCTGGGCATGGAGAAGTACCGCGTCCCCGGCCATCCCGCGCTGGCCCGGTGGATCGTCAACGAGGGGGCGCGTCGGCGCCTCCAGTTCGCCTGGCTGCGCCGGATGCAGTTCGACGACGGGATCTCGGTGCCCACCCACTACCTGAACCCCGACGCGAGGTTCAGGCTCGTCCCGGTCGGCATGAACTGCACCGTGCCGCCGATCCCGACGCCGGAGCGGGCGTACCACGTCGGGTCCGTGCTCCGCGACGTGCTGCACGCGTACCCCGGCGACGATCGGATCGCCGTGATCGCGACGGGCGGGCTCTCGCACGAGCCGGGGGGTCCGCGCTACTTCTGGGTGGACGAGGAGTTCGACCGGTGGTTCCTCGACCTGCTCGCGAAAGGCGACCACGAGACGCTGCTCGCCGAGTGCACCCTCGAGCGCATGGAGGCGGCGGGCTCGGGCGGCACCGCGGAGCTCCTCTCCTGGTTCCTCGTTCTCGCGATGACCCGCGGCCCGGCCGACGTGCTCGCCTACATGCCCGCGGTCGCCTGGCGCTCCGGCACGGGGATGGTCGCGTGGGGCGAGCTCGCCGGGGACTGAACGCGCGCGAGCCCGCCGCCACGCCGATGCCCACCACGCACACGCTGGATTGCGAGACGGTCCACTACGAGTGGAATAACGCGCTCGTGCCGAGACTCGAGATCGAGCCGGGTGACACCGTCGTCTTCGACACGCGCGACTCCGCGGACGGCTACTACCGGCCCGCCTCGTCGCACGCCGATGTCCTCGCGCGGGGTCCGTTCCGCGGCCACCCGCTGACGGGGCCCGTTCGGGTCAACGGCGCGCGGCCCGGCGACGTGCTGGTGGTCGAGATCGTGGAGGTCCGGCCGCGGGCGTCCTTCGGCTGGACCGCGATCCGACCCGGGCGCGGTCTCCTCCCGGAGGCAGAGTTCGCCAAGCCATTCCTACAAATCTGGGATCTCGCCGATGGCACCCACGCGCGCATGGGACACGGCATCGCCGTGCCGATCGAGCCGTTCCCCGGCGTGATGGGCACGGCGCTCGACGAGCCCGGCCGCCACAGCACCATGCCGCCGAGGAAGAACGGCGGCAACATGGACGTGAAACACCTCGTGGCCGGCACGACCCTCTACCTGCCGGTCTGGGTGGACGGTGCCCTGTTCAGCGTCGGCGACGCGCACGCGGCGCAGGGTGACGGCGAGGTGTGCGTGACCGCCGTCGAGATGGTGGCGAGGGTCACGCTCCGGTTCGACCTCCAGCCGAGACGCGCCCTGAAGGAGCCCCAGCTCCGGACGCGCGGGCCCCTCGCCGCCGGCACGAATCACGGACCGTTCTTCGCGACGACGGCGCACGGTCCCGATCTCTTCGCCGCCGCGCAGCAGGCCGTCCGCTACATGATCGACCATCTCGTCACGGAGCGCGGGCTCTCGCGCGAGGAGGCGTACATCCTCTCGAGCGTCGCCGTCGACCTCAAGATCAGCGAGATCGTGGACACCCCCAACTGGATCGTCTCCGCGTTCCTCCCCGAGTCCGTCTTCACCCAGCGGGCGCGATGACGCTCGATCGTCTCGACCACCTAGTGCTCACCGTCCGCGATCTCGACGCCACGTGCGACTTCTACCGCCGGGTCCTCGGCATGGAGCCGGTGAGGTTCGCGGCGGGCCGGCTCGCGCTGCGATTCGGATCGCAGAAGATCAACCTGCACCCGGCCGGGCCGGAGCTCGGGCTGAAGGCGGCGCGGCCGACGCCAGGCTCGGGCGACCTCTGCTTCCTGACGGACGAGCCGCTCGAGGTCTGGGGCCGCCACCTCGAGGAGTGTCGGGTGCCCATCCTCGAGGGGCCGGTGGAGCGCACGGGCGCCCTCGGCCCGATCGAGTCGATCTACCTGCGCGACCCCGACGGCAACCTGCTCGAGATCGCCCGCCAGCTCGGGATGGCCGAGGACGGGTTGGCGGAGCTCCGCGAGTGGCTCAGGCGCTGGCAGGCGTGCGTACGCGCGCGGGACTTCGAGGGCGGCCGGCGCCTGTGCGCACCCGAGCTGATCGCTTTCGGCACGGTCGCCGACTTCGTCGAGGGCGTGGACCGGGTCATGGAGGCGCAGTGGCGCCGCGTGTGGCCGAGCATTCGCGACTTCACGATTCGTATCGATGAGGCACGCGGTGCGGTTCAGGGCGACGAGGCCTGGGTCGCGGCGCCCTGGGACACGCTCGGCGTGCGAGCCGACGGCACGACGTTCCCGCGGCCCGGGCGGCTCACGATCGCCTTCGCGCGGCGCGCGGGTCGCTGGCTCGCCGTGCACACCCACTTCTCGCTCACACCATCTGACTCTCGCGTGAACCCCTAGCGCACACCCGGAGGAGGGCGCGATGCACATCGGCGTCTGCATGTTCAACACCGACTACGCGATCCGGATCGAGGAGCTGGCCCGCACGGCCGAGGAGCGCCGCTTCGAGTCCCTCTTCGTCCCCGAGCACACGCACATCCCCGCGAGCCGCCGCACGCCGTTCCCCAGCGGCGGCGAGCTGCCGCGCGAGTACGCTCACACGCTCGATCCCTTCGTCGCGCTGGCCCACGCCGCGGCGGTCACGACCCGGATCCGGCTCGGCACGGGGATCTGCCTGATCATCGAGCGGGACACGATCACGACCGCCAAGGAGGTGGCGAGCGTGGACTTCGTGTCGAACGGGCGCTTCCTGTTCGGGATCGGCGGGGGCTGGAACGTCGAGGAGATGGAGCACCACGGCACCGACCCGAAGACGCGCTTCAAGCGGCTCGGTGAGCAGGTGCTCGCCATGAAGCAGATCTGGACGAAGGAGGCGGCCGAGTTTCACGGGAAGTTCGTGAGCTTCGACCCGATCTGGATGTGGCCGAAGCCCGTGCAGAAGCCCCACCCGCCGATCCTCCTCGGCGGCGAGAGTGGCCACACGCTGCAGCGGGTCGTGGACTTCTGCGACGGCTGGTTCCCCCGCGGGCGCGCGGGCGACGTGATCTTCACGGGGCTCGCGGACCTCAGGGCGCGCGCGGCCCGCGCGGGGCGCGACATGAAGACGATCTCCGTCTCCGTCTTCGGCGCCAAGCCCGAGGCGGCCGCGCTCGACCGGCTCGAGGCGGCCGGCGTGACGCGCGCAATTCTCAGGTTGCCGTCGGAGCCGCGCGACCGGGTGCTGCCGCTCCTGGATCAGTACGCCAAGCTCGTCCGGTGAGCCTGGACCTCCCGGCGTGGGCCGCCGAGCTCTTGCGCGAGAGCCGCGTCGCGCGGCTCGGCACGGCGGACCGCGCCGGGCGGCCGCTCGTGGTCCCGGTCTGCTACGCCTTCGACGGACGCGCCTGCTTCTCGGCGATCGACGCGAAGCCCAAGCGTGTCGCTGGCCGTGACCTCCGACGCGTGCGCAACATCGAGCAGAATCCGCACGTGTCGCTCGTCGTAGACCGCTACGACGAGGACTGGTCGCGGCTCGCCTGGGTGATCGTCGAGGGTCGGGCCGCCCTCGTGACCGAGGGGTCCGTGCGCGCGCTGGCCGTGGACCTCTTGCGAGCCAAGTACGCGCAGTACCGCACCATGGGGCTCGACCGGGAGGGGGCGACGGTCATTCGAATCGCGCCCGAACGGGCGCTGGCCTGGAGGTACGCCAGCTAGCGCTTCTGATCCTGGAGCCCGTCCGGCGTCACCACCACGCCGGCCTGGCCTGCCTGCCGCATCTGATAGGGAAGCCCCAGCTTGTCGAGGACCGTCCGGAGCTCCGACTCGCCATGGGCGTCGAGGAACTCGACGCTGATCACCGCGAGGTTGGAGACCTTGCCTTGGCTGTCCTGGAGCTGGACGACCTGCGCGTTCCGCTGATGATCGTGGAAGTCGTAGATCGTGCACATCGGAAATTCGTGATGCAGGTACTCGCGCACCGAGGCGATCTTCGCCTCGGTGTCGTTCAGGAGGGGCTTCTCGGGGAATCTCCCGGTCTTCGTGTCGTCGAGCGGGGCCGTCTCGGGGAACTTCTCGATCTTCACGTCGTCGAGCGCGGGTTTCTCGAGAAACTGCCCGATCCTCACGTTGTCGAGTGCGGGCTTCTCGAGAAACGCCCCGACCTTCACGTTGTCAAGTGCGGGCTTCTCGAGAAACGCCCCGACCTTCGCGTCGTCGAGCGGGGTCTTCTCGAGGAACTTCCGCCACTGCGGCACCAGCTCGCCATTCGGCGGGAGCTTGACGACGTCGAGCAGCGCGCGCCGCATGGCGTCCGCGTGTCGCCCGGCGCCTCCGTTGTGGAAGGGTCCGACGTGCGCGCCTACGGGCTCCTTCTCGGGCTCTGGCGTCGGGCTCACTGGCCTTTCGTGCGCGGCGACGGGGACAGGGTCGGCCGAGCGAGGGTCGAACGTGCCGGCGAGCTTCTCGAGGAACTTCCGCCATGCGGGGGTCATCTCGTGCTCGTCGTCCAGCCTGGCGTCGGCCGCCGGTGCTGCCGGCTGCGACACGGGCTCCCGGGACGGCATCGCGGGGGCCGGGGTCTCGGCGACCGGTGCACTCGAGGCAGCGGCCCACGCCGTGGACTCAGCCTGTCTGGGTGAGCCATGGGGCGCCTGCGTCTCGGGTGTCAGGAGGCCGAACCACCGGGACGGTTGCGCGGGCTCGGCGGCCGGACGCGACGCCGCGAGCGGCGCCGGGCGGCCGAAGACAACGGGGTCCGCGGGCGCGGCGGCGGCAGTCGCCGGCGGCGTGGCTCGCGCGGGCTCGGTTGCCGCCCAGTCGACGGGGTCGAGGTAGAATCCGGTCGCCTCGTTGACCTCGACGCACCGATACTCGAAGCAGTTCACGGCCGGGAAAGCCAGCAGCCTGATCTTTCTGAGGAACGACTCGGGCAGGCGCTCGGCGATGAACACGACGCGCGGAGGCCAGCCACCGGCGCTGTCGCCCCCCGGCATCAGACGCCGGACGGACTCCGGATACTCGAGCGTCCACGCGTAGGCCTCGACCATCCTGAAGAGCATCGTGTCGTCGCCCGTGAAGCCGAGCGCGATGAGCGCCGGCGTCTTGCGTCGATCCACGCCGACGAGCTCGACTGTCGACCGGCCGAAGTTGACGGTGGTGGAGAGTACGCGGAAGCCAGGCTCCACCGCTTCAGCGTTTTCGGCGACAAGCGCCTGGAGCTGGGACAGGTCCTTGACTTCGTGCTTCCTGAATGTCAGCTTCATTCGGACACTGATCGAGCAACCGGTGTGCCAGTGGCGGAGGCCCACTCCAGCCCGCCGAATCAAGAGGTTAGGGCGGCGTGGACGCTCTGGACCCTGTCAGGGGCCGGCCACAGTGGCACACGCGAACACGACCGGCCGTCACGCGGGGTCGAGCGTAGTGATCGGCCAGAAATTGACCAGTGTTGACAGGCGGTCAAAATCTAGGCATGTGGTCTCGTGCCTTGGTAGGAGGCAGGGTCTTAACGCGTTGATTCCAAGAGAAAAGAGGGATGAGGCCCCACTCAAGGACCGTGGCACCCGGATTGCTGGCTCTAGGGAATCTGATGGCACCGTCCGAGCCCACGGTGGACCGGCGTTGGGAATGACGGCCACTGAAACCATGTCGCTTGCGATCAACCTCACCGAGGCGTTCCGTGACCTCGTGCAGATCGGCATCGCCCTCACGAGCGAGCGGGACCTCGCGACGCTGCTGCACCGGATCCTGACCGAGGCGCGTCGCTTCACGCGCGCCGAGGCGGGCACGCTCTTCCTTCGCGAGAAGGACGAGCTGCACTTCGCGGTCGTCCAGAACGACCGGCTCGCCCGACGGCTGGGCGACCCGGAGATGCAGCGTCTGTTGCAGTCCGAGCCCCTGAAGCTCTCCGAGCCGAGCTTGGCCGGCCACGTCGCGCTGATGGGCGAGATCGTCAACCTTCCCGACACCTACGCGATCCCGCCAGACCGACCCTACAGCTTCTATCCGCTCTTCGACGTCCGATGCGACTACAAGACCCGGTCGGCCCTCGTGGTGCCGCTCCAGGACCCGGCCGGGAACATCTTCGGGGTCCTCGAGCTCATCAACGCCCTCGACGAGAGCGGACGCGTCGTACCGTTCGACGTCGAGTACGAGGGCCTCGTGCGCTCGCTCGCCTCGCAAGCCGCCGTCGCGATCCGAAACGCGCGGCTCGAGGACCTCTCGTTCAAGGACGCGTTGACGGATGTGTACAACCGGCGGTACTTCATCGTGCGCATCGAGGAGGAATCCCGGCGGCACCTGCGGTTCGCCGAGCCAGTGTCGCTCGTCTTGCTGGACCTCGATCGCTTCAAGGACGTGAACGACCGGTTCGGGCACCGCGCGGGCGACGAGGCGTTGCGCGAGGTCGCGCAGGTCCTGCTCAAGCACTCGCGGAACTTTACCGTCGTCACCCGGTACGGGGGCGACGAGTTCGCGGTGCTCCTGGTCAACACGGGCAAGGACGGCGCGGTCGCGTACGGGGAGCGGATCCGCGAGGTCATCGCGGAGCACGCCTTCGCCCACGGCACCGTGACCGTCAGTCTGGGTGTCGCGAGCCTCCCGGAGGATGCCGCGAGCGGCGACGACCTCGTGGTCGCCGCGGACAAGGCGATGTACGAGGCGAAGCGCCTGGGCCGGAATCGCGTCGTCGCGGTCTAGGCACTCTGGAACGTCGGGAGGCCACGCTGGCGCCACCGGAACCCCCAGCCATCGATCTCACCCAGGCCTTCAGAGAGCTGGTGCAGATCGGGATCACGCTGACCAGCGAGCGCGACCTGAGCGTCCTGCTGGAGCGGATTCTGACCGAGGCGCGTCGCTTCACGCGCGCCGAGGCCGGCACGCTGTTCCTCCGCGATGGTGAGCAGCTCCGCTTCGCCGTGGTCCAGAACGACCGGCTGTCGGGGAAGCTCGGCACGGAGGAGATGCGGCGTCAGTTCGAGGAGCAGCCCCTCGACCTCCGCGAGATGAGCCTCGCCGGGCACGTCGCGCTCACGGGCGACATCCTGAACCTTCCCGAGCCCTACGCGATCCCGCCCGACCGGCCGTACAGCTTCGACGCGCGGGTGGACGCGCGCATGAACTACCGGACCGAGTCCATCCTCGTGGTGCCGCTCCAGGGCCCCTCGGGGAACATCCTCGGCGTGCTCGAGCTGATCAACGCCCTTGACGGGGGTCGAGTGGTCCCCTTCGCCCCCCAGTACGAGCCCCTCGTGCGAGCGCTCGCCGCGCAGGCCGCCGTCGCGATCCGCAACGCGCGACTCGAGGACCTGTCGCTGAAGGACGCGCTGACGGACGTGTACAACCGTCGGTACTTCATGATTCGCCTGGAGGAGGAGTTCAAGCGCCACACGCGGTTCCGCGAGCCGCTGTCGCTGGTCATGCTCGACGTCGACCACTTCAAAGAGGTCAACGACCGCTTCGGCCACCGGGCGGGTGACGAGGTGCTCCGCGGCATCGCCGCGCTCCTCCTGAGGCACTCGCGCAGCTTCAGCGTCGTCACCAGGTACGGAGGCGACGAGTTCGCCATCGTCCTCGTCAACACCCCCAAGGACGGCGCCCTGACGTACGCCGAGCGGATCCGGTCCGTCGTGGCGGAGTACGAGTTCCGCCACGGCATCGTCACCGTCAGTCTGGGCGCAGCCTCCTTGCCCGAGGACGGCGCCTGCGGCGACGACCTCGTCGTCGCCGCCGACAAGGCACTCTACGATGCGAAGCGGCTGGGACGGAATCGAGTCGCGCCGCTCTGAGCGGGGTCATGGCTGACCTGACGCGACTCCTCGACGAGCTCCTCGAGATCGGGATCGCGCTCACGAGCGAGCGGGATCTCGGGGCGCTCCTCGAGCGCATCCTCTCGCAGGCCCGGCGCGTCACGCGTGCGGAGGCCGGCACGGTGTTCCTGCGCGACGGCGACCACCTCCGCTTCGCGGTCGTCCAGAACGACTTCCTCGAGGCGCGGCTGGGCAAGCGCGAGATGGAACGACGGCTGCAGGCCGAGCCGATGCCGCTCGGCGAGCCGAGCCTGGCCGGCCACGTCGCCCAGACCGGGGAGCTCATCAACGTGAGCGACGCGTACGCGATCGTCGGGCAACGGACCGTGGCGTTCAACAAGACGGTCGACGAGACGACCGACTACGCGACCCGCTCCGTCTTCGTCGTGCCGCTCCAGGACATCAACGGCAACATCGTGGGCGTGCTCGAGCTCCTCAACGCCCTGGGCGAGGACGGCTCGGTCGTCCCGTTCGACCCGGGGTACGAGAAGCTGGTCCGCGCCCTCGCCTCCCAGGCTGCCCTGGCGATCCGCAACGCGCGGCTCGAAGACCTGTCGTTCAAGGACCCGCTGACCGATCTGTTCAACCGGCGTTACTTCGCGCTCCGCCTCGACGAGGAGGCCAAACGCGCCGCGCGCTTCGGCCACCCCCTGTCGCTCGTCTACCTCGACCTCGACGACTTCAAGAAGCTGAACGAGGACAAGGGGCGGCCGGCGGGCGACGAGGTGCTCAGGGAGGTGGCGCGGCTCCTCGTGAAGCACTCGCGCAGCTTCACGATCGTGGCGCGCCGGGAGGGCGACGACTTCGCCGTGATCCTGGCGAACACGCCGAAGGCCGGCGCGATGAGCTATGCCGAGCGCATCCGGGGCGTCCTCGAGCAGCACCCGTTCCCGCCGGGCCCGGTCACGGCGAGCCTCGGCGTAGCGGCCTTCCCCGCCGACGCGGCCAGCGCCGAGGACCTCATGGCCCGGGCCGAGCAGGCGCTCACCGAGGGGAAATCGCGCGGCCGGAATCGCGTCGCGCAGCGCTGAGCCTCTCGGTCGACCACGGTCCCCTTCTCAGACGCGCGCTTCCTCGCAGTAGAGCCCGAGCGCGCGGAGCGCCGGCTCGTCGTTGAACTGGAAGAGAGCGGCCGGCGCAGACGGCGCCGCGTTCCGGTGCTCGACGAAGTGCCACGGCGGCGCCACGAACGTGTCACCGGCCTCCCACGCGAGCCGCGCGTCACCGATGCGCGACTCGCCGCGCCCCTCGAGCACGTGATAGACGGCGCTCGCCGTGCGGCGCGCGGCGGGCGTCGTCTCGCCCGGGCGGAGCCACTGGCACTCGCAGCCCATCGTCGGCAGTGGCGGCGCCCCGGTCCTTGGATTGACGTAGGCGAGCGCCACGGGCGCCCCCGCCGGCGCCGCGTCCGCCATGCTGGCGAGCGCGCGGCGCACGGTGGCCCAGGGCCACCGCACCTGCGGGTATCCGGTGTCCTCGTAACGCGACTGGCGCGGCACGAGCCCGGCCGCGGTGAACTCGTCCTGCGACGAGTCGACCGTGGTGGACGGCGGCGGCGCCGGTCGCATCTTCGACGCCCAGCTCGCGTCGACGCTGCGTACGAGCGGGAGGTCGAGACCGTCGAGCCACACGACCGGCCGGGACCCTTCGTGGCCGTGATCGTGCCAGCGCATCGGCGGCGTGATGATCAGGTCGCCCGGCTCCATCGCGCACCTGACGCCGTCCACGCTGGTGAAGGCGCCGTGCCCCTCGACGACCAGCCGGAGCGCCGCGGGCGTGTGGTGGTGGCTGGGCGCGGCCTCGCCGGGCAGGATGATTTGCA
This sequence comes from Candidatus Rokuibacteriota bacterium, assembly GCA_003220315.1. Classification (GTDB taxonomy): domain Bacteria; phylum Methylomirabilota; class Methylomirabilia; order Rokubacteriales; family CSP1-6; genus 20CM-2-70-11. Next base: position 36,662 of record QHSA01000134.1, read on the forward strand.
GCCCCGCGAAGAGGGTCGAGGTGACGGCGTACGCCCCGTCGAGGCCGGGGTTCTTCAAGACGAGCACGCGACGCTCCGCCTGCTCGATCGGTACAAGCCGTGCCGCCTCGAGCAGGAGCGGGCGGAGGTCCTGCCACCGCCAGCGGTGCGGCACCGCGGCCGTCACGCGCTCGTTCGGCAGGAGGACATGGAGGGCGGTCCAGAGCGGTCCCAGGGAGAGGGCGTCCAGCGCCTCCCTGAAGGGGGGCGGGAGGCTCGCGTCGCGTGTCGTCACCATCGGAGTGGGACCGATGATACCCGGCCACGCCACGAGCGGCGACGCCTTCTTGACATGTATACATCTCGTATGTAATCGTTCGCCGCCGATGACGACGCGCGCGCGGGCCCGGACGTATCTGGCCGACACGGTCTACGCCGCGCTGCGCCAGGCCCTCCTCGACCGCGAGTTCGATCCGGGCGAGCCGCTCACCGAGCTCGAGCTCAGCCGGCGGTTCCGGGTGAGCCGGACGCCCGTCCGCGAGGCGCTCGCCAAGCTCGAGCGCGACCACCTCGTGCGCGTGGTCCCGAAGAAGGGCGCGTTCGTGCGCACGCTGTCGCACGACGAGCTCCGCGACCTCTACGAGGTGCGCGAGGCGCTCGAGGCCTTGGCGGTCCGGCTCGGGGGGCCACGCGTGAGCCGCGAGGAGCTCGAGGGCTTCGAGGCGCGCTTCCGCGAGCTCCGGGCGCGTGGCTCCAGGGCCACCGCCACCGAGGTGCGCCCGCTTGGCGAGGAGCTCCACCAGTACCTGCTCAAGCGAGCCGAGAATGCGAAGCTCGTCGACGTCCTCGAGCACATGCGCGAGCAGGTCCGACCCGTCTGGACCATGGCCATCGTGGCGCCCCGGCGCGTCCAGGCGCTCGTCCGCGAGCACCTCGCGATCATCGACGCGCTCAAGCGGCGAGACGTGCGCCGCGCGGAGCGGCTGATGACGCTCCACGTACGGCGCGTCCGCGACGCGATCTTCCGGCTGGTCGACTGAGTGGCAGTGCGGACCTTAGAATACGCGGGGCCGCAGTGCGAGCCGCAGCCGCAGGCGAGGCGAGTCTGTGATCGAGCCCCCCGCCGTCCGAGGTGAGCCAATGAAAAGGAGCCTCCCATGACCGCGCCGAGCCCGTTCCGTAAGGAGCTCGAGGCCGCCGTCAATGCCCGGCACAGCCGGCTGAACCCGTTCACCGAGAAGTGGGTGAAGGGCGAGCTGTCGCGCGCCCAGCTCGGCGCGTGGGCGGCACAGCACTACCAGTACGTGTCGCAGTTCCCGCGGTGGTGCGCCACCGTGTACGGCGAGTGCCCGGACCCGGACGCGCGCGACTTCCTGCTCGAGAACATCATCGAGGAGGAGTCGGGAACCAAGCACGTGGATCTCCTGATCCGCTTCGCCGAGGCGTGCGGCGTGAGCCGCGCCGAGGTCGAGACCGCGCGGCAGCTACCGACCACACGCGGGCTCACCGCCTGGTGCTACGAGATGTCCCATCGGTCGTTCCACATCGCCGCGGCGGGGCTCCTGGTCGGCCTCGAGTCACAGGTGCCGGGCATCTACAGGCGCAACCTGCCGCCGCTCAAGACGCACTACGGCTTCACCGACCACGAGGTCGAGTTCTTCGCGATCCACATCGAGGCCGACGAGGTGCACGGCGAGCGCGGCTACGCGATCGTCGAGCGTCACGCGACGACCGCCGAGAAGAAGGCCGAGGCGATCGAGGCCGTGCGTCAGGCCACCCTGATGCGTTGGCAGTACATGACCGGGCTCCACCGCGCCTTCATCCTGAAGGAAGAGCCGTAGGCGAGTCGGTGATCGTGGCAGGGGGAGCCGCAGGCGAGGCGCGTCCATGCCTCTGATCCGCGTGGCCCGCCTGGACGAGCTCCCGGCGGGCCAGCTCACGCGGGTGGAGGCGGGCGGCACGCGCATCGTCCTGGCCCGCGTCAAGGACGAGGTCTTCGCGTGCAACGATGTCTGCGCCCACCAGGGCGGCCCGCTGAGCGAGGGCAAGCTCTCCGGGGCGCGCCTCGCCTGCCCCTGGCACGGGTGGATGTACGACGTACGTACCGGTGAGTGCGTGCTACCCGGGCGCGGCCACCGCGTGGCGAGCTATCCGATCCGGATCGACGCGGGCGAGGTCTGGGTGGAGGTCCCCTGACGATGGCGCTCACGCAGAAACACGCCCACGAGTGCATCCAGCGCGGATTCGCCAGGGCGCACGCCCTCGGCTTCAAGGTCGCCATCGCCGTCGTGGACGACGCGGGCCACCTCGTCGCGTGCGAGCGCATGGACGGCGCGCTCTGGGTCACGCCCGAGATCGCCCGGGCGAAGGCAAACGCCGCCGCCGCCTTCCGCACGACGACGCTCGAGCTCGAGGAGCGCTTCGGCAAGGGTCGCCAGCTCTTCGCGTCGAACGTCGCCATGCTCGGCGACTACGCGTTCGTCTTCGGCCGCGGCGCCGTGCCCATCGTCGAGGATGGGCAGATCGTCGGCGCCGTCGGCGTGAGCGGTGCGGTCCCCGCCGATAACGACCACACGATCGCCGACGAAGCCGCGGGACACCCCGAGCTTCCCAAGAGTCATTAGGAGCGACCGGCGAGCGCCGGACTCCGCGAGCGGAGCCCCGGGCTCCTCCAGCACGCCACCTTCGGTTGTTCCGGCCTCACGGTACCCGCTACAATAGCCCCCCGTGAAGGTCGAGGTGGAGGTCTACCAGAACGAGGCGAAGGAGTGGGTAGCGACGGCCGTCGCCTACGACGTCACGGCGACGGGCCGCAGCGAGACGGAAGCTCTCGCGCGGGTCATGGAGGCCCTCGCGCGGCATTTCAAGGGTCGGCCCCGCCGATGAGGGGGGCGCTCGCCGGCCTCCGCGTCGTCGACTGCTCCCGGCTGATCGCCGGCGGCGTGCTCGCGACCATCCTCGCCGACCACGGCGCGGACGTCGTCAAGGTCGAGAATCCGCGGGGCGGCGATCCGCTGCGCACCTGGCTCAAGGAGCGCGGCGAATTGTGGTGGAAGGTCTACGCGCGCGGGAAGCGCTCGATCACGCTCAATCTCGCCCACCCGCGCGGCCAGACTCTGCTCACGCGTCTGGTCAAGGACGCCGACGTCCTCGTCGAGAACTTCGTCCCGGGCACGCTCGAGAAGTGGGGGCTGGGCTGGGAGGTGCTCTCCGCCGAGAATCCGCGGCTGGTCCTCGCCCGCGTGTCGGGGTGGGGGCAGGACGGCCCCTACCGCGACCGTCCGGGTTTCGGCACGATGGTGGAGGCGATGAGCGGCTTCGCAGCCGCGACGGGGCCGGCGGACGGCCCGCCCACGCTGCCCTCGTTCCCGATGGCCGACATGGTCGCCGCGCTCGCGGGGGCCGCGGCGGTGCTCGCGGCGCTGCGTCATCGCGATCACGTCTCCGGTCGTGGGCAAGTCATCGACCTCTCCCTCTACGAGCCACTGCTCTCCCTCCTCGGGCCCATCGCCGCCGAGTACGCGCTCGACGGCACGATCCGGACACGCCACGGCAACCAGTCCGACAACGCGAGCCCCCGCGGCACCTACCGGACGCGCGACGGCAAGTGGATCGCGCTCTCGGCCTCGACGCCCGCCTCGGCCAGGGCCCTGTTCGACGGGCTCGGCCTCGCCGACCTGCTCGAGGATCCCCGGTTTTCGACCAACGACGCGCGGGTCGCCCACAACGACCTGGTCGACGCGGCGCTCGCGCGAGCGATCGGCGAGCGGACGCTCGACGAGATGCTCCACCGGTTCGAGACGCTGGACCTCACGGCGGCGCCCGTCTACGACATCGCGGACATCATCAAGGACCCGCACGTGGTCGCCCGCTCCATCCTCGTGGACGTCCCCGACGCCGACCTGGGCACCGTGCGCATGACCGCGCCGACGCCCCGCCTCGCCGACACGCCCGCCTCGGTCCGCTGGGCCGGGCCGCCGCTCGGCGCCCACAACCATGACGTCTACACGTCGCTCGGGCTCGATGCGGCCGAGATCGACGAGCTCAAGCGTGCTGGGATCATCTAGCACGGTTCGACCGGGCCGCTCGCTCGTACCGATCGCCATCGTGCTCCTCGTCTCGCTCGCCTGGGGAGCCTCCGCCGGCGCGGCCGAGTACAAGGGGCCGCTGATCGACGCGCACTCGCACCTGCCGAACGCCAGGGCGATCGACGCCTACGTGGAAGCGATGAAGCGACACAACGTCGTCAAGGTGGTGCTGCTCGGCGTCGGTGGCGTGCAGAAGGACGACCCGGCGTGGATCGCCGCCGCCGCACGCAAGTACCCGGACCGCGTCGTCGCGGCGCTCCCGCTCCCCGACCCGACCGACGACGGCGCGGCGGCGCGGCTCGACGCCGCACTCACGAAATCGCCCGCACGCGCGATCGGCGAGGTCCACCTGCGCCAGATGGGACGCCGGAATATCGACCGCGACCCGGGCGATCCTGCGTTCGGCAGGATCCTCGAGGTCGCCGCGGCGCGCGGCGTCCCCGTCGTCGTCCATTACGAGCTGACCGACGCGGCCGCCGCCGCGCTCGATCGCGCACTCGCCGCGCACCGGAAGGCGACGCTCGTCCTCGCCCATGCCGGCGAGGGGCCGCCCGCGCGCGTGGAAGGGCTGCTCGCGCGGAACCCGAACCTGATCGTCGATCTCTCCGGGATGCACTTTCAGCGCACGCCCGCGCTCGCGACCGAGACCGGCCCGCTCGACCCCGCGTGGAAGGCCCTGCTCGAAAAGATGCCCGACCGCTTTCTGATGGGAATCGACGTGTGGGCTCCGCGTCTCTTCGAGCCGGCCATGCTCGATCGGCTCTTCACGTGGACGCGCCGGATCCTCGGCGAGCTCGCGCCGGGCGTCGCCGAGCGGGTCGCCCACAGGAACGCGGCCGCGCTCTTCCACGCGGAGTGAGCGTGTTCCGCACGGCGCTCTGCGAGCTCCTCGCCATCGAGTATCCGATCGTCCAGTCGGGCATGGGGGGCGTCGCCGGGCCCGAGCTCGTGGCGGAGGTGTGCCGCGCCGGCGGCCTCGGCATCCTCGCCGGGCTCAACGTCCCGCCGGACGACCTGCGGAAGATGATCCGCGGCGTGCGCGGGCTGACCGACCGCCCGTTCGGAGTGAACCTCTGGCTGCACAAGGCACTCCGACCCCCGATCGACCCCGACACCGTGCCCGCGGAGACGCTCGACGGCGCCCAGGCGATGCTCAATCGCTTCCGCGAGCGGCTCGGCATCCCGACGACGGCGACCAGCCCGGGTCGAGCGCCGGACCTCGTGGACGCCGCGGTCGCCGTCGTCCTCGAGGAGCGGCCGCCGGTGTTCTCGACGGCGCTCGGCTGGCTCGAGCCCAGGCTGGCCGAGGCGTGCCATCGGCGGGGGATCAAGGTCATGGCCATGGTCTCCACCGTGGACGACGCGCGGACCGCGGCGAGAGACGGCGCCGATGTGATCGTCGCCCAGGGGGCCGAGGCCGGTGGTCATCGCTCGGTGGATGGCAAGCCCGCGTCACCGGAGGCGACGACCGTGGGCCTCATGGCCCTCCTGCCCCAGGTCGTGGACGCGGTGCGTGTGCCCGTCGTGGCCGCGGGCGGCATCGCCGACGGCCGCGGCCTGGTCGCCGCCCTCGCCCTCGGCGCGAGCGGAGTGTTGCTGGGCACGCGCTTCGTGGCGACGCGGGAGTCGATGGCCTCGGAGGTCTACAAGAAGCGCGTGCTCGAGAGCGAGAGCGGCGCGACCACGGTGACGGACGTCCTCACCGGCCTCTGGGCGCGGGCGCTCGCCAACACCTTCACCCGGGAGTACACGGCGTCCGGCGCCCCGGTCTTGCCGCCGCTCGTGCAGCGGGGCGCCGCCAGCGACGTCTTCCTGGCCGCGCTCACGCAGGGTGACCCGGAGTACTCCGCGATGATGGCCGGCCAGTCGGTCGGCCTCATCCGCGACCTTCCCGGCGCGGGCGAGGTGGTGGAGACCGTCGTTCGCGAGGCGCGCGCCGTCCTGGACGCGCTCCCCCGGCGCGTGCGTCTCACGTAGCGCCGCGTCGGGGTCACCGACGCTCGCGCGCGGGCGCCGGCGCCCCGCGACGCCGACGTCCGATGCGCACCGTGCTCCCGCCGACCCGCGTGGCGCAGTGCCGGCAGAAGTACTTCATCTCCACCGGGTGACCGCAGGCGTCGTGCACGAGCGCGCTCGAGCGGTGCACGTGGCGCGTTCCCCAGCTCGCGAGCGCGCCCACGACGACGCCGAGCTCGCGCCCGCGGTCGGTCAGCTCGTACTCGGCCCGGGGCGGGTGGGCCGAGTAGAAGCGCCGCGCGACGAGCCCGCGCTCCTCCAAGAGCTTCAGCCGGTCCGACAGGATGTTCGGCGCGATCCCCGTGAGGCTCCGCGCGAAGTCCGCGAAGCGCCGCGGCCCCGAGAGCAGGTCGCGCACGAGCAGGAGGGTCCAGCGGTCGCCGACCACCTCCAGCGACTTCGCCACCGGGCACGCCTGGCCGTAACGCTTCGGCACGGCCCGAGTCTAACAGAGCTTGACAGAAAAGCTAGTCACTATAAAATCACAAGCCACGGAGGACGTCATGACCACGCTTCAAATCTTCGGCCTGCAGTTCCTGCTCAGCTTGGTCCTGTACACGCTCATCGCCCGCTGGCACGTGGCGCCACGGCTGGCGGCGCTGCCGCTCGCGTCGGCGTTGTCGCCGCTGCTCTTCCTCCACGCGTTTCGCCACCTGGGGATGGTGTTCCTCGTCCCGACCGTGGTGGGCTCCTCCCTCCCGCCCGCGTTCGCGGTCCCGGCCGCCTACGGCGACCTGCTCGCCGCGCTCCTGGCGCTCCTCGCGATCGTCGCGCTGCGGTCCCGGTGGCCGTTCGGGCTCCCGCTGGTCTGGCTCTTCAACGTCGTGGGGACCGTCGACCTCGTCAACGCGCTCGCCCAAGGCCTCCGGCTCGACGTGAGCCTGGGCGCGGCGTACTACATCCCGACGTTCGCGGTGCCGGCTCTCTTCGTCACGCACGCGATGATCTTCGCGATGCTCGTCCGACGCGCGCGTTGAGGAGCCCTCGATGACGAAGATGCTCGACCTCATCCACATGATGCAGCGCGGGGAGATCGCGCCGCCGCCCGTCGCCGCGCTCATCGGCTTCACGCTCGCCTCCGTCGAGCCCGGCTGCGCCGTGGTCGAGTTCGAGGCGACTCCGCGCCACGCGAACCCGATGGGCACGCTCCACGGCGGCGTCCTCTGCGACATCGCCGACGCGGCGATGGGGATGGCCTGGGCGTCGACGCTCGACGAGGGCGAGACGTTCACGACGCTCGAGCTCAAGATCAACTTCCTCAAGCCAGTCTGGACGGGGAAGCTCACCGCCACGGGCCGCGTCGTGCAGGGCGGCCGGACGATCGGCCTGGTCGAGTGCGACGTCGTGGACGAGAAGCGCCGGCTCGTGGCGCGGGCCAGCTCGACGGTCATGACGCTCCGGGGCGCGCAGGCGACCGGCCGCTGAGCGGCCCGCACAGGCGGGTCGGAGCCACGCGTGTCTCGCTCGCCACCTTCCCCTGTTGCGGCCACGCGGACCCCGCTACAATATCCCCCCGTGAAACTTGACATCGGCATGCTGACCCACGAGCTCACGTCCATTCCGAGCTACGCCCGCAAGGTCGAGGCGCTGGGGTACGACTGCCTCTGGTCCTCGGAGACGAAGCACGATCCGTTCCTGCCGCTTGCCGTCGCGGCCACGGTCACCTCGCAGCTCAAGCTCGGCACGGCGATCGCGGTCGCGTTTCCCCGGAGCCCGATGGTGCTCGCCCACCTCGCCTGGGATCTCCAACGGGCCTCCGGAGGCCGGTTCGTCCTCGGGCTCGGCACGCAGGTGAAGGGCCACAACGAGCGGCGCTTCTCGGTGAGGTTCGAGTCGCCCGGCCCCAAGATGCGCGAGATCGTGCTGGCCCTTCGCGCCATCTGGGACTGCTGGCAGAATGGGACCAGGCTCGACTTCAAGGGCCGGTTCTACCGCTTCGACCTGATGACGCCGTTCTTCAACCCCGGACCCATCGAGCACCCGAGGATCCCCGTGTATGTCGCCGGCGTGAACCAGTACATGTGCCGGATCGCGGGCGAGGTGTGCGACGGCCTCCATGTCCACCCGTTCAACAGCCCGAAGTACCTGCGCGAGTACGTCCAGCCCGCCGTCAACGACGGGCTTCACGCGACGGGCCGGAAGCGCGAGGACTTCGTCTACGCCACCTCGACGTTCGTGGTCGTCGGTGACACCGAGGAGGAGCTCGCGCAGCACCGGCGCTCGGTGAAGGCGCAGATCGCCTTCTACGCCTCGACGCGCACCTACGAGCCCGTGCTCGCCGCCCATGGGTGGCAGGGCCTCACCCCCACGCTCCACCGGAAGTCCGTCGAGGGGGACTGGAAGGGCATGGCCGACCTGATCACCGACGAGATGGTCGAGACGTTCGCCGTCACCGGAACGTACGCGACGATCGGGCGGAAGCTCAAGGAACGCTACGCGGGTCTCCTCGACCGCACGTCGCTCTACCAGCCCTGGGAACCCGGGCTCGACGACCCGCGCCTGGCCCGACTCGTCAACGAGTTCAACGGCGGGGAGACCGGCGGACAGGGGGGGCGACATGGCTGACCTGTACGATCTCGGCGAGCGACCGCCCGTCGGCGACGTGCCGACGCGCATGCACGCGTACGTCGTGCGGCAGAACCGTTTCGGCCCGCCGCGCGAGGCGTGGCGGCGCGAGATCATCCCGACGCCGACCCTCGGCCCCGACGAAGTGCTGGTCTACGTGATGGCGTCGGGGATCAACTACAACAACGTCTGGGCGGCGCTGGGCGCGCCGCTCGACGTGATCGGCGAGCGCCAGAAGGCGGGCGAGCCCGAGGACTTCCACGCCGGCGGCAGCGACTGCTCCGGCATCGTCTGGGCCGTCGGCCGCGACGTCAAGAACGCGCGGGTCGGCGACGAGGTCGTCGTCCACAGCGGCTGGTGGCGACCCGACGACCCGTGGGTGCGCTCCGGCCGGGACCCGATGCTCGCCGAATCGACGCGCATCTGGGGCTATCAGACCAACTATGGCAGCTACGGCCAGTTTGCCCGCTGCCAGGCCCATCAATGTGTTCCGAAGCCGAAGCGGCTGACCTGGGAGGCGGCGGGCTGCTTCCTCCTCTGCGGATCCACGGCGTACCGGATGCTCATGGGCTGGCCGCCCCACGTCGTCGAGCGCGGGGATGTGGTTTTGATCTGGGGAGCGGCCGGCGGGCTCGGGAGCATGGCGCTCGAGATCACGCGCGCCGTCGGCGGCCGGGCGATCGCGGTCGTCTCCGACGAGGCGAAGCGGAAGTTCTGCGTCGATCACGGCGCCGCGGGCGTCGTCAACCGCGGCCAGTTCTCGCACTGGGGTCCCCTGCCCGATACCAAGGACGCTCGTGCCTACGGCGAGTGGGCGAAAGGCGCCCGTGCGTTCGGCAAGGCGCTCTGGGACGCGCTGGGCGACCGCGTAGGTCCGCGGATCGTCTTCGAGCACCCGGGCGAGGCGACGCTGCCGACCTCCGTATTCGTCTGCGCGACGGGCGGCATGGTCGTCATCTGCGCCGGCACCACCGGCTACAACGCCACGCTGGACCTGCGCTACCTCTGGATGCGCCAGAAGCGGTTCCAGGGGAGCCACCTCTCCAACGACGCGCAGGCCGCCGCGGTCACGCGACTCGTCGCCGACGGCCAGGTGGACCCGTGCCTGTCGAAGACCTACGCCTTCGACGACATCCCCGAATGCCACCAGCTGATGCTCGAGAACAAGCACCCGTACGGGAACATGGCCGTCCTGGTGAACGCCCGGACATCCGGACAGGGCGCGTCGACGTGAGGGCGCTCGCCTTCAGGCAGTTCGGGAAGATCGTCCTCGCCGTGTGAGCCGCCCCGTGCCGCGCCGGGTGGCGACCCTCGCGCTCGCCGCGCTGGCCCTGGCGGCGCCACGCCTGGCCGCCGCTGACGAGGCGCTGTGGGCGCTCCTGCGCGCCGGCGGCCAGGTCATCGTCATGCGCCACGCGGCGACCGACCGCTCGCTCGGCGACCCGCCGGGCTTCCGCCTGGACGAGTGCTCCACCCAGCGCAACCTCTCTGAGGAGGGCCGCGCCCAGGCGCGCCGCGTGGGCGCCGCGTTCGCCGCGAGAGGAATCCCGATCGGGCGCGTGCTCTCGAGCCAGTGGTGTCGCTGCCTCGAGACCGCGCGCCTGGCCTTTGGGGGGGCCGCGCCCTGGCCGGCGCTCAACTCGTTCTTCCGCGACCGCACGCAAGAGGCCGAGCGGACCCGCGAGGTCCGCGCCCTCGTTTCCGGGCGCCCGGCGACGGGGACCTTGGTGCTCGTGACCCACCAGCTCAACATCGGCGCCCTCACCGGCGTCCACCCCGCAGAGGGCGAGCTGGTCGTCCTCACGCCGCTCGGCCACGACCACTTCCGCGTCGCGGGTACAATGAGGCCATGAAGACACTCGCCATCCTCGTCGGCGGGGGCCCGGCCCCCGGGATCAACGCGGTGATCGCGGCGGCGACGATCGAGGCGCGGAACCACGGCGCGCGCGTGCTCGGCTGCTACGACGGCTTCAAATGGCTCGTCGAGGGCGACATCGAGCACGTGACCGAGCTCACGATCAACGAGCTGTCGCGGATCCACTTCGACGGCGGCTCGATCATCCGCACCTCCCGCACGAACCCCGCGCGCACGCCCGACGGCCCCGGCCGGGTCGCCGAGACGCTCAAGCGCCTCGGCGTCGACTACCTCATCACGATCGGCGGCGACGACACCGCCTTTGCGGCCTCGCGCGTCGCCCGCGCGCTGCCCGGCCTCGCCGTCGCGCACGTGCCGAAGACGATCGACAACGACCTCCCGCTGCCGAGCGACATTGACACCTTTGGGTTCTCGACGGCCTGCAACCTCGGCAAGGACCTCGTCCGCAACCTGATGCAGGACGCCGCGACCACGGAACGCTGGTTCTTCGTGACCGTCATGGGCCGGCGCGCGGGCCACCTCGCCCTCGGCATCGGCGGCGCCGCGGGCGCGACGCTCACCGTCGTCGCCGAGGAGTTCCCGGAGTCGAAGATCACCCTGGACCGCCTCGCCGACGTGCTCGAGGGCGCGATCATCAAGCGCCGCATGCACGGGCGCGACCACGGGGTCGCGATCCTCTCGGAGGGGCTCGCCGAGAAGCTCGACCTCGAATCGCTCGGTCCCGTGGAGCGCGACCAGTACGGCAACGTCCGGCTGGCCGAGCTCGACCTGGGCCGCGTGCTCAAGGACCGGGTCGCCGCGCACCTGCGCGAGCGCACGGTGGACGTGACGATCGTCGCGAAGGATCTCGGGTACGAGCTCCGCTGCGCGCCGCCGGGCGCGCACGACATCCAGTACGCCCGGAGCCTCGGCTACTGGGCGACGCGCTTCCTGCTCGAGGGCGGCTCGAACGCGATGCTGACGATCCAGGCCGGGCGCCTCGTGCCGATCCCCTTCGGACTCCTGCTCGACCCGAAGACAGGCAAGGTCCGCGTGCGCTTCGTCGAGGTCGACTCGGAGATGTATCAGACGCTCTACGCGTACATGATCCGTCTCAAGCCGGAGGACTTCGACAACCCGGCGACCGTGGCGGCGCTCGCGAAGGCGGGCAATGTCAGCGAGAGCGAGTTCCTCAAGCGCTTCGCCCCCGTCGTCGGCCGCGCGTAGTCGCCGCGGGTGACCGTTGGGGTGTCGGCCGGGGGAGTCCGAGGGGGGCGTCGCCCTCCTCGGTCAAAGAGTGCGGCGCCGCTCCCCCCCCGACATCTAATAGTAGCCGGGATCCCCCGGCATCAGGACACGCCGCACCCCGCCCACCTCGAGCACGCGCGGTCGGATCGTCTCGACCGAGCGTCCCGCGAGACGCCCGAGCGCCGCGGCGGCGGACGGCGCGCCCTCGAGGAGCATCAGGTTGCGGACGGTCGGGTTGCGCAGCGAGATCTCGCCCCGCGCCGCGGCGTCGATCGCCTCACGCGGCGAGAGCCAACGGACCGCGATGACTTCCTTGCCATCGACGGTCGCCTCCTGCCCCGCGGGCGCCTCGGCGGCGAAGAAGCGCGTGTCGAAGCGGAGGGGCGACTCTTCCGGTGTGATCCAGTGCGCGAAGTAGACGAGCCGATCCGTGGCGAGCGTCAACCCCTCGGTCCTGAGCATCGTCCAGAACGCCTGCTTGTCCGAGTGGCACGCGCGACGGTACGTCTCGACCCGTGTGGGATCGGGCCAGCGCGTGCCACGCGCGAGCAGGATCCCCACCTCCTCGAAGGTCTCGCGGATCGCGCCGATCCAGTAGGCGAGCGCGGTCTCTGGCGCGTGCGCCGTGCCCAGCATGCGGCTCATGTCCTGACGATCCAGACCGGCGCACCAGGTCGCGGCGTCGGCCGGGGCGTCGTCGGGCTCGATCTTTCCGCCCGGGAAGACGAAGTCACCCGCGGCGAACTTGCTGGCGCGGTGGCGCTGCATCAGGAGGACGTCGAATCCGCCCGCGGGGCGATCGCGCAGCAGGACGAGCGTCGCGGCGTGGGCCGGCGTGGCGGGCGGCGGTTTGACGGGCACGTCGTAGTGTGCCACGATGATCCGCCGCTGTCATTCGTCCCCAGGAGGACCGAGCCGAATGGGCGCAGAAGCGCGTCTCAAAGAGAGGAACATCACGCTCCCGCAGCCGGCCACGCCGCTCGCGAACTACGTCGGGGCGGTGCGGGTCGGCAATCTAATGTTCGTCTCCGGCCACGGGCCGCTTCGGGTCGACGGCAAGCCCTCCGCGCGGGGCAAGGTCGGCCGGGAGCTCACGGTCGAGCAGGGCTACCAGGTCGCGCGCGAGGTCGGGCTCGCCCTGCTCGCGACGATCCGCGCGAGCGTCGGGAGCCTCGACCGGATCAAGCGCGTCGTCAAGGTGCTGGGCATGGTCAACTCGGCCGAGGGCTTCGGCGACCAGCCCCGCGTGGTCAACGGCTTCTCCGACCTCATGGTGGAGGTCTTCGGCGACGCGATCGGCAAGCACGCGCGCTCCGCGGTCGGCATGGCCGAGCTCCCGATGGGCATCCCCGTCGAGATCGAGATGGTCCTCGAGGTCGAGTAGCCATCGGCCCGCATCACCTCGTCGAAGTCGCCGGCGTCCTCGTCTTCGGCGTCCTCTTCTACTCGTACACCTATCGGTGGTTCGAGCCGGGAACCCCGGGGAACGGCCGCCGGCGCGCGCTGCTGAACGGCGCGGCCTTCGGCGGGCTCGCCGTGGTGCTCATCACCGCGCGCGTCGAGACCCCCGAGGGCATCGACCTCGACGCGCACACGGTGCCCCTGGCGCTCATCACGCTCTTCGAGGGATGGCCGACGGCGCTCGTCGCCACGACCCTGCCCGCGGCATACCGCGTCTGGCTCGGCGGCAACGACGCGTGGGCGAGCCTGCTCTCGCTCGGCGCGGCCGCGGCGGCGGGCAGCCTCGCGCACGTCTGGGCGCGTCGCGACGGGGGCGTGCGCCCCCGCCACGCGCTCACGCTCAGCCTGGTCGTCTTCGTCACGACGTTCGCGAGCTTCGCCCTGCTCGGCCCTCGCGGCCTGACGCTGGTCGAGCGGGCCTGGCTCCCGCTCCTCGCCATCTCCGTCGTCGGCACCGGCGTCGTGGCTCGGCTGTTCGGCGACGTCGTGGAGCGCGCCGAGGCCGTCGACGCCCACGCGCGCTTCCGCGGCATCATCGACGAGGCCTCCGACGCGATCCGCATCGTCGACCCCGACACGCTCAAGATCCTCGACGTGAACCGCCGGGACTGCGAGATCTCGGGCTACACGCGGGGCGCGCTGATCGGACGCGACGTGCGCCACTTCTGGCCTGACGAGCCCGACCTCCGCACGCGGCGGGAGGCGACGATCGCCGAGGCCCGGGACCACGGGTTCGCCCGCGCCTTCGGCACCCCCTACCGCCGCGCGACGGGCGAGCTCATCCGCGTGGACTCGACCCGTCGCATCGTCAACCACCACGGGCGCCGGTACGAGATCGTGATCTACCGCGAGTCGGTGGAGCGCGAGGCGGCCGAGACGGCGCAGCGGGAGGCCGCCGACCTGCGCGCCGTCGCGCTCCTGGCGAGCGCCGCGGCGCACGAGATCAACAACCCCCTCACCGTCGTCGTCGGCTCGCTCGAGCTGCTGGCGCGCCACCTCGGCAGCGATCAGCAGGAGCGCCGTTGGCTCGACCGGGCGAACGCCGCAGCGCAGCGCATCCGCGACATCGTCGCCCGCATGACGCGGATCACCCGCATCGAGCGGACGGACGCCCGCCCCGGGCTGCCGCCGATGCTGGACCTTCGCAAATCGAGTGACGTCGACTCACCGGAGGCCCCATGACCTCACTGCTCGACCTGCTCAGCACCCTCGTCTCGCTCGTCTTCCTCGCGATCATCGGGCTCGTCGCGGGAGTCGCGATCCCTGGGATGTTCTTCGGAGCGCTGACGCCGTGGCTCGACAAGCTCCTGCCCGTGCGCAAGAAGCGCTAAGGCTCAGCCGCGGAGGAGTGGGGGGATCGTGCGGAGCGCCTCCGCGATGCGCGGTCCGTGCCACGAGAAGGGCTTGCCGTCCACGAGGTGGATGCGCCCGTCGCGGACGGCGGGCACGTCGGCGTATCGCGCGAAGTCCTTCACGTGGACGCGGCGGAACCGGAACGGCTCGTCGGGCAGGAGGATCACCGCCGGCCGCCGCGCCGCGACCTCGTCGAGGGTGACCGTCGGGTAGCGCTCCGGACGATCGCCGAAAACGTTCCGCCCGCCGCAGACCGTCAACATGTCGTGGACGTACGTGTCGGACCCGACCGTCATGTACGGGTCCCGCCAGATCGCGTAGAACACCGCCACCGGCGCCCGGGTCGCGGACGCGGCGCGCACGTCCTCGTAGAGGGGCTCGAGCTCGCGCAGGATCGCCGCGGCACGCACCCGCGTCCCGGTGACTTCCCCGAGCTCGCGGACGAGACGCAACCCGTCGGCCACGGTGCGCGGGTAGGTCACCCACACCGGGATCGCCCACGCGCGGAGCTGCTCGATGTGCTCGCGCACGTTCTCCTCGACGTTGGCGACGACGAGGTCGGGTCCGAGCGCACGGATCGCCTCGAGGTCCGGGGTCTTCTCGCCGCCGATCTTGGTCTTCGTCCGCGTGACTTCGGCGGGCTCGCGGCAGTACACCGTGATGCCCACGAGCGCGTCGGCGAGCCCGAGCGCGCAGAGGGTCTCGGTCGTCGAGGGGATCAAGGAGACGATCCGGCGCGGCGCGCGGTCGGAGGCGAGCGGGACGCCGGAGGCGTCGACGAGCGCGGCGCTCACGCGATCCGCCGGCTCCGGATGCGGTCGACGAGCGCCAGGGTCTCGCGCGTGCGCTCGGCGACCTCCGCGTCCCACTTCATGATCTCGTCGCGCGGCGCTTTGCGGTCGATGGCGTCTTCGAGGTTCGTCACCGCCACGCCGAACAGCTTCAGGACCCGTCGCGTTTCCTCGCTCGGCATCTCTTCGCTCCTTCGAGGCTCGCTCAGTCGAGGCGGAGCTCCGGCACGTCCCGCCAGCGCGGCTCGCCCTCGGGCTTGAAGTTCTTGGTGGTCACGAAGTGCATCCCGTGGTGGAGGTTCAGCTTGAACTTCCCGCCGCCGTATCGCGCGGCGATCCACCCCGCCGGGTCTTCGAGGAACGGCGCCATCTCGGTCGCGGAGAGGCGCACGAGCCACTTGAACCGGATCGTGCCGGCGAACGGCTCCTGGACGCCGAGGGTCGCGGTGAATCCGGGCCAGACGCGCGCGAACTCCTCCAGGGTCTGTCGGCGTGACGGTCGCTCGACACCACGATTGATCAGGTTCCGCTTGAGGTACGGCTCGATCAGCTCCCAGCACCACGGGGCAATCACTACGGCCGGAGTGTATCATGAGCCCGTGAAGAACCTCGAGATCGCGCGCCTCTTCGACGAGATGGCGCGCCTCCTCGAAGTCCGAAACGAATCCGTCTTCCGTGTGCGCGCGTACGCGCGCGCGGCGCAGACGCTCGAAACGCTCGGCGAGAGCGTCGAGGCCGTCGCCGCGCGCGGCGAGCTCGCGCAACTCCCTGGGATCGGGCGCGAGCTCGCGGCGAAGATCGGGGAGTACCTGGCGACGGGTCGCCTCGCGCAGCTCGACGAGCTGCGCGGCGGCCTCCCGCCGACCTTCCTGACCCTCCTCGAGATCCGTGGCCTCGGTCCCAAGACCGCCAGGCTGCTCTACGACCGGCTCGGCGTGGACTCCGTCTCGCGGCTCGAGGCGCTCGCTCGATCGGGCGAGATCCTCCGCGTGCCGGGCATCCGCGAGAAGACGCGCGAGAATCTTCTCAAGTCGATCGCCCTCTGGCAGGCCGGCCGCGCGCGCACGCCCCTCGCCCGGGCGCGCGAGATCGCGGCGCGCGTCGCCGAGGCGCTCGCGGCCCACGGCGGCGCCGACCGGATCGAGGTCGCCGGCTCCCTCCGCCGGATGCGTGAGACCGTGAAAGACATCGACATCCTCGTGACCTCCACCGAGCCGGCACGCGTGATCGAGACGTTCGTCTCGCTTCCGTCGATCCTCGAGGTCTCCGCTCGGGGCGACACGAAGGCGTCGGTGCGCCACGCGGAGGGGCTCCGGATCGACCTGCGCGTCGTCGAGCCCGACGCGTTCGGCGCCGCCCTCCAGTACTTCACGGGCTCGAAGGACCACAACGTGAGGCTCCGCGAGCTGGCGCGGCGCCAGGGGCTCTCCGTGAGCGAGTACGGCGTCTTCGACGAGAAGACGGGCGTCCGCGTCGCCGGAAAAACCGAGGCGGAGGTGTACGGGGTCCTCGGGCTCCCGTATATTCCACCCGAGCTCCGGGAGAACGCGGGCGAGCTCGAGGCCGCGCGCGACGGGCGCCTGCCCGCGCTCGTGACACGGGCGGCGATCCGCGGCGACCTTCACGCGCACACGGACGCCTCCGACGGTCACCATTCCTTGGAGCACCTCATCGAGGCGGCCCAGGCGCGCGGTTACGAGTACGTCATCGTCTCCGACCACTCGAAGTCCGCGACCGTGGCCCGCGGCCTGGGCGCCGACGAGCTGCGGGCGCAGATCGCGAGGATCCGGGCGCTTCAGCCCCGCTACCGGATCCGGATCCTGGCGGGCAGCGAGTGCGACGTCCTTGGCGACGGCACGCTCGACTTCCCCGACGACACCTTGAGGGAGCTCGACCTGGTCCTCGCCGCGGTCCACTCCCGCTTCAAGCAGGCGCGGCTCGAGATGACGGCGCGCATCGTCCGCGCGCTCGCGAACCCGTACGTCAACATCCTCGCGCACCCGACCGGGCGCTTGCTCGGCGCGCGCGAGCCGTACGACGTGGACCTCGACGCCGTGTTCGAGGCCGCCCGCGCGCACAACAAAGCGGTCGAGATCAACGCGTCGCCCGAGCGGCTCGACCTCAACGACATCCACGCGCGGCGAGCGGCGGGGCTCGGCGTGCCGGTGGCGATCTCGACCGACACCCACTGGCTCGCGAACCTCGACAACCTCGAGCTGGGCCTCGGCATCGCCCGGCGCGCGTGGATCGGCCCCGCGCAGGTCGTCAACGCGCTGCCGCTCGCCGACCTCCTCACGTGGGCGCACCGGGGGAGGCCGGGTGCGCGCGAGTGACAAGCAGGAGATTCGCGAGCGCGTCTGGGCGCTCCTGACCGCGCGCCGCGTCGCGCGCTTCCCGCTGCCGCTCGCGGACCGGATCCCCAACTTCGCGGGCGCCGAGCGCGCGGCGGAGCGGCTCGCCGAGACTCCCGAGTGGAAGGCCGCGACGCGTCTCAAGTGCAATCCCGACGCGGCCCAGCGCCCCGTGAGGCTCCGAGCATTGCGTGAGGGCAAGCTCGTCTTCATGGCCGTGCCGCGCCTTCGCGAGGAGCGGTGCTTCCTCCGCCTCGACCCGGCGAAGCTCGGTCATCGGGTCGCCGAGGCCGCCACGATCGCCGGCGCCGCCAGGCTCGGCGCGCCCGTGCCGCCGGAGTCGCTCGGCGCGATCGACCTCGTGATCGTCGGCAGCGTGGCGGTGAGCCCGGACGGCGCGCGCGTCGGCAAGGGCGGCGGGTACAGCGACCTCGAGTTCGCCCTGGCCCGCGAGCTCGGCGCGGTCGGCGAGGACACGCCCGTGGCGACAACGGTCCACGAACTCCAGATGCTCGACGAGCCACTCCCGATGACGGACCATGACGTTCCGCTCGACCTGATCGCGACGCCCGAGCGGGTGACCCGCACACGGCGCACGCTCCCGAAGCCGAAGGGAATCCGCTGGGAGGAGCTCTCCCCGGCGCAGCTCGCCGCGATGCCGGTTCTCGCGCGGCTCCGGCGCCGGCGGGGCGGTCCGCGGCCGGTGGCGTGAGGCACATCGCGCACATGAGGCACATCGCGCCTTGACAACCCTGTGAGGTAGGCGTAGGGTTGCCCCGCTTCGCAAGCTTTGCGGTCGTTAGCGATGAGGAGTGATGCCGGTGGCTCGGGATGGCGAGCAACCTCTGCGGGTCGTCGCTGCCGACGCGGATCGCTGGCGCGGCCCGTGTCTGCGTAGCCCTCCCATTCCTCGGGTGCGCGGCCAAGACCACGTGCTCTCTCCAACGACAGGCCGGAGGACACCCATGAAACATTGGACCGACCTCTTCAAGTTGGTGGTTGCGTTGCTCACGCTGGCCGTCCTGTTGCCCGCACCGGCCGCCCTGGCCGGGTCCTCGGCGGACGAGATCAAGAACTGCCCTGACCAGAACTGGTGCGCCTACCATCGCACGGTGGATACCGCGTGGCGGCACAGCCCGCTGACCCAGGTCAACACCACGAATGTGAAGCGGCTGCGCCCGGTCTGGATCTTCCAGCCCGGCGACCCGCGGATGGGCCTTCACAGCACGCCGCTGGTGATCGACGGCAATATGTACGTGTCCACGAACCCGTCGACGGTCTGGAAGCTCAACGCGACGACGGGTGAGCGGATCTGGGCGTACGTCCCCAAGATGGACGACGCGATCGTGTCCCGCTCGTTCTTCGGCCACACCCGCGGCCTGGCGATCGGCGACGGGCGCGTGTACATGGGGCTCGCCGACGGCCGTCTGGTCGCCCTCGATGAGGGGACCGGCAAGGTCATCTGGGACCGGCAAATCGTGAACTCCAAGAAGGACACCGCCGGCTTCAGCGGGGCGGCGACCTTCGTGAACGCCAACCTGCTCGTCATGGGGCAGAACGGCGGCGAGTATCCGGTCGAGGGAAAGATCTTCGGGATCAACCCCAAGACCGGCGACATCAAATGGATCTTCTACACGACGGGGCGGGACGATCCGAAGGCCCTGGCGACCTGGAAGGGCGACTCCTGGAAGTATGGCGGCGGCGGATCCTGGCAGCCGGGGTCGATCGACTACGAGAACAATCAGATCATCATCGGGGTCGGGAACCCGAATCCGGACTACGACTACTGCGGCGAAAAGTGCCTGGACCCGAACGCCGACGGCTGGCGACCCGGCGGGAACCTCTACACCTCGTCGACGGTCGCCCTCGACCTCAACACCGGTAAGCTGAACTGGTTCTTCCAGGAAGCACCGGCCGATCCCTACGACTACGACGCGTCCCCGGGTGAGTACGTCCTGTTCGATGACTCGCAGAAGGGAAAGCTCGTGCTGCATCCAGGGAAGAACGGGTTCAACCACGTGCACGACCGGAAGACGGGCAAACCCCTCAACGTCTACCCGGACATGAAGTCGTTCAACTGGACGACCGGGTTCAACCTGGAGACGGGCAAGTGGGAGAACATGCTGTGGCCGAAGGCAGGGGTGAAGACCCTGGTCTGCCCCGCCATTGATGGGGGGCATAGCTGGAACGCCGGGGCGTACAGCCCCCAGACGAAGCTCTTCTATCGCATCGCCAACGAGTGGTGCATGGACCTGACCGTCTCCCCGAAGGGCGGGGGAACGACGATCACAGCGGGATCCGAGAGTCGCATCACCGAGCCCTTCGCGCAGGCGTTCATGAGCGCCGAATGGGTGGGCGCGAACCCGCCAGGCGACACCGCCCACGGCCGCCTGACGGCCCGTGATCCCGTGAGCGGGAAGATCGCCTGGGAGAAGCGGTACGACCTGATTCCGCACTCCGCGCTCCTGTCCACCGCCGGCGGGCTGGTCTTCGTGGGGACCATCGACGGCTTCGTCGAGGCGCTCGACGCCAAGACGGGCGACAGGCTGTGGCGGTTCAACAACGGCACCTCCCACAACGGAGGGATCGTCTCGTACTCGGTTGGAGGGAAGCAGTACATCGCGGTGGCGACGGGCCACGGTTCCTACGTCGGGAGGGCCCTCGCCGACCACTACCACAAGGACAAGTTGCTCAACTTCAAGGAGAGCGCCGCGGTCGTGGTCTTCTCGCTCGACTGAGATGTACGCGCGAGGTGGGACAGGGGCGTGCTCCCTTGTCCCACCTGACCTTCCTCCGCCCACCAAGGCGCGGGCCTCGTCCCCGACGACCGAGGACAACCAGCGATGACGCTCAACCTGGGCACGCGGCGAGTGCGTTGTCTCGCCCTCGTCCTCGCGCTCTGCGGGGTCGTCGGCGTCGTGGCGGCGGGGGCGCAGATGACCGGCCCGCCGTCCGAGGAGAAGCGGTCCCCCAAACCTCAGAGTTCTGCGACCAACCCGGTCTCAGGCCAGCCCGAGGCGATCGACGCCGGACGCAAGCTCTACGTCATCTGGTGCGTTCAGTGCCACGGCCCCAAGGCGGACGGCGTGTCGCGATTCGGCAAGTACGCGGCGGACCTGCGCGTCTTCTGGCGGGGCTACGGCGAATTCGTCACGATTGTGAAGAACGGACGGGTCGACCGGCAAATGCCGCCGTGGAAGGAAGTCCTGGACGATGCCAAGATCGCGCAACTCGGCGCCTTTCTCGAGACCCTCGCCGAAGAAGGCGCGAACTGGAAGTAGCATGAGGGCTCCTTCGGCCGTGATCCTGGTGGTCGGCGTCGTTGTGGGGCTCGCCCACGCCGGCGAATATCTGCAGACGCTGAAGGAGGGCTCCTGGGTGTGCACCACACCCGAAACCTACGACCTCGCGATCGCGGAAGCGCGAAAGCCCAACAGCAATCTGGAGGACCTGAAAGAGCGCTTCGTCGCGGAGAAGCTGTGCATCTACGCCGACGCGGAGTTTGTCGAGAAGATGATGGTCCCCTTCGCCAAGGTCCTCGAGCGTCAAGGCGCCAAAGTGAAGGTGACGTTCACCGTGCAGTTCCGCAAGCGCCTCGCGATCCTGCACAGACAGGTTTCGCGCGTGACGTTCGTCGGATGGACGGACGCGAGTAACCTCGAAGACAAGGAGATCCTCTAGAGCGTCCGCGGCGGCGCGGCGCGCCTCAGGTCTGACTCGGGTCGAGCCAGGCGCGCGGGACGGCCGGGGCGTGCCACGCGGCGAACCGGTCGAGGAGCTCGGGCGCGCTCCTCCCGACGAGGAGCAGCGCGGCGTATTCCGCCCGCACGAAGCCCTCCCGGACGGCGTGGCCGAGCATCCGCTCGAGCCCGTCCCAGTAGCCCTCGACGTTGAGCACGCCGACGGGCTTCCGGTGGATCCCGAGCTGCGTCCACGTCAGGACCTCGAGCGTCTCTTCGAGGGTGCCGAGGCCGCCGGGAAGCGCGACGAACCCGTCGGAGAGCCGGGCCATCGTCGCCTTCCGCTCGTGCATCGAGCCCACCACCCTGAGCTCCGTGAGCCCGGTGTGGGCGAGCTCGCGCGTGGCGAGTGGTCCCGGGATCACGCCGATCACCTCGCCGCCCTCGGCGAGGGCCGTGTCGGCGAGCACGCCCATGAGGCCCACCGAGCCGCCGCCGTAGACGAGCCCGAGCCCGCGCGTGGCGAGCTCCCGGCCGAGCGCGCGCGCCGCGTCGCGATAGGCGGGGCGCGCGCCCTCGGCCGAGCCGCAGAAGACGCAGATCCGCCTCATCCGGCGTTCATCCCCGGAGCGACACCACGAACTCCGCCGAGAGCGTCCCGCGATAGACCTCCTCCACCGGCCCCTCGAGGCGGAGCGACCAGTCGGGCCGGACCTCGATCACGAGCTCGCCGCCCGGCATGCGCACCCGCACGCGCCCCCAGTCGCACAACCCGTTCTTCACGGCGGCGGATGCGGCGCCGCAGGACGACGAGCCGGACGCCAGCGTGAACCCCGCGCCCCGCTCCCAGATGAGGATGTCGAGCGTGTCGCGCGCGCGGGGGCGCGCGAACTGGACGTTCGTCCGGTTGGGGAAGGCCGGATGGGTCTCGATGAGTGGCCCGAGCCGGCGGCACTCGGCGTCGTCCAGGCGGTCGACGAATGTCACGCAGTGCGGGTTGCCGACGGAGACGGCGGTCACGCGGAGCGTGGTGCCGTCCGCGAGCTGGAGCGGGACGCCGACGACCTCGCGGTCGGGTCCGTTCATCGGGATCTCCGGCGCGCGGAACGTGGCGCGGCCCATCTCGACCGTCACGAAGTTCACCCGCCCGTCCCGGACGTGGCACTGGCACTCGACGAGGCCGCCCTTCGTCTCCACCGTGAAGGTCGGCGTCTTCGCCCGCCCGTGATCCCAGAGGTACTTCGCGAAGATCCGGAGGCCGTTGCCCGACTTCTCCGCCTCGCTGCCGTCGGGGTTGAAGATGCGGAGACCGAAGTCGGCGCGCGTGCTGGGCACGAGCAGGAGGATCCCGTCGGAGCCGACCCCCCAGTTCCGGTCGCAGATCTTCTGGATCGCGCGGGTGGACAACGGCTCGTGCAGATCCGCCTGGTCGACGACGACGTAGTCGTTGCCGAGCCCGTGGCCCTTCGCGAAGGGGATCATGCGCGGCCGAGCTCCACCCGCCGCCCATTCTCAGCGGACACGTACCCCGCGTAGATCACCTCGACGACCTCTCGCGCGAGCAGCGCGCCCGCCAGCGGCTCGCGCCGCTCGCGGATTGCGTCCACGAAGTCGGCGAGCTCTTGCGGGTAGCCCCGCATCCAGTCCTCCTCGGGGCTCGGGAACTGCCAGCCGGCCTTGGTCTCGACCTTCTCCGTGATGTACTCGTCGCCCCAGACGGCGCCGTCGGGGGCGTACGCCGCCACGGTGGTGTTCGGATTGATGTTGGCGTGGATCACGCCGTTCGTCAGGTACGCGGTGACGACGTTTCGGACGCCGCCGAGGGTGGTGTCGTTGGAATGGACGGTCGCCTTCGTGCCGTCCTCGAAGGTGATCACCGCGACCGCCCAGTCTTCGACGTCCTCCGCCTTCGTCGCCAGGTAGCGCCTCTCCTGCGCGACCGTGGGAAGCCTGGTGAGCTGGGCGACGTCGGCCAGGACGGTCCGCGCCCGGATGGGGCGCCCGTGTCGCCGGAGACCCTCGGAGTGCTTGAGGTGGAGGACGACGCCCACGGGATGCGAGCCCATCCGGAGCAGCGAGCCCCCGCCCGAGGTCCGCCAGCGGGCCGCGTACGCGGCGTGGGAGCCCCCGTGGCTCTCCTCCGCGCGGAGCTCCAGGATCGCGCCGCCCGACGCGTCGAGCAGCCGGCGAAGCTTGGCGACCGGCGGCGCGTAGACGAAGTCCTCCGCGTAGCAGAGCGTCACGCCGGCACTCGTGACGGCGTCGAGCACGGCGTCCGAGTTGCGGAGCGCCGCGGCGCGCATCGCCTCGCGCGGCTCCGTCGCCTCGCAGAAGGCACCCGTCAGCGGCTTCTCGACGATGACGTGCTTGCCGGCGCGCGCCGCCGCGATGGCGACCTCGTGGTGGGTGTCGGTCGTCGAGCAGATGTCGACGACGTCCACGTGCGGCGACGCGCAGAGCTCGCGGTAGTCGGTGAACACGCGCGCCACGGCGTGATGCTTGGCGAAGGCCTCGGCCTGGGAGCGCGTGCGGGCGCACACGGCTGCGAGCTCGACTTTGGAGCCCACGAGCGGCCGGTAATTGACGGCGTGGAGCTCGGCGGCGAAGCGCGCCCCGACGATCCCGATGCGCAAGAGGGTCATGGTAGCGGGGCCCGCGAGGCCGGGGCACTCGGTGGGTGGCCTGAGACAAGGCGCGCCCCGGTGACGTTCGTCATATCGCTCCTCATTCCACCGGGGCCCGCGAGGCCGGGGCACTCGGTGGGTGGCCTGAGACAAGGCGCGCCCCGGTGACGTTCGTCATATCGCTCCTCATTCCACCGGGGCCCGCGAGGCCGGGGTCGACTGGCCGGCGAGGGGTGCGCTCTTCGTCCTGAGCCAGTCGCCCATCCGCTGGCCCGCGGAGCGCACGTCGCACGGCAGGCGGTGACGCCACTTCCGAGCGAAGCGCGCGAGCGCCGCGTCCCGCATGGCGAGGTCGGCGCGCTCCTGCGCGGGGTCCCGGGCGAAGTCGCGCGTGCGGGTCCGCCCGCCGTGGTGGCGGAACGGTGCCAGGACCACGAGGCAGCGCCGGCCGCGCTCCAGGACCGCGAGCGAGAGGTCGCGGTCGTGGCCGTGATAGAAGCCATAGCCCTCGTCGAAGCCGCCCACGGTCTCCATGAGGTCGCGGGGCAGGCACATGCAGACCGAGTCGACGAAGGCCACGTCCTCCCGCGGCGCCCGAACCGTCGGCGCGGGCAGGAGGCTCGAGACGATCGTCCGGCCTACCGCGCGACCGTCGGCGCGCAGCCGCTTGGCGCCGTACACGCCGGCGAGCCCCGCGCGGGGCTCGGCGAGCGCCTCGAGCAGTCGCGCCAGCCACGCGGGCTCGGAGAGCTCCGTGTCGTTGTGGAGGAAGCAGAGGACCTCGGTGTCGGCGAGCCGCCAGGCGCGGTTGAGCGCGGCGATGACGCCGTCGTTGGCGGGGCTCCGCGCGAAGGTCAACGGGTACGGATAGGGGAAACGCGCGAAAAACTCCGTCGTCCCGTCGGTGGAGCCGTTGTCCATGACGACCAGCCGGAACGGCTCGGTCGTGGCGCGGAGGCTCTCGAGACACGCGCGCGTGTCCTCGAGCCCGTTGAAGACGCACATCACGAGGCTCACGCGCGGCGCGGCGCGCACGGCCTCCCTAGCGGCGGTCGATCGGAACGTACGTGGCGTGGGTCGGGCCGGTGTATTCCGCGCGCGGCCGGATCAGCCGGTTGTTGGCGTGCTGCTCCATGACGTGCGCGGCCCACCCGGCGACGCGGCTGATCGCGAAGATCGGCGTGAACTGGTCCGTCGGGATCCCCATCGACTTGTACGCGGCGCCCGAGTAGAGATCGACGTTCGGGTAGATGTGCTTGTCCTCGGTGACGACGCGGGCCACCGTGTTGAGGATCTCGACGTAGCTCGTGTTGCCCGCCTGCCGGCCGAGCTCGGTCGCCAGCCGGCGCAGGTGCTTGGCCCGCGGGTCCTCGACGCGATACACGCGGTGGCCGAACCCCATGACCCGCGCCTTGTCGGCGAGCGCCTTCCGAATCCACGCCTCGGCCCGCGCCGGCGACTTGATTTCTTCGACCATCCGCATCACTTGCTCGTTGGCGCCGCCGTGGAGCGGCCCCTTGAGGGCGCCGATCGCCGACGTGATCGCCGAGTGCAGGTCGGACATGGTCGCCGCCGTCACGCGTGCGGCGAACGTGGAGGCGTTGAACTCGTGGTCAGCGTGCAGGATGAGAGCGACGTCGAATGTCTTCACCTCAAGCGGCGTCGGCCTGCCCCCGCGCAGCATCGCGAGGCAGTTGGCGGCGAGCGACAGCTTCGGATTCGGCGCGACGAGCGGCTTGCCGCGGCGGATCCGCTCCCACGCGGCGACGAGCGTCGGCATCTGCGCCGTGAGCCGCACCGCCTTGCGCGCCGTCGCCTCGCGCGAGTTGTCGGTCGCGTCGGGGTCGAAGGCCGAGAGGGCCGACACGCCGGTGCGCAGCACCTCCATCGGCGTGGTCTTCTTCGGGAGCGCGCGGAGCAGGGCGAGGAGCCCGGGCGGGAGCTTCCGCGTCGCGGTGGCGGTGAGCGCCTTGACGTGCGCGTCGAGCTCCTTGCGGCTCGGCAGCGAGCCGTGCCACAGGAGGTAGACCACCTCCTCGAACGAGGAGTGCTCGACGAGGTCGTTGACGTCGTAGCCGCGGTAGACCAGCCGGCCTTCCCGCCCGTCGATGAAGCAGATGTCCGACGTCGAGACGACGACGTCCTCGAGGCCGCCTTTGGCTTCGCTGCTCATGGGGCTCCCCTCGCCGCCGCGTGGTGAGAACGGTTTGCTTTTATCATACGTTGCCAGGCGCTTCAAGCGACGGGCATGAACTTCTACGACCGCCATCCGATCAGCGAGCAGCAGGTGCTCGCCGCCGTCGCCCGGCGGCGCGGCGGTGACCTCTCGCGGCTCACTCCCGACGATCTCTTCGAGTTCGACCAGGACCACTACGGTGGCCTCAAGGCCGTGGATGACGTGGCGAGGCGGGCCGGTATCACCGCGGCGAGCCGCGTTCTCGACGTCTGCGCGGGCCTGGCCGGTCCCGCGCGCTTCCTGGCGAGCCGACGCGGCTGCCGGGTTCTGGCGCTCGAGCTCCACGCCGGCCGGGCCGCCGGCGCCGCGCGGCTCAATCGCCTGGTCGGGCTCGACGGCCTGGTCTCGGTCGTGCGGGGCGACGCGACCGCCCTTCCGTTCCGCGACGGGAGCTTCGACGCGTGCGTGAGCCAGGAGGCGCTGCTGCACGTCGACGACAAGCTCGCGGTGCTGGCGGGGTGCCGTCGCATCCTCGTCCCGGGCGGGCGCTTCGTCTTCACGGACTGGATCGCCCGCGCGACCCTCGGCGAGCGGGAGCGCGCGCGCCTCGCGGAGTGGATGGCCGCGACGACTCTCCAGTCCTTGGACGGCTACCGTGCGCTCCTCGGGCGGGCCGGCTTCGTCCGGGTCGAGACGGAGGATCTCTCCGACGAATGGCGGCCGCTCGTGAAGGCGCGGCTCGCGACCTTCCGGGCGACGGGCATGGACACCGCCGCGCGCCTGGGCGAGGCGCGCGTCCGCGAGTACGAGCAGCTCTATGCGTTCTTCGTCGGGCTGGTCGAGGACGGCAAGCTCGGCGGCGGCCGCCTCAGCGGAAGCGCTTGAGGAGTTCCCGGAGCCCGGTCTCGAGCGTCTTCGTGGTCGGCGCGACCCTGATGGAGGGCGACGCCGCCGTGCCCGTCACCTTCGCGGTCACCTCACCGCGCCCGTGGTTGACGACCATGTCCAGGTTCATGCGGCCGCTGGCGAGCCGGTACTCGCCCGCCACCGCGACCCTCATGACCCGGCTCGCGTACAAGAGGTCGCGCGTCTTCACGACGCCGTTCGCGATCTGGTAGGTGCCCGTGATCGAGTCGAATTCGACCGGCGAGGTGAACAGCGACGCCGGCACGTCCGCGCTCAGCATGGACGAGACGGCGCCGCCGACCCGCACCACGCCGCCGATGAGCGCGAGGGCCTGCCGGCCAACGACACGTCCCCGCCCGATGCGGAGCTGGCCCGCGCCCGACAGCGTGTTCGCGAGATCGGCGGGGTCGAACGCGAGCGCGCCCGTGAGGTCGAGCGGCCCGGCGACCGCGTAGCCGAGGCACAGAAAATCGACCAGCACCGTTTCGAGCGGCAGCGCCTTGAGGGCGAGGTCGTCGAGCGCGACGCGCGCGCCGTGGTCGAGCGTCACCGTCAGGCCCGTCGAGATCGTCCCGGTTCCGACGCTCGTCGTCAGCGCGCGACTTCTCAGGCGCCCGTCCTGCCAGGACGCGTCGGCGAGCCGGAGCGTGCCGAGGGCGAGGGTCCGCCCCTTGGGCTCGGGGCACGCGCGCACGGTCTCCGTGATCCTGGGACTCGCGAGCTCCAGGGTGCCCGCGGCCGTCGGCGCCCCGAGGGTCCCGCCGACCGTGAGCGTCGCGCTCACGGCGCCGCTCACCGACGTGCCAGCGCCCGCACCGAGCGCGACCAGCGCGGCGACGTCCCGTCCCTCCACCGTCACGAGCGCGCTCAGGGGTGCTTCCGCGAGGCTCCGCGCGCCGTTCGTCGCGAGGCGCCCCTCGGCGATCCTCACGGCGAGGTCGCCCGGCTGGAGCCGCGCACCGCCTTCGAAGCGGAGCGTGGCGCCGCCGGCCGTCAGCGTCAGGTCGACGTCCTCGGCACGATAGCGCGTGAGCGCGCGCGCGCCACCCCGGGTCACGTACGTGACGGTCCCCTTCTCGATCCGGACGCTCGACGCGAGGGTCGCCGCCCCCGCCCCGCCGCCGCCCGCGCCGGCGGCGCCGCCGCGCCCGGCGCGCGCGGCCACCCGCGGATCCGCGCCGGGGCCGAGGCTCGCGATGTTCAGCTGACCGTCCGGGTTCCGGATGAGGGTGATGGCGGGCCGCGTGAGCGTGAGAGCACCGAACTCGATGCGCCCCCAGAGCAGGGGCCGCACCCGGAGCGTGAGTCGGCCCGTGTCGAGCTTGACGAACGGCGCCGTCCCGAAGTGGGGATCCTCACCGATCTCGAGCGCGTACAGCTCGACGGCGGGCCACGGGAAGACGGCAGCGGAGATCGACGCGAACTTGACGGGACGGCCGAGCGCCTGCGAGGCGCCGGACGCGATCAGGGTCTGCATGCGCGGGGTGTCCACCGCGAACGGGACCGCGACCAGCGCGACGAGCGCCAGAACGGCGACGACCACGAGGACGACCACGGTCCACTTGAGGGGGCGCTTCACCGCGTGCGGAGCTCTCTCTTGAGGATCTTCCCCGTCGGGTTCTTGGGGAGCGCGCCGAGGAACTCGATCGTCTCGGGGACCTTGTAGGCCGCGACCGCCTCGCGGCAGACCTGCTGGAGCTCCTCCGGCGTGACGCGCCGGCCCTCCTGCAGCACGACGAACGCCTTCACGGCCTCCCCGCGCAGCGGGTCGGGGACGCCAACGACCGCGGCCTCCCGCACCGCCTCGTGACGGAAGAGCACCTCCTCGACCTCGCGTGGGAAGACCTTGAAGCCCGCGACGTTGATCATGTCCTTCACGCGGTCGACGAGGAAATAGTAGCCGTCCGGGTCGCGATACCCGATGTCGCCCGAGTGGAGCCACCCGTCCCGGATCGCCTCGGCGGTCGCCTGGGGGTTGCCGAAGTAGCCTTTCATGACGTTCGGCCCCTTGATGAGGATCTCCCCGAGCTCCCCGTCGGCCACCTCGCGGCCCTCACCGTCCACGACCTTCATCTCGACGTTCTCGATCGGCGTGCCGACCGAGCCCACACGCACGTCGACGTCGTGGTTCCAAGCGGCGAAGGGCGAGCACTCGGTGAGCCCGTACCCCTGCGTGATCCGCCGCCCGTAGCGCTCGGACCAGCGCCGTTCGACGTCCAGGGGCAGAGTCGCCGCGGCCGAGAAGAAGAGCCGGATCGAGGCGAAGTCGAGCGTCCGCTCCGTCGCGAGGAACACGATGTACATCGCCGGGACGCCGTAGAAGAGCGTGATCCGGTGACGGACGACCGCCTCACGGAACGCGTCGGGGACGAACCGGGGATGGATCACGAGCTGGGCCCCCGCGGTGACCAGGGCATTCATGATGAAGTTCTGACCGAAACAGTGGAACATCGGCACCGCGCAGAGACCGCGGTCGTCCGCCGTCAGCCCGAGGTGATGGACCGTGGCGTAGGCGTTCGACACGATGTTCGCGTGCGTGAGCATCACGCCCTTCGGGCGGCCGGTCGTCGCCGAGGTATAGAGGATGGCCGCCGTCTCGTCGCGGTCGCGGTCGAGGGCGTGCACGGGCTTGGCGCTCTCGAGGGATGCCAGGTCCTCGGCGTGGAGCACGCGACGCACCGACGGCATGCGGTCGCGCGGCGGCAGGCTCGCCGCGACCGCCGCCGCCGTGACGATCGCCTTCGGCGTGGCGTCGCCGACGATGTAGGCGATCTCGTCGGGGGCGTAGGTGACGTTCAGCGAGAGCGGGACCACGCCGAGCTTCTGGGCGGCGTAGTAGGCCAGAACGAACTCGGCGGAGTTGGGAAGGTGCAGGCCGATCCGGTCGCCCGGGACCAAGCCGAGGTGGACCAGGCGGCCGGCGAGGACCGAGCACGCAGCGTCGAGATCGCGGTAGGCCCACGTGCGGTCGCCGACGACGAGCGCCGTCCGATCCGCGTGGTCGCGCGCCGCGGTCTCGAGCACCTGCGCGACGTTCACGGGATCAGGAGCACCTTGCCCGTCGTCTTCCGCCCTTCCAGGGCCCGGTGGGCCTCGGCGGCGTCCTTGAGCGCGAATTCGAACTCCGTCCGGAGCCGCAGCTTGCCGTCGCGGATCCAGCCGAGCACGTCGCCCGCGCGCGCGAGGAGCTCGTCGCGCGTCGCGACGTGGTGGACGAGGCTCGGGCGCGTCAGGAACAGCGAGCCCTTCGCGCTCAGCACCTGTGGATCGAACGGGCCGAGCGGGCCGCTCGACTGGCCGTAGAGCACCATCAGCCCGCGGAGCGCCAGGCAGTTGAACCCCTTGTCGAACGTCGTCTTGCCGACCGAGTCGTAGACGACCTGCACGCCCTTGCCGGAGGTCAGCCGCTTCACCTCGGCCTCGAAGTCTTGCTTCGTGTAGAGGATGACCTCGTCCGCCCCGGCCTCACGCGCGAGCTTGGCCTTCTCCTCGGTCGAGACCGTGCCGATGACGCGGGCGCCGCGCATCTTCGCGATCTGGCACAGGAGCAGCCCGACGCCCCCGGCCGCCGCGTGGACCAGGCACGTGTCGCCCTTCTTCAACGGATGGGTCGAGCACGCCAGGTAATGCGCGGTCATCCCCTGGAGCATCGCCGCCGCCCCTTGCCTGGTGCTGACGCTCGCCGGGAGGACCACCAGGCGCTGCGCCGGAACCGCGGCGTACTGCGCGTAGGCACCCGCGACACCGGTGTACGCGACCTTGTCACCCACCTTCACCTCGGTCACGTTCGGCCCGACGGCCGTCACGGTGCCGCCGGCCTCGAGCCCGAGCGTCATCGGGAGCTCGGCCTTGTACAGACCGGAGCGGTAATACACGTCGACGTAGTTGAGCCCGGCAGCGTCGATCCTGACGATCGCTTCGCCTGCCTTCGGCTGGGGCTCGGGCACGTCCTCGTACTTCAGCACGTCGGGGCCACCGGGAGTGTGGACACGAACCGCTTTCATGGGGTCGACCTCCGTGAGCGGATTCGATCGGCGCAGCGGATTATAGCACCCGTGCGTGACCGCACCCGGGGAGGCCGATCGATCGGAGCTGTCACGGGCGATGGCGTCGCCTCCACGACGCCCGGCGCTCGGTTGTTCCGAATGATCGACATCGGCTTCAGCGCCGATTGTGCAGAGAGAGCAATGCCGTTGACGACGATGATCGCGTGCTCCGAGAGACGTTGACGCGATTCATTGGACTGACGCGCGAGCTCAGCGTGCCAGAAGCGGAGGACGGCGCGATGGAGCGAGCGACACGGCCAACGACTGACGCCGCCCCTTGCGTCCTAAGGTCGACGGAGATTCGCAACGCGAGTCAGGGCCTCGCTGAAGCGCTTCAAGACCTCGGGTTTCTCGATGATCTCGGTCACCCCGAGACGACGAGCTTCGGCGATTTCGCCTCGCGTGGCCAGGCCCGTCATGATGATGACCGGAAGCCCTGGATCGGTTGACCTGATCTGTCGCAGCACGGCAACGCCACCCATGGTCGGCAACCGGACATCGAGCACGACCGCGTCCGGGCGCTCGCGCGCGAGATGGGCCAGGCCGTCTTCCCCGGTATGCCTGATCGTCGTCTCGTGGCCGTCCGCCACGAACGCCTCCGCGAGAATCTGAGCCACGCGCACGTCATCCTCGATCAAGAGGAGCTTCATCCATCCCCCTCCCGTCCCTCAGGGACGCCCCCATCATCTCAGGGACACCGTGAATTTTTCAACGTGACACGGGGCTGCGAGGATGGCATACTTCGCGCGTCATCATCGAAGGGGCGCGCTTTCCCGGCAAGTCGCCGGATCCTGACGTCGGGGATCCCTCGCGGGGGAGGTGCCCGTGAATGCTGATCAAGCCGGCGTACCGGACCGGCGGCCCCCGAAGACAGTGCCAGAGCGTCAACTCACCGACTACCGCCCACTGCTCGACGGAAGCCCCGCGATGCGGGCCATCCGGACGGTCATCGACAACATCGCCGATACTGATGCGACGGTGTTGATCCGTGGAGAGAGTGGCGTGGGCAAGGACCTCGTCGCCCGGGCCCTCCATGCGGCTTCAGCGCGTCGCGAGGGTCCGTTCGTCAAGGTCAACTGTGCCGCGATCCCTCCGGGGCTGCTCGAGTCCGAGCTCTTCGGCCACGAGAAGGGCGCCTTCACCGGTGCGCACAGGCGAAAGCCCGGGCAATTCGAGTACGCGCACCAGGGCACGATCTACCTCGACGAGATCGCCGAGCTCCCGCTCGCCCTCCAGGCCAAGCTCCTCCACGTGCTCCAGGACTTTCGCTTCTCTCGGGTCGGGGGTCACGGGTCGATCGATGTCGACACACACGTGATCGCCGCCACGAATCGGGATCTCGAGCACGCGATGGCGCGCGGCGAGTTCCGAGAGGACCTCTACTACCGCCTCAATGTGGTGGAGATCCGCATCCCCCCGCTCCGGGAGCGCAGAGAGGAGATTCCTCTCCTGGCGTCGTCGTTCCTGTCCAGGTTCAACGCGCAGTACGGGCGGCAGAAGCGGCTCTCGCCCGAGACGATGGCCCGCCTCACGGAGCACTCGTGGTCGGGCAACGTCCGAGAACTGGAGAACGTGATTCGGCGCATGGTGGTGCTTCCGGACGGTGAAGAGGCGTTCGAGGCCCTGGTCGCCCGCCATCGGAACGGGAAGGGCACAGCCCCTCGACCCGCCCAACTCGGCAGCGAGAGCTTGAAGGAAATCGCGCGCCGCGGCGCGCGCGAAGCCGAGCGCAAAGCGCTTGAGGAAGTGCTCGAGCGAGTGCAGTGGAATCGTGCCGAGGCGTCCCGGATGCTCAGGGTCAGCTACAAGACTCTGCTCAACAAGATCTCCGAGTGCGAGTTGTCGCCGCCGTCGCGGCGACCCTTCTAGCAGGCGGCCCGCGGCCACGAGAACCCTTGGGGCGGTTTACAGCACCGGCGTCTGCGCGCGCTCCCCCAAGAGGCCGCGGAGCCCGTGGTACATCGCGAAGCACTCGAGGGCGAACGGCAGGAAGCCGAGGTACCCGAGCACGGGCATCTCGAAGAGCTTCGTGTCGGGTGGGTACGGCACCGTGTAGGTCCACTTCGTCACCGCCCAGTAGTTCCAGAACTCCCAGAGGACGCCGCACACGAGACCACTCCCGAGGAGCGCGAGCACGCGCGAGGCGTCGCCGCCCGCGAGATCCGCGAGGCACGAGGGCCGGCCGCGCCGGTAGTTCACGGGCTCGAGGAGCAGCACCCAGCCGATCCACACGAGCGGGACGAGCCAGGCCGAGACGACCACGAGCGGGAGGATGACGCCGATCACGCCCGCGGCGACGGCGGCGCGGAGCAGGCCCGGCGACGGCCGCCACGGTCTCACGCGCGCGCGCCTGAGCACCGTCGCGCGGAGCGCCGCCGCCGTCAGAAACAGCGCGGGGAAGATTGTCGCGAACGCCCAGTCGTAGCCGACCCGGCGCAGCATGAGGTTCGGTTCCATGGTGTGGTACTGCCACCAGAGCCCGACGAGGTCGGCGCCGCCCCGCCAGAAGCGCGGGGCGTTGTAGAGCTCGAAGAGCCACCACCCGGCGACCGACGCGAGGGCAACCAGCACACCCTCGACCCGGTCGGTCGTGAGGTACGAGCGGCCCGTGAGGGACCGGACCACGGCGTCCATCATGAAGACATAGCCGGTCCAGACGATCGGCGTGAACCATCGCCCGACCAGCTCGGACCCGGAGACGAGCAGGAGCTCGGCGCCGACGATGACCGCCGCCCCGACAAGCCCGTGAATCGGGAACCGAGGCCCGCTCATCCTGATGGAGATGGCCGGGAGGGGGCGCGCCCGCGTGCGAGTGTTCCTCCGAGCAAAGCGGGTCCGCCCCCTCCCCGCCCTGTTCTTAGACTTTGAGCAGCGACCGGATTTCCCTCACGACGCCCTCACGCCACTCCAGGGAGCGCTCGGCGCGGAGCGCGCGCCGGGCTTCCAGCATCTTCTTCTCGATCTCCTCGGTCTGCGCGGGCGGCCGCTCGATGAAGCGCGCGAGCTCGTTCATGCCCTCGTCGAAGAACGCGAACACGGGAATGGAGCGGTAGATCCCCTGGTTCAGGTACTGGTTCGTGAGGTCGGGGTTTTTGTCGCGCAGGAAGACACGCAGCTCGATATTCGGGTTCCCCTCGACCATCCTGGCGAGCACCGGGACGTTGTAGAGGGCGTCGCCGCACCAGTCCTCCGTGAGGACGAGGATCTTGAGCTTCGAGCCCAGCCGGTCGAGCGCTGCGCGGTCCTCCGGCTTGATTTTGATCTCGCCCAGGAACTGGACGAACTTTTCCTTGTTCGTCCCCATCTGGTCCAGGTACTGCTGGAACGTCATGCCCTGCGCGAACCGCTCCTTCGTGACCATGGGTCCCCCCTTAGGCTCGCCTCGGACGGCGGGGCCCCGGTCACAGGCTCGCCTCGCCTGCGGCTACGGCTCGCACTGCGGCCCCGCAAGATCCGAAGGTCCGCACCACCACGTCATCGCATCGTGGAGAGATCGATCGTGAACCGGCTGACGTCGCGCCCGTCGGCATCGCGCACGACCAGCGCGACCCGCGACGTCCCCGTGAGGTACCGCGTGGGGAAGCCGTAGACGCAGCGGGCGAGGTACCGCCCGTCCTCCTGCCGTGCCGCGGACCGCTCGTTCTGGATGAAGGCAGGCTCGATCTCGCGGTCGGACACGAGCAGTCGGGGCGCGTAGAAGCGCGCGAAGTCCTCGCGCGGGCCCTGGAGCCTCGCCCAGAGCAGGAGGCGATCCTGCTGCTCGCGCAGGAGCTTGTCCGGCGCGTCGGGCTTCAGGGGCTCGTGCCGGAAGGCCGCGTGGCGCGCCGCCAGGACGAGCCGGTGGAACGGCGTGAGCACGGTGATGCTCTCACCCGCAGCGTTCGCCACACGCCACTCCGCGTCGAACGTCTCGACGGTCACAGAGCGCGCGCCGATGCGGAGCGCATCCTCGCGCTCGCCGGGCGTGAGCGCGAACGACGCTGCGCGCGCCGACGGTCCCAGGAGCAGCGCGCCGAGGAGCGCGGTGACGGCGAGTCCGGCGCGACTCACGGGATCCGGCCGACCACGACCCGGCTGAACGACTCCGGGGCGAAGAACCGCTGGGCGGCGCGCTGGACGTCCCGGGCCGTCACGCGCGAGACGCCCGCCTTGTAGCGCTCGGCGTAATCCAGCCCGAGCCCCAGCTCCTCGACCGCCGAGACGAAGTCGGCGACCTTCCCGGACGTGTCGAGGCGCAGCGGAAAGCTCCCGACAAGGTACGCCTTGGCGAGCGACAGCTCGGCGTCGGAGGCGGGCTCGCGCGTCATGCGGGCGAGCTCGGCCGCGAGGAGGGCCTGGACCTTCGCCACCTCCGCGCTCCGCGTCTGGGCGCTCACGAAGAACGCCGAGCCGTACTTCAACGGTGAGACGTAGCTGTACACGGAGTACGCGAGCCCCGCTTCCTCGCGGACCCGCGTGTACAGGCGTGAGGCCGAGCCGCCGCCGAGCACGTACGAGGCCACCACCAGCGGGAAATAATCGGCGTCGCTCTGACGGATCGCCTGCCGGCCGAGCACGATCGTGGCCTGCGTCAGGTCCCGTGCGATCGCCTCCTCGTGCCGCTCTCGCCCGGCGGAGGCGCTCGGCACGGCGGCGAGCGGGGCGGCGGGCCGGGGCCACGACCCGAACCGTGCGAGGATCTCCCGCCGCGCCTCGTCCACCGTGACGGCGCCGACGACCGCGACGACGGTCGCGTCCGGACGAAAGTGCTCCCGGTGGAACTTCACCACGTCATCGCGCGTCAGTCGCGCCACGGATTCTCGGGTGCCCTCGACCGGGCGGCCGTAGGGGTGGCTCGGGAAGATGAGCCGGGCCAGCGCCCGCGCGGCGACCGTGCCGGGGTCCTCCTCGGAGCGCTTGATGGCGGCCTGGATCTCGCCGAGCTTCCGTGTGACCTCCTCCGGCGGGAACGTGGGCGACTGGATCACCTCGGCCAGGAGATCGAGGCCGAGCCCGAGGTCCTTCCGGAGGACGCGGAGCGACGCGCTGACGCTGTCGCGTCCAGCGCCCGCCTCCAGGCTGCCGCCGACGAACTCGATCGCCGAGTCGAGCGCGGGTCCCGTGCGCGTCGCCGTCCCGCGGGTGAGCAGGGCGCCGGTGAGGTTCGCGAGCCCCACGCGGTCGGGGGGGTCGTACACGGCGCCAGCTTCCAGCAGGACGCGCACGGCCACGATCGGCACCGCGGGGCGCTCGGCGACGAGCAGGACGATGCCGTTCGGCAGGACTTCACGCCGGGCGATCGGCGCCGCCATCGCCGGCGACGCGAGCCCGAGGAGCAGGAGCAGGGCGAGGGACCGCTTCATCGAGCCTAGTCTAACTGCTTGCGGAAGCGGAGGACGGACAAGCTGAACACGACCGCGCCGAACACCACGAGCGGGAGCACGCTGGGCCAGAGGTACTCGACGCCGATGCCCTTGAGCACGATGCCCCGGACGATGCGCAGGTAGTACGTCAGGGGGATGATGCTCGCGATGTACTGCGCGCCCTGCGGCATCCCCTCGATCGGAAACAGGAGCCCCGAGAGATAGATCGACGGCAGGAACGTCATGAAGGACAGCTGCATCGCCTGGGGCACCGTCCGCGACGCCGCGGAAACGAGGATGCCGATGCCGAGTGTGCCCCACATGAACACGGCGGAGAGCCCGTAGAGCAGCGCGAGGCTGCCCCGGATCGGCACCTCGAAGACGAAGTGCGCGACGAGGAGGGCCATCGTCATCTGGCCGTACGCGACGAGGAGGTTCGGGATGATCTTGCCGAGCAGCAGCTCCCAGCGCCGGATCGGGCTGACGACCAGCGCCTCCAGCGTCCCCCGTTCGCGCTCGCGGACGATCGCGATGGCCATGACACTGACGGTCGTCTGCATCAGGAGGGCACCGATCAGCCCCGGCACGATGAAGATGGCCGACACCAGGTCGGGGTTGTACCAGGCGCGCACGCGGACGTCGAGCGGCGGCGCGTCCTTCCGCAGCACCGCGCCGCCGGTGGTCTCGGTCAGGATCCCGAGCGAGCGGTCCGCCCCGAGCGCCGCCGCCGCGTTCATCGCGGAGGTCGCCACCTGCGGGTCCGAGGCGTCCACGATGACCTGGACCCGCGCCCGCCTGCGCGCGAGCTCTTTCGCGTAATCGGGCGGGATCACCACGCCGACCTTCGCCGAGCCGTCGTCGATCATGCGCGTGAGCTCACGCGCGTTCGCGGCGCGGTGACGGATGTCGAAGTACTGGCTGTTCTCGAAGGCCTCGAGGAGCTTCCGCGCCTCCACGCTCCCCGACAGGTCGACGACGGCCGTCGGCACGTGCTTGACGTCGGTATTGATCGCCCAGCCGAAGATGAAGAGCATGGCGACCGGGACGAACAGCATGAGCGTGAGCGCGAGCCGGTCGCGCCAGAGCTGGAGGAACTCCTTCGCGATGATGCCGTGGAGCCGGCTGCCCACGTCAACGCCTCCCGGGTTCGAGCGCTCGGAGCTGCTCGCGCACGCGCGCCTTGCGCTCGCGATCGACGAACGACACGAAGAGGTCCTCCACGTTCGGCTCGACCTCGTTGACCCACTCCACGGCGACGCCGTGGGCCGCGAGGTACTCCCGCACGGCCGCGACCGGGAGGTCCCTCCGCGCGGCGATGAGCCGCACGCGGGCGCCCGCGCGGACCACCTCCTCGACGGCGTCCCAATCCGCGAGGACATCGGCGGCGGCCCGCGCGTCCACCGGCTGGAGCTCGATCACGGGTCGGTCGAACGTCTTGGCCTTGATCTCCGCCGGGCTCCCGTGGGCGATGAGCCGGCCCTGGTAGATGAAGCCGAGGGTGTCGCACAACTCCGCCTCGTCCATGTAGTGGGTCGTCATGAGGACTGTCGTGCCCCCGTCGGCGAGCCTCCGGACGACCGCCCAGAACGTGCGCCGTGAGACCGGATCGACGCCAGCGGTGGGCTCGTCGAGGAAGACGAGCCGCGGGCCGTGCACAAGGGCGCACGTGAGCGCGAGCCGCTGCCGGTAGCCGCCGGAGAGCTGGCCGGCGAGCTGGCGCGGGTACCCGACGAGGTCGCCGAGGCGCAGCATCGTTTGGATGCGTGCCGGGCGGTCGGCGCGGGGGACCATGTAGACGCGGGCGTAGAACGTGAGGTTCTCCTCGACCGTCAGGTCGTCGTAGAGCGAGAAGCGCTGCGACATGTAGCCGATGGCCGACTTGACGCGCTCGGGGTCGCGGCGCAGGTCGATGCCCAGCACGCGCCCCTCGCCGTCCGTCGGCTCGAGGATTCCGCAGAGCATGCGAAGTGTCGTCGACTTTCCGGCGCCGTTGGGCCCGAGGAAGCCGTACAGTTCGCCCCGTCGCACGCGGAGGTCGAGACCGTCCACCGCCACGATCCGGCCGAAGCGCTTCGTGAGGCCGCGCGTGATCACCGCGTACTGGTCGTCGCCAGGAGGGGGCGGGAGACCTGCTTCGACCACGCTAGCACTCGATACGAGACGTCACACCAACCAGTAGGCGACGAAATGACCCCCAGAAGCAACGGGTCTCGGCAGGTCTCCCGCTCCCTCCTGACGCCACCACTACGGGGAGATCTGCGCGTCGGCCGGCATGCCAGGCTTGAGCGCGCCGCCCGCGTTCGCCACGGCGATCTTCACGCGGTAGACGAGGTTGACGCGCTCCTTCTTCGTCTGCACGTTCTTCGGCGTGAACTCGGCCTCCGACGCGATCTCACGAATGACGCCGGCGAACCTCCGGCCCGGGAACGCGTCTACGCTGAGCGTCGCCGCCTGGCCGAGCCGGATCCGGCCGAGATCCGTCTCAGACACGTAGGCGCGCAGCCAGAGGTCGTTCGGGTCCATGAGCGTGAGGATGGGGGCCCCCGGCGTCGCGGTCTCGCCCACCTCCATGGCCTTTCGGAGCACGAGGCCGGTGAGCGGCGACACGAGGCGCGTGTCGGCCAGGCGCGCCTGGGCGAGCGCCAGCGCCGAGTGCGCCTCGGCGACCTGGGCGCGCGCCGCGACGACCGCGTCGGGGCGCGGGCCCGCTTCGAGGAGCGCCAGCTTCTCGCGGGCGCCCGTCTCGTTGGCCAGGGCGGCGTCGAACGCGTTGACCGCGCGGTCCACCTCCTGGAAGGCGACCAACTCTTTGGCGAAGAGCTGCCGCACGCGCGCGAGCTCCCGCTCCGCCCACTCGCGCGTCACCGTCGCGTTGCGCAGCGCCGCGCGCGCCTGCTCGATCTCCTGGGACCGGGCGCCCGCCGCGAGGTCGCTCAGCTGGGCCTGCGCCGTGCGGACGGCCGCCTCGGCGCGGCGGACCTCGGCGGCGGGCTCGGCGTCGGCGAGGCGCACGAGCAGCTGGCCGCGCTCGACGGGCTGGCTCTCGGCCACGGTGCGCTCGACGATGCGGGCGGTGATCTTGGCGCTCACGTCCACCTGCAGGGCCTCGATCGTGCCGGTGACCGCGACGGCGCGGTCCTCGCCATCGAGACGACGGACGGTCCAGGTCGCGGCGAGGACCAGCAGCAGGACGAGCGCGCCGGCGCCGCCGAGCTTCAGGCGCCGCGTCATCAGTCGATCGGGAGGAGAATCCCGACGTTCCGCTTGTCTTCGGAGAACCACGCGCGCGCAGCGCGCATGAGATCCGCCGCGGTCACGGCCCGGATCTTCGCGAGGAACTGCTCCTTCTGCGCGTAGCCGCCGATCACCTCGAAGCGCGCCAGGAGCGACGCGCGGCTGTGGACCGAGTCCTCACGGAACACGAACGACGCCTCGATCTGGTTCTTCGCGCGCTGGAGCTCCTCGTCGGTGACCGGCTCCTTCTTGAGGCGCTCCACCTGGGCGCCGAGCTCCTTCTCCAGCGTCTCCGGCGTCTTCCCCGGCATCGCCGTCGCCCAGAACCAGAAGAGGTTCGGGTCCACCGAGAAGTAGGAGTAGTCGCCGCCGGCCTCGAGCGCGAGGCGGTGCTCGTACACGAGGTCCCGATAGAGGCGTGAGGCCCGCCCGCCAGACAGGACCGTGGAGAG
The DNA here is from genome assembly GCA_003220315.1 of Candidatus Rokuibacteriota bacterium. Classification (GTDB taxonomy): domain Bacteria; phylum Methylomirabilota; class Methylomirabilia; order Rokubacteriales; family CSP1-6; genus 20CM-2-70-11. Next base: position 76,829 of record QHSA01000134.1, read on the forward strand.
GACCTCGAGGGGCGCGGCATCGTCCGAGCGCTGGTTCGGGACGTGGTAGGCGACGTACACGATCGGCAGCTCGGCCTGCTTCCGCACGACGACGCGCCGCTCGCCGTTCGGCGACGGCTCGACGGCGAGCACGGGCGGCGGCGCCGGCGCCTTTGGGAGAGGACCGAAGCGGCGCTTGATCCGCTCGAGCGTCTCCTCCGCCCGGAAGTCGCCCACGGCGACGACCAGCGCGTTGTTCGGGACGTAGTACGTCGTGTAGAAGGCGCGGATCTCCTCGGGCGTGATCCGGGCGATATCCTCCCGCCAGCCGATGATCGGGAAGCCGTAGGGGTGCGCCTTGAAGGCGAGCGAGGCCACCTCCTCGCCGAGGAACCCACCCGGGTCGTCCTCGGTGCGCGTCCGCCACTCCTCGAGGACCACCTGGCGCTCCGAGTCGATCTGCTTGGGGTCGAGCAGGAGGTTCTGCATGCGGTCCGCGTCAAGCTCGAGCACGAGGTCGAGCTTGTCCGCGACGATGTCGACGAAGTACGCGGTGACGTCCTGGGAGGTGAACGCGTTGTCCTGGCCGCCGTTCTGCTCGACGAGCCGCGCGAACTGGCCGCGCCCGTGGGTGGGCGTGCCCTTGAACATCATGTGCTCGAGGAAGTGCGCGATGCCGGTGGCGCCGCGCGCCTCGTTGCGTGAGCCCACGCGGTACCAGACCTGGAAGGACACGATCGGACTGCGGTGGTCCTCCAGCAGCAGCACGCGCAGCCCGTTGTCGAGCGTCTCCGCGACGACGCCGTCCGCGGCCCAGGCCGACGCCCAGCCGAGGAGGAGCGACCCGAGCAGGACGGCGGGAATCCTCCACATCCACGAGTAGTGTATCATCCGTGCTGATGCGTCTCGGCCCGCTCCTTCCCCTCCTGCTGGTGCTCCCGGCGCACGCGTTCGCAGAGTCGTGTACCGAGTCGTTCGCCGTGATCTACGGGAAGGTCTCGCCGGCGGTCGTGTCGATCCAGGCGACGAAGATCAACAAGGCGAAGCCCCAGCGCCGCTTCGAGACGCTCGTCGGCTCGGGTGTCGTGATCGAGCGTGACGGGCAGATTCTGACCAACGCCCACGTCGTCGACGGCGCCGCGTCCCTCTCGGTCACGCTCGATTCAGGCACGAAGGCGGCGGCGAAGGTGATCGGACTCGACTCCTTGCTCGATCTCGCGCTGATCCGGATCGAGACGCCAAGCTCGCTCGCCACCGCGCGGCTTGGCGACTCGTCCACGCTCCGTGTGGGCGACGAGGTCGCGGCGATCGGGAACCCGATCGGCCTCGAGCAGACGATGACGCGCGGGATCGTGAGCGGGCTCAACCGCATCCTGCCGGGTCTCGCGGAGCAGCCCATGATCCAGACCGACGCGCCGATCAACCCGGGCAACTCGGGCGGCCCGCTCGTGGACCGGTGCGCGAACGTCGTCGGCATCAACACGTTCGTCTCCGAAGAGGCGCAATCGATCGGCTTCTCGGTGCCGATCAACAGCGCGAAGGCGGTCCTCCGCGACCTTCGGGAGACCGGGCGCGTGATCCGCCCGTGGCTCGGCCTTCAGGGACGCGAGGTGGACGCGAGCCTCTCCTCGATCGTGCGGCTGCCGCTCACCGCCGGCTATCTCGTCGAGATCGTCTACGACGGGGGCCCGGCCGACCGCGCCGGGGTGCGCGGCGGCACCACGTCGGTCGTCGTCCAGGGCGAAGAGTACCTCCTGGGCGGCGACGTCCTCACCGCGATCCAGGGGGCACCGATCCGCACCCACGCAGAGTACCTGGCCAAGGTGCGGACGCTCAAGGCCGGTCAGCGCGTCAAGGTCACGATCGTGCGCGACGGCCAGAGCCGCGAGCTCACGCTGACCGTCACCGAACGCCCCCGCCTCCCCGCCGATCTCGTGGAGTGACCCGTCGCCCCTGCGCCAGCAGGCGGCGCGCGGTCGTGAAGATCCGCCGCAGCATCGGCCGCGTGAGCTTGCCGGTGAACGTGTTTTGCTGGCTCGGGTGATACGAGGCGATCAGCGCAACGCCGTCGCCGAAGGTCGTCACGGCGCCGTGCGCGAAGCGCGGGGCGCGCGGCGGCGGGGGCGCGCCGAGGCGGCGCCGTGCGCGCAGGTACGCCTGCCAACCGATCCGCCCGAGCCCCACGACGACGCTCACGCGGTCCAAGAGCCCGAGCTCCTGGAGGAGGTACGGCTCGCAGCGCGCGAGCTCCTGCGGCGTTGGCTTGTTGGCGGGCGGCGCGCAGCGGAGCGCGGCGGTGATGTACGCGCCGCGGAGCCGGAGGCCGTCGTTCCGATGTCGCGAGGTCGGCCGGTTGGCGAAGCCCGCGTGGTGAAGCGCGTCGAAGAGCCAGTCGCCGCTCCGGTCGCCCGTGAACATCCGGCCCGTGCGGTTGCCGCCGTGCGCCGCGGGCGCTAGCCCGACGAGGAGGAGGCGCGCGCGCGGGTCGCCGAAGCCCGGCAGCGGCCGCGCCCAGTAGGAGAGACCCGCGTACCGGCGCGGCGGCGACGCGGCGGCGGCCTCGCGATGGGCCACGAGCCGCGGGCAGGCGCGACACCGCACGACCGCGCCGCGGAGCCGCTCGAGAGCGCTTTGCAATCCGGCCGGATTGTGACACGGTGAGAGCCATGCCGCCACAGCGCGACCGGGTGGCTGGCCCGCGCGTCCCCTCCATTCTCGTTCACGGCGGCGCCGGGGCTGACCCCGTTGAGGGGCGAGACGAGCTCCGCGCGGGCGTCCGGGTCGCCATCCTGGAGGGCTGGCGCATCCTCGCGGGAGGCGGCTCGGCGCTGGACGCCGTGGAACGCGCGGTGCGTGCCCTCGAGGACCATCCGCGGTTCAACGCCGGGCGCGGTTCCGTGCTCACCTCCGCCGGCGCGGTCGAGACGGACGCCTCGATCATGGAAGGCGATCGGCTCCAGTGTGGCGCCGTGGGCGCCGTGAGCCGGATCGCCAACCCGGTGACGCTCGCCCGGCGGGTGATGGAGGCGAGCCGCCACATCCTCCTCGTCGGCGAGGGTGCCCTCGCCTTCGCCCGCGCGCAGGGACTGCCCGAGTGCGACCCCGAGGCGCTCGTCACCGAGCGCCAGCGACTGCGCCACCGCGAGCTCGTGCCGGCAACGAAGGGAACCGTGGGCGCCGTCGCGTTGGACAGGAACGGCACGATCGCCGCCGCGACCTCCACCGGCGGCCTCGCGGGCAAGCTTCCGGGGCGCGTCGGCGACAGCGCGCTGATCGGCTGCGGGACCTACGCCGAGAGCTCGATCGGCGGCGTCTCGTGCACGGGCGACGGCGAGGCGATCATGCGGGTGGTGCTCGCCCGTCGGGCCCTCGACGACCTCAAGGAGGCCGACGACCCCGAGTACGCGGCGCGGGTCGCGGTGGATCTCCTGGTCGAGGAAGGCCGCGGCCACGGCGGGCTGATCCTCCTCGACTGGCGGGGCCGCATGGGCTGGGCGCACTCGACACCGTTGATGCCAGTCGCGCTGATGAGCCCGGCCTTCGCCGAACCGCGCGTGCCCTTCTAGTGCCGGGCACGCGGCGGTCTCGCTCGGCGAGTCGCCGAGCCAAGTTGGAGGCGCACTAGGATGCTCGAGCTCGCCGATCTCGACCGCGCCCGAAAGCGCCTCGAGGGCGCCATCTACGAGTCGCCCTGCCCCTACTCGCAGACGCTCTCGGAGCTCTGCGGCGCACGGTGCTTCGTCAAGCTCGAGAACCTCCAGATGACGGGCTCGTTCAAGGACCGCGGGGCCGCCAACCTCCTGCTCCAGCTCAACCCCGCGGAGCGCGCCCGCGGGGTCGTCGCGGCGAGCGCCGGCAACCACGGGCTCGCCGTCGCCTTCCACGCCTCGCGTCTCGGGACGCCGGCCGTCATCGTCATGCCGGAGTGGGCACCCCTCATCAAGGTGACGTCGTCGCGTCGCTACGGCGCCGAGGTCATCCTGCACGGCGCGAACTACGATGAGGCGTACGGGCGCGCCCGCGAGGTCCAGGCCGAGCGCGGACTCACCTTCGTCCACCCCTTCGACGACGAGCGCGTCATCGCCGGGCAGGGCACGCTCGGCCTCGAGCTGCTCGCGCAGCGACCCGACATGGACGCGGTCCTCGTCCCCGTCGGCGGCGGCGGGCTCGTCGGAGGCGTCGGCCTCGCGATCAAGTCCCATCGGCCCGAGGTCCGCGTGATCGGCGTGCAGGCGGAGACGCTGCCCGCGATGAAGCGCGCGCTCGACGCGCGCGAGCGCGTGACGCTGCCGCCCGCCTCCACGATCGCCGACGGCATCGCGGTCCGCCAGGTCGGCGAGCTGACGCTCGCCCTGGCGCAGCGTCACGTGGACCAGATCGTGACGGTGAGCGAGGAGGAGCTGGCCAACGCGATCCTGCTCCTGCTCGAGATCGAGAAAACGGTCGTCGAGGGCGCCGGCGCCGCGCCCCTGGCCGCGCTCCTGAACCGGACGCTCGGGCTCGCGGGCCTCAACGTGGTGCTGGTGCTCTCCGGCGGCAACATCGACGTGACGGTGATCGCGCGGATCATCGAGCGGGGCCTCGTCAAGGACGGCCGGCTCGTGCGCCTGGGCGTCCTCCTGCGCGACCGGCCCGGTGCGCTCGCCCGCCTCACCGCCCTCATCGCCGCCGAGCGCGCCAACATCATGAACATCGAGCACGACCGCGCCTTCTCGAGCGGGGCGATCGGCGAGACCCGGGTCGGGCTGACGCTCGAGACCTCAGGGCGCGCGCAGATCGACGCGCTCAAGGAGCGGCTCGAAGCCGCGGGCTACCGGGTGGAGGAGCGGACGGCGTAGCCGCAGACGGGGTCTGCCATGGCCGGGGATGGCTCGACCACGCGGCTCGCGTGCGCATGGCCCGTCGCGGCTGGGCTCCGTCGCGGTGCCATGACGTCCGCATTCGACGTCGCGGGAACGGGTCTCGTCCATCCCCCGCCATGGCAGACCCCGTTCGCGGCGAGCGAGCGTCGAGCGCGTCGGACGAGACGCGGTTCGAGCGCCGGCGTGGGAGTGCGAAGCCGCAGGGCGTCCGACGCCCGAGGCGAGCCTGAGCGAGTCGGCGCGATCGATCTGAGGGGAGGTTTCGGAAGGGGGGCGAAGCCCCCCGCCGAGTCAGCTCTAGGCGCCCGGCGATTCAGGCGCCGTGCTGTCGGCAGGGTCGAACGCCAAACGCTCCAGGTCGGCGTCGCTGACGCGCCATCCGTGGAGGATCCGGGCGAGCTCGGCCACGTCCTGGATCGGGCCGTGCTCGGCGCGGAACTTGACGATGGTCATGGCCTGCTCGTGGCTGAGGCCGGGAAGCTCCATGAGCTCCAGGGGATTGGCGAGGTTGATCCGCACCTTGACCGTCATACGCGCACCCCCCTCGGACAGTGGTCCGCGCCCCATCGTCGCCAGGGGTGCCCGATTGTCAAGGGCTAGCGCGTCGTGGCGTCGGGGAGCGCGCTGACGACGGCCGCGTAGGCCCGCCTGGCCAGGTCACCCGCGGCCTGTCGCGGCCCGAGGCTCGGATCGGGATGGAGCGTTCGGTGGTACGTGATCGTGATCCGCCGGGGACGCGGCAAGAGGCGACCCGGTGGCCAAGCGTCGTGACCGCCGGCGATCGTCACCGGCAGCACCGGGGCGGCGAGCGACGCCGCGAGACGGAAGGCGCCCGGCTTGAAACGCTGGACGCGACCGTCGGGGCTTCGCTCGCCCTCGGGGAAGATCATCACCACCTGCCCGGCCTGGAGGAGCCTGACGGCCTCGCGCGCCGCCCGCGGGTCGGACGACTCAATCTGGACGGGAAACGCGCGGAGCAGACGGATGAATGGCCCGAAGAGGGGGATCTCGAAGAGACGGCTCCATGCCATGTAGTGGACGCGCCGACGGACCGGAATCGAAACGAGCGGCGGATCGGCGTACGTCTGGTGGTTCGGCGTGACGATCAAGGGTCCCGTCGCCGGGATGTGCTCAACGCCGACCAGCTCGAGGCCGAAGTAGGCCCGGCAGAGGGCGAGGACCCCGGGGCGGACCAGGTCGAGGACGGGCGTGCGCACCCCTCTAGCGTTATACACGAAAGAAAACGGGGCCGGAAGCGTCCCGGCCCCGTGGATCCCTCGCCCTGACTTGTTAGTCTTCGTCGAGCTGCAGCTCCGACTCCTCAGGCTCGTATTGCCGACCGAGGCGCTCGATCCGGTCCTGGCAGCGGACGCAGGTCTGGACCTCGGGCATCGCCCGCAGCCTGGCGGGAGAGATCTCCTCGCCGCACTCCACGCACGTGCCGTACTCGCCCTCGCTCAGCCGGTCGAGCGCGGCCGACAACCGGTTGACGCGTTCCACAAGGAGCTCACGCGTCGCGAAGCCGATCTCCCGTCTCTCGTTGGCCTGGATCTCGTCCACTTCGTCGGCAAAGGGGGAGTTGTCCCCGATCGCCCCGGGGTATTCCTCGACCGCCACGGCCCCACTCATCTGCCGGAGTCGTGACACCGCAGCTTGCAGGTCCTGTTCGAGCCGCTTCCTAACGTTCTTGTCCATGGTGGACCTCCCAGATAGCTCTCGCCCCGGCAGTGCAACTGCCGTGCCGCGGATTGGACGGTCCACCCCTGCTCAGAATTCATTGAAAAGAAAAGCCTGTGGATAGTCATGGTGGCAGGTAGGCCGGGCAAAATGCCAGAATGCTGACACTTCTATTGGCAAACGGTGGGAGATTCCGAGCCACCTCGAAGCACGGGATGGGAGGTTCCCGGGCGCTCCGGGACGAAGGAACGCCCGGGGGCTCGCCCCCGGGCGTCCGATGAGCCCACGGGAAATTACCGGCGGCGGCTCACGCGCGACTCCGACTCGCCTCGATCGCCCCTTCCTCCCAGATGCTGTGCTTGCGCGTCTCCGGCATGACGAAGATCGCGATCAGGAACATGATCGCGGGAAGCGCGATGGGATAGACCAGGGCCCAGAAGAGGGGGTCGCTGGAGCCCGTCTCCACCGCCTTGGCGTAGGCCGCTGTGGTGATGATGGGCACGAGACCGCCGCCCCAGCCGTTGCCGATATGATAGGGCACTGACACCGAGGTATAGCGGATGCGCGAGGGGAAGAACTCCGCCAGGAACGCCCCGATCGGTCCGTAAGTCATGCCCACGTAGTTGACCAGGATCACGACGATGATGGTCGCCATCGTGAAGTTGAGGCTCTTGGGATCGGCGTAGGTACCCAGGGCCGTGTAGAGCGGGTAGTAGGTGAGGGAGGCGAGGGCCATGCCGCCGAGGATGATCGGCTTGCGACCGATCTTGTCAGAGAGCCAGCCCCAGAAGATGAGCGTCGGGGTGGCGATCAGGAGCGCGATACCGATGATCCAGCTCGACGTCAGCACATCGAGCTTCTTGACCGATTGGAGGTAAAACAGCGCCCAGAACTGGCCGCTGTACCAGACGCACCCCTGCCCCAGCACGACCACGCTGGCGATCACCACGTACTTGAAGTTGCGGCTCATGAAGGCCTCGCGCCACGGATTGGTCGCGGTCCGGCCCTTCGCCTTGATCTCCTGGAAGATCGGCGTTTCACCGAGCGAGAGCCGGATCCAGATGGCGATGCCGACCAGGAGGAGCGAGATGATGAACGGCAGGCGCCAGCCCCAGTCGTTGAACGCCTCGACGCCCAGATAGGTCCGGATCCCGATGATGATCGCGAGCGACACGACGATACCGAGCGTCGGCGACGTCTGGAGCCACCCGGTGTAGTAGCCCCGATGCTCGTCCTCGATGTGCTCGGCGACGTAGGTGATGGCCCCGCCGTATTCCCCGCCGAGGCAGAGGCCCTGGATCAGGCGGAGCGCGAAGAGGATGAACGCCGCGGCGAGGCCGATCGAGGCGTAGCTTGGAACAAAGCCGATGAGGGCCGTCCCCACGCCCATACCGGTCAGCGTGACGATGAAGGTGTACTTCCGGCCCACCTTGTCGCCGAGCCAGCCGAAGAGGAACGCCCCCAGCGGGCGTATCAGGAAGCCGACCGAGAAGATCGCCACGGTGCTGAGGAAGGCCGCCACCGGGTGGCCCTTCTCGAAAAACTTGACCGCGAGGATCGAGGCCAGGCTGCCGAAGATGTAGAAGTCGTACCACTCGATGATGTTGCCGACGGATGCGGCGATGACGACTCGGCGGAGTTCTTTGGGCGGAACCTTAGCCGGCATTAGCCTCCCCTATTGGTTGAATGCGTTTCCCACGCGACGACTTCTCCGACTCGTACGCCCTCGCGAGCAGTCGCGCGACTGCGAGGAGGTCTCCGAGGGTGTCGAAGAAGGGGCGGGTGGCAGGGTTGTCCAGCGAGAGGACCATGAATCGCCAGAGGATGTTCAGCGAGGCCTGCGGTCCAGAGAACTGGACCAGCGCAAGCAGGCCTATGAAGAGGACGGCGGCGGCAACGCTGCGTCGGCACCGCGCCCCGGTCCGTTGATGGCAACCCGGGGATCAGGCTCATCGTTGGGGCAGCAGTATACGGATGACGGCGCGCGTCCACAAGCCGGGAGGCCCCGGGCCGGGACGACGCTTGACGAGAGACGTGACGTCGCCCGCTAGGACTCCTGCTCCTCGTACTTGTTCTTGAGCGTCGCGACGACCGCGGGATCGGCGAGCGTCGTGGTGTCGCCGAGCGCCCGCCCCTCGGCGATGTCGCGCAGGAGCCGCCGCATGATCTTCCCGCTCCGAGTTTTCGGAAGCTCGGCGGAGAAGATCACGTCGTCCGGCCGCGCGAGGGCACCGATCTTCTTGGCGACGTGCTGCTTGAGCTCGTCCTGGAGCCCGGGCGTGATCTCGACCCCCTGCTTGAGCGTGACGAAGGCCGCGATCGCCTGGCCCTTGATGTCGTGCGGCTTGCCGATGACGGCGGCCTCGGCAACCGCCTTGTGGTCGACGAGGGCGGACTCCACCTCCATCGTCGAGACGCGGTGACCGGAGACGTTCATGACGTCGTCCACGCGGCCGAGCAGCCAGAAGTAGCCGTCCTCGTCGCGCTTGGCGCCGTCGCCGGTGAAATAGATATTGTCGTACTTCGACCAGTACTGCTTGACGTAGCGATCGGGGTCACCCCAGATGCCGCGCAGCATCGCCGGCCAGGGCTTCGTGAGGACGAGGTAGCCCGACTTCGCCGGGTTGCCCTTCTCGTCGAAGACCTCCGCCTCGACGCCGGGGAACGGCTTCGTCGCCGAGCCGGGCTTGAGGACGGTGATGCCGGGGAGCGGCGTGATGAGAATCTGTCCCGTTTCCGTCTGCCACCAGGTGTCGACCACCGGGCACCGCCCGCCGCCGATGACCTTCCAGTACCAGACCCACGCCTCGGGGTTGATCGGCTCGCCGACCGTCCCGAGCAGCCGGAGGCTCGAGAGGTCGCACCGCTTCGGGTACTCCTCTCCCCATTTCATGAACGTCCTGATCGCGGTCGGCGCGGTGTAGATGATCGTGATTCCGTACTTCTCGACGATGCGCCAGAACCGGTCCTTGTCGGGGTAGTCCGGCGTGCCCTCGTACATCACCGAGGTGGCGCCGTTGGCGAGCGGGCCGTAGACGATGTACGAATGTCCCGTGACCCAGCCGATATCGGCGGTGCACCAGTACACGTCCTCCTCATGGAGGTCGAAGATCCATTTGTGCGTGGCGGTGATCCCCGTGAGGTAGCCGCCGGTCGTGTGGATGATGCCCTTGGGCTTGCCCGTGGACCCGGACGTATAGAGGAGGTAGAGCAGGTCCTCGGAGTCCATCGGCTCGGCCGGGCAGCGAGCCGGCACGCCCTTGACGAAGTCGTCCCACCAGACGTCGCGTCCGCTCTGCATCTCGACGGGCTGCCCGGTGCGCTTGAGAACGATGACCGTCTTCACGCCGGGCGCGCCGCGGAGCGCCTCGTCGGTGTTCTTCTTGAGCGGGACGGTCGAGCCGCGCCGAAAGCCGCCGTCGGCGGTGATGACGAGGCTCGAATCGGCGTCGTGGATGCGCTCGCGGACGGCCTCGGGCGAGAAGCCGCCGAAGATCACGCTGTGCGCCGCCCCGATCCGGGCGCACGCGAGCATGGCGATCGGGAGCTCGGGCACCATCGGCATGTAGATCGTGACCCGGTCGCCCTTCTTGACGCCGTGCCCCTTGAGCGCCGCGGCGAACCGGCTGACTTCGCGGTAGAGGTCCCAGTAGGTCAGGACGCGGCTGTCCCCGGGCTCGCCTTCCCAGATCAGGGCGGCCTTGGTGCGCCGCGGACCGGTGACGTGACGGTCGAGGCAGTTGTACGCGACGTTCAGCTTGCCGCCGACGAACCACTTGGCGTAGGGGGGCTTCCACTCGAGCGCCTTCTTCCACGGCTTGAACCAGTGGAGGTCACGGGCCCTCTGTTCCCAGAATCGGACGAAGTTCTTCCGCGCCTCGGCGTAGACCGAGGGCGTCTTGATCAGCGCATTCTTCACGAACGCCTTCGGCGGCGGGAACTTCCGGTTCTCGCGGAGCAAGGCCTGGATCGGAACGTCCTGCGCCTTTTTCGGCATAGTCAGACCCCTCAACGTGAATGGCGTCGGTCGCAGTCGAGCGTCCCCGATTATATCGGCGGGCGGGGGTAATTCAAGGTCGGCGCGGGACGCGCTCGCGCGCGCCGGTCAGCCGACTCGCGGCGAGCAGGTCCGTCTTCTTCACCGGCTACCGCGACGCCGGCGCAGCCGCGGCCGGCCCGCGCCGGCGCCGGCGGGCGACCCCGGTGCGGCTGGCGGCTTCCGCGACCGCCGCGGCGACCGCCGGCACCACGCGACCGTCGAACATCGAGGGCGTGATGTATTCCTCGGAGAGCTCTCCCTTGGACACGATGGCCGCGAGCGCGTGCGCGGCCGCGAGCTTCATCTCGTCGTTCACGCGCCGGGCCCGCACGTCGAGCATCCCGCGGAAGAAGCCGGGGAAGCAGCACGAGTTGTTGATCTGGTTCGGGTAGTCCGAGCGCCCCGTGGCCATCACGCGGACGTAGGGGCCCGCCTCCTCCGGCAGGATTTCTGGGATCGGGTTGGCCATCGCGAAGACGATCGGGTCGCGGCCCATGGCCTTGATGTCCTTCAGCGCGACGACGCCGGGGCCCGAGAGGCCGACGAAGACGTCGGCGCCCTGGAGCGCGTCGCTGGCGGAGCCGCGGAGCTTCTTCTCGTTGGTGTGCTTGGCGAACCACTCCTTCATCGGGTTCATGTTGTCCGCGCGGCCCCGGTAGAGCGCGCCCGCCCGGTCGCACGCGATGATGTGCTGGGCGCCCGCGCGCATGAGCAGCTTCGCCGTCGCGATGCCGGACGCGCCGGCGCCGGTGAACACGATCCGCGCGTCGCTCAGGCGCTTCTTCACGATCTTGAGCGCGTTGAGGAGCGCCGCGAGGACCACGACCGCGGTGCCGTGCTGGTCGTCGTGGAACACGGGGATCTCGAGGTCGCGCTGGAGCCGCGTCTCGATGTCGAAGCACCGCGGCGCGGAGATGTCCTCCAGGTTGATCCCGCCGAAGACCGGCGCGATGGCTTTCACGATCGCGACGATCTCGTCCGTGTCTTTGGTGGCCAGGCACACGGGGAACGCGTCCACGCCGGCGAACTCCTTGAAGATGAGCGCCTTGCCCTCCATCACCGGCTGGGCGGCGCTCGGGCCGATGTCGCCCAGGCCGAGCACCGCGGTGCCGTCGGTCACGACCGCGACGGCGTTCTGCTTGATCGTCAGCGCGTACGCCTTCTCGGGGTCGTGGTGGATGGCCATGCAGACCCGCGCCACACCCGGCGTGTAGGCCATGGAGAGGTCGTCACGGGTCTTGACGCTCATCTTGCCCCGGACCTCGATCTTCCCGCCCAGGTGCATGAGGAACGTACGGTCCGACACGTTGACGACCTTCACCCCCTGCACCGCACGGATCGCGTCGACGACCTGCTGGCCGTGCGGCT
>QHSA01000067.1 GCA_003220315.1 Candidatus Rokuibacteriota bacterium
GTCATCGAGCCCGTCCGCGATCTCGGAGCCGGAGAAACCCCCAAACCCTTCACGCCGGATAACAGCGGCGGGTGCGCGACGCAGCCCATCCAAGAGCTAAGACAGCAGATGGGGCGCCTACTGGAGCAGACGGTCGCGCTGGTCGGATCGCTCAGGGAAGGAGAGACCGCGCGCGCGACTTGGCAGCATCCATCCCTTGGCCCGCTGAACCTCAAAGAACTGATCGCCTTGCACCGGCTGCACATCATGGACCACGTCCAGCAAATCGAGAAGATCAAGGCCGATCCGGGCTACCCCCGCGACGAACGCCGCTAAAACGAGCGCAGGAGAGTTGCCCTGATGATGAACCTTGGCACGATCTCTATTCCGACTCGTTACTGCGGCCTGCCGGGAAAAGCGCACGGCGGATATTGCTGCGGGCTGCTTGGTAAGCGAATCGAAGGCGCGGCGCAAGTCACACTCCGCGCAGCGCCTCCGCTCGAACGACCGCTACGACTTGAGAGTCAGGAAGCCAGCGGTCTCAGACTTTGGGATGATGCCATGTTGATCGCCGAGGCAAACGCAGCGACTCTCGGAATCGTTCCGCCGTCATCCGTCTCCTACGACGATGCGTCGATCGCTGCGGCGCTGTACTCTGGGTTCGCATATCACCCGTTCCCCGAATGCTTCGTGTGCGGACCGGCCAGGACGAGGGAAGATGGGCTGCGGATTTTTCCTGGTCCAGTTTCCGGCCAAGACGTGATCGCAGCGCCGTGGGTGCCTGACGCATCGGTCAGTGAAGACGGAAGCCTCGTGCCGCCCGAGATCGTATGGGCCGCCCTCGACTGCCCTGGAGGAATCGCTCTCAACCCGACCGGAGTTAAACCGGTCGTGCTTGGCCGCCTCACGGTGGAGATCGCTGAACCGCTAGAGATCGGCAACCGCTACGTTGTGGTCGCATGGCCATTGGGAACGGAAGGACGCAAGCGGTTTGCCGGAACAGCAATCTTCTCTGACGAACAAAAGCTGTACGCCCTCGGACACGCAACTTGGTTTGCCTTGCCCGTGTAGACGGGTCTGACAGACCGGTTCGTCTCCAAGGATCAAGTTTAAGAGGATCGGGTTGTACGCTCACTCACGATTAATCGCGCCACTCACCCCCTGCACGATGCTGATTCTTGAAAACCAAAACGCGCCACGTGTAACTTCTTACTGCAGCCCCGACTCTATCCGCCCAAACTCCCGCACAATTCCCGCACAAACGACAAGGGCGACCCGCGTCGCCCTTGTCTCAAGTACTGAATTCGATTGGTTGCGGGGGCTGGATTTGAACCAGCGACCTTTGGGTTATGAGCCCAACGAGCTACCGGGCTGCTCCACCCCGCGGTGACCTTGGTAACGGTACCCTAGCGCTCTCCGGGTGTCAAATCTTGGCCGCGTCGAGCTTCCCCGTGAGGACGCACAGCGCCTCGAAGAGGTAGTACGACCCCCAGATCAGCTCGTTCCGCGTCGCGACATTGTTGCGCTTGGAATAGCAGCCGCGGTCGAGGATGCCGCGCGTGTCCAGGTAGCCCTCGACCAGCACGCGCACGGTGCCCTCGGCGGCCGCGCGAATCTCCTTGCGCCTCTGCGCATCCTTCAGCGCGGCGGCGAGCTTCAGGAGCGCCGCGGCGGTGATGGCGGTGGCGGAGCTGTCGTGCTCGGTGTCCGGGCCGGCCGGCGCGTCGAAATCCCAGTAGGCCACGCGGCTCGGGGGCACGTGGGCGATCCACCAGTCGGCGCACTTGAGCGCGACGTCGAGAAAGTCGCGCTCGCCCGTCCACTGGTGCATGAGCGCATAGCCGAGGATCGCCCACGCCTGGGCGCGCGCCCACGTCGACTCGTCGGTGAGGCCCTTGTGGGTATAGCGGCGGCGCAGCGCGCCCGTCAGGGGGTCGAACGACGCGGACTGGCAGACGGAGCCGTTGTCGCGGACGCAGAACTCGACGTGCCGCCGCGCGTGGACGACGGCGAGCTCCCGCAGGGCGGGCTCGTTCGCGGCCTGCGCGGCCCACACGAGGAGCGCGGCGCCCTGCACGGTGTCCACCGAGGCCTCCCCCTGGCCGACGTCGGCGGCCTCCTCGGCGGCGTCGCCCAGCGGGAAGCAGCCGGCGTTCGGGTTGTAGGTCCTCGCCCAGTGGCGGGCGCCGTCGAGCGCGATCTCGCGGGCCGCCGGGTCGTTGAAGAGGACCGCGCCCAGCACCGCGCTGTAGTAGAAGAGGAAGCCACGGAAGGCGGTGTCCGACGTGGCGCGCGGCCGTAGCCGCTCCGCCCACTCGAGCGCCCAGCGTCGGTAGCGCGCGCCGGCCGTCGCCTTGGCGGCGAGCCAGCACATGCCGGGCCAGAAGCCACCCGTCCAGTCGCCATCGGGCGTCGTCGTCCAGTCGCCCTTCGCGTCGGCATAGTGGGGGAAGGCCCCCTTGAGCTGCAGGCCCGTCTGGTCGATGCGCCGGACCATCCGTTCGAGCGCGCCCTGGAAGATGTCGGACATCCCTGGGGCAAAAGTAACACGAGACGCTCATCCCCCATTTTCGATTTGAGAGGCGCACGCGCCAGGGCATAATCGGGTTACGTCCGCGAAGGACGTCACGCTCGGAGGAAGGCTCAGGGAGGGAACACCATGTGGTCGCATTGGGCAAGGATCGTTGTCATGGTCGCCGTGGGCAGCCTGGTATCGGCGCTCGCCGCGCAGGCGCAGGAGAAGCCCCAGGCTTCCCCGCACATTCAGACGGCTCTGACGTTCCTGACGGCGTGGGGCAACCAGCGCTGGGACGAGCTCAAGACCGTGGCGGCCGTGCAGGTCACGGTGAAGGTCGGCGACAAGGCCTTCACGCTCGAGCCGGCCGCGCAAAAGGCCGAGGTCGCCCTGGTGTTCCCGTTCCGCGGGCTCTCGACCGTTCGCCAGGACGAGAAGGTGAAGGGCGTCACGGTCGAGGAGCTGGGGTTGAAGGTGGGCGACAGCGAGACGCGCGGGCCGGGCTCGATCACGCTGAAGGAGCAGGACGGGCAGTACTGGGTCACCGAAGTCTCCACCGGCGCGGCGCCGCCGGGCGAGAAGAAGTAACGCGAGCTGTCGAGGGCCGCGAACCCCTTCCGCTCACGCCCTCCGCACCACGCGGTCGGTCTTGGCGGGTTCGTAGCGCCCCGTCCGGCCAAGCGCCCACAGCACCCGCCAGGCGGCGCGCGTCGCCAAGAGCCAGTAGGTCTGGCACCGGAACGTCCCCCAGAGCTTCGCCCCCAGGGTCGTGCGCGCGATGGTCACGGGACGCGGGCAGTAACGGGTGAGGCGCTCGATCAGGCTCTGGGTGGCGATGCCGCCGACCCACACGGTGAGGCCCAGCGAGAGGGTCGGGAGCAGGACACCCAGCGCGAACCACACGGGGCGCGACGCGAAGCGGTACGCGAGGTGCCAGGCGAGGAAGCCGAGCACGGGATAGAGGGCGGCGGCGACGGGCCACTCGACGGCCTTGTTGCCGACATGGCGGCAGAGCTGGGCAAGGTTGAACGCGCTCCGCCGGGTACGCCAGGTCTCCCAGAGGAAGCGCACGTCGTCGAGCACACCTTTGTACCAGCGCGCGTTCTGGCGGATCATCCCCTCGGTCGTCTCCGGGATGTCCACCAGCTCGAGCAGCGGGAGCGCCCGGATCAGGATCCCGCGCGCGCCGAGGGCGTAGCCGAGCGTGGAGTCTTCCGTGGCGCCGGAGACCGGGAAGAGCCCGATGGACTGGAGCGTGTCGAGGCGCACGAACTCGTGGTGACCGAGGCAGATCTGCGAGCGCCGGAAGCAGAACTCGAACACCGGCCGCGTCAGGCGCGCGAGCCGCGGCGCCCGCGCCTCGAGCCGCGCGAACCACGCGACGCGCCGCCGCTCGTTGATGAGTCGCGCGATCGAGACACGCGTGAAGATCGACGACTGCTGGACCGCGCACACGCGCCCGCGCGTCCCGAGGCGGTGGGCGTTGGCGAGGGAGAGCGTCACGCCCTGATAGGCGCGGCTGGCATCGCCGGCCCGCCCCCCGCCCGTCAGGACGTCGGCGGCGATCCAGCGGTAGGTGTTCCGGTCGGGGATCGAGTCGGCGTCGCTCACGCCGACCCAGACGCGCGCCGGGTCGGCCTGGCCCTCGAGGAGCGTCCGCAAGAGCTCGGGACGGAGGGCCCAGTTCAGCTGGTGGGCCTTTCGCCCCTCCCCCGGCATCGCGAGCTGCGAGAGCTGCTTCTGCTGCCACGGCGGGAGCTCGGCGCGGAAGCGACGGACCAGCTCGGCCGTCGGCGCCTCCATCAGGGGATGGGGCGCCTGCTCCTCCGCCTCCTTGGTGACGACGACGACATGGAGCTTGCCGTGTGGGTAGCGCGAGTCGAGCAGCGCGCGCAGCGTCACCGCGATCGCGGGCTCCTCCCACGCCGGCACGACGTGCACGAACACGGGCGCCGCGGTCTCGTGCTCGAGCGCGGCCTCGTCGGGGAGCGCGTCGAGGCGTCGGTAGGCGGCGTCGACGAAGCGCCAGGTCGTGAGCATGCCGCGCCAGTCCAGCAGGAGCTTGAAGACGGCGCGGCCGTTGACGACGAGTCCCACCCAGAACACGACGACCCAGAACCAGCCCGTGCCCCAGAACCACCCCACGAACGCGTCCATCGCGCGGCCGGTCCGGTCAGCGGTGCGCCGGGGACGGAAACTTCAGGACGGTCTCGCCCTCGCGAACCATACCCATCTCCTCGCGGGCGAGCTTCTCGAGATACGCGGGGTCGCTCCGCAGACGCTCGGCGAGCGCTTCGAGCACCCGCTGCTTCTCGGTGAGCGTGCTGACGTCGCGCTCGAGGGCGGAGAGCTCCTGGTGCATCTGCCAGACGCGGATCGACTCGCGCAGGCCGAAGCCCGCGAGGCTCGCCGCGAGGAGCACGAGCGCGGCGATGCCCAGACGCCGACGGCCTAGCGCGCGGGTGTCCATCGGGCGCTCCGGGCGTACAGGGAGCGCCCGGGCCAGGAGGCCGCGTTGCCCAGCTCCTCCTCGATCCTGAGGAGCTGGTTGTACTTGGCGGTCCGCTCGCCGCGGGCGATCGAGCCCGTCTTGATCTGGCCCGCGTTGACGGCGACGGCGAGGTCGGCCACGAAGGTGTCCTCGGTCTCGCCCGAGCGGTGGGAGATGATCGTGCCGTAGCCCGCGCGCTTGGCGAGCTCGATCGCCTGGAGCGTCTCGGTGAGCGTGCCCACCTGGTTCACCTTCACGAGCACGGCGTTGGCCAGGCCGTTCTTGATCCCCTGCTGGATGATGGCCGGGTTCGTGACGAAGAGATCGTCGCCGACGAGCTGGATGCGGGCGCCGAGCTTCCGTGTGAGCGCACCCCAGCCCGCCACGTCGTCCTCGCCCAGGCCGTCCTCGATCGAGACGATCGGGTAGCGGTCGACGAGCTGCTCGTAGCGGTGGATCATCTCCTCGCTGGAGAGCGTGACGCCCTCGCGCTGCAGCCGGTAGCGCCCGCCCGCTTCGGCGAACTCGCTCGCCGCGGGATCGAGCGCGAGCATGACGTCGTCGCCCGGCCGGTAGCCGGCGCGCTCGAGTGCCTGCATGAGGAAGTCGAGCGCGACGCTGTTGTTCGGGAGGTTCGGGGCAAAGCCGCCCTCGTCGCCCACGCCCGTCGCGAGCCCCTTCTCTTTCAGGAGCTCCTTGAGCGTGTGGAACACCTCGGAGGCCATCCGGAGCGCGGAGGAGAGGCTCTCGGCGCCCGCCGGGACCAGCATGAACTCCTGGAAGTCGAGCCCGTTGTCGGCGTGGGCGCCGCCGTTCAGGACGTTGATCATCGGCACCGGCATGAGCCGGCCGCCGACGCCGCCGAGGTAGGCGTAGAGCGGCAGCCCCGCGTCGTCCGCCGCGGCGCGCGCGACGGCGAGCGAGACGGCGAGGATCGCGTTGGCGCCGAGCGCGGACTTGTTGGGCGTGCCGTCCAGCTCGAGCAGCGCCTGATCCACCGCGGCCTGCTCGGAGGCCTCCATCCCCTCGATCTCGGGGGTGATCGTCTCCTCGACGTTCCGCACGGCGCGCCGCACGCCCTTGCCCCGGTAGCGCTGACTGTCGCCGTCGCGCAGCTCCACGGCCTCGCGCTTGCCGGTGGAGGCGCCGGACGGCACCGCGGCGCGCCCCCACGCTCCCGACTCGAGCTGGACGTCGACCTCGATCGTGGGGTGGCCGCGCGAGTCGAGGATCTCCCGGGCGTAGACGTGGGAGATGGCCGACACGCTAGTTCTTCCTCTCGAGCACGTAGTCGGCGAGGGCGCAGAGCGGCGCCGACCGCTCACCGAACGCCCCGAGCCGTTCCTTCGCTCGCTCGATCAGCATCCGCGCCTGGCGTCGTGAGCCCTCGAGGCCGTGGATGGCCGGGTAGGTCGCCTTCTGCTTCCGCTCGTCGCTGCCGGCGGTCTTGCCGAGCTCCTCGAGGCTCCCTTCGACGTCGAGGATATCATCCACGATCTGGAAGGCGAGCCCGAGATCGCTCCCCGCCTCGCTGATCGCGGTCACGGCCGCCGCGTCGCCAGCGGCGAGACGCGCGCCCACGCGGAGCGAGGCGCGGATGAGGGCGGCGGTCTTGTGGCGGTGGATGTACTCGAGCGTGTCGGCCGAGATCGCCTTGCCCTCCGACTCGATGTCCACGACCTGGCCGCCGACCATCCCGGCGGTGCCGGCGGCGTCCGCGACCTCGGCGACCACGTCACGGATGACGCGGGCATCGCGCACGAGGTCGGCGTTGTCGGCGATGAGCCGGAACGCGAGCGTGAGCAGCGCGTCGCCCGCCAGGATCGCGGTCGCGTCGCCGAACACCTTGTGGTTGGTGAGACGCCCACGGCGGTAGTCGTCGTCGTCCATCGCGGGGAGGTCGTCGTGGATCAGTGAGTAGGTGTGGATCATCTCGAGCGCGCACGCCGTCGGCAGGACCATCGCGGCCGCGCCGCCGACGGCCTCGGCGCCGGCGATGACGAGAATGGGGCGCAGGCGCTTGCCGCCCGCCATGACGCTGTAGCGCATGGCGCGGTGGACGGTCGGCGGGGGGGTCGTCTCGCCCGGCAGGAAGCGCTCGAGCGCCGCGTCCACCAGGGTGCGGCGCTCCGTGAGGTAGGCCTGGAGGACGAAGCCGCTCACGCTTCCCCGTCCGGCTCCCACGAGAACGGCTTGGTGCCGAGCGCCCCGTGCTCGTCCTTCGCCAGGATCTCGATGCGCTTCTCGGCGTCCTCCAGATACTTCGCGCACCGCCGCGCGAGGGCGATCCCTTCCTCGAAGGATCGGAGCGACTCCTCGAGCGGCAGGTTGCCGCTCTCGAGCTGGCTCACGATCTGCTCGAGGCGCGCGAGCGAGTCCTCAAACTTGAGGTCGGTCATCCTCGTCCCTCGTCCGCGCGACGCGGCAGTCGAGGCTTCCCTCGTGGAGCAGCACGCGGACGTCGTCCCCCGCCCGCACCGCTCGCGCGCTCCGCACGATCGCGCCGGCGGCGGTGCGCGTGAGACTATAGCCGCGGCCGAGCACGGCCAGCGGCGAGAGCGAGTCGAGCTTGGCCACCAGCGCCCGCAGCCGGCCGCGCGACTGGTCGCAGCTCCGCGCGACCGCGGCGGCGAGCCGCGCGTCCAGACGCTCCAGGCGGTGCCGGCCGGTGGCGACGCGCGCGACGGGGCTCGTCGAGCGGAGCGTGGAGACGAGCATCTCGACCCGGTGGCTCCTGTGTCGCAGCTCGCCGGTCATCGCACGGCGCAGGCGCAGCGCCAGTTCGTCCACGCGGCGCGCCAGATCCCGGAGCGGCCGCGTCGCGGCGCGCTCGAGCCGCTCGCGCAAGTCGTCGAGCGCGTCCACGACCGCCTGCTTCTCCCGCACCACCAGCTCGGCCGCCGCCGACGGGGTCGGCGCCCGCAGGTCGGCGACGAAATCGGCGATCGTGAAGTCCACCTCGTGGCCGACCGCCGAGATGACCGGCGCCTTCGAGGCCGCGATCGCGCGGGCGACCGCCTCCTCGTTGAAGGCCCAGAGGTCCTCGAGCGACCCGCCGCCCCGGCCGACGATGACCACGTCCACGTCGCCGAGCGCGTCGAGGTCGCGGAGCCCCTGCGCGACCTCCTCGGCGGCGCCCTCCCCCTGGACGCGGCACGGCGCGATCACGATGTAGAGCTCGCCGAAGCGTCGGCCGATCACGCGCAGCATGTCGCGGAGGGCGGCGCCGCTCGGCGAGGTGACGATCCCGATCTTCTTCGGGAATCGCGGCAGCTCCCGCTTTCGCGCCACGTCGAACAGGCCTTCGGCCTGGAGCCGTGCCTTCAGCTGCTCGAACGCGAGCTGGAGCGCGCCGAGCCCCTTGGGCTCGAGCAGCTCCACGACCAGCTGGTACTCTCCGCGCTGCGCGTACACCTCGACCGAGCCGAACGCGACCACGTGGAGGCCGTCGGCCGGCTGGAAGCGGATCCGCTGCGCGCGCGTCCGGAAGATCACGCAGCGGAGCTGGGCGTCGGCGTCCTTCAGGGTGAAGTAGGCGTGGCCGGAGCCGTAGGCGCGGAAGTTCGAGATCTCGCCCTCGACCCACACCGCCGGGAAGCGCTCTTCGAGCACCGCCCGCAGCTCGTCGGTGACCTGGGAGACCGTCAACACGGCGCGGCTGCCGGTCATGCGTTCGCGCGCGGGCCTTGCCCGCGCACCCCCTGGGGGGAGGCGTCGGACGCGGGGCGCAGCCCCCCGCCGAGCAACTGGCGTTGCGCCGCGCGCAAGGTGTTCCGGAGCAACATCGCGACCGTCATGGGCCCGACGCCGCCCGGCACAGGGGTGATCGCCTCCGCGCGCTTCGACGCCGTGTCGAAGTCCACGTCGCCGACGAGCCGCCCCGTCTCGAGCCGGTTGATCCCGACGTCGATCACCCACGCCCCCTCCTTCACCATGTCGCCCGTGATCACCCGCGCCCGCCCGGCGGCGACGCACAGGACGTCGGCGCGCCGCGTGTGCTCGGCGAGGTCCCGCGTGCGCGTGTGGCACATGGTCACGGTGGCGTGGCGCGCGAGGAGAAGCTGGGCCAGGGGCTTCCCGACCAGGCGCGAGCGGCCGACGACGACGGCCTCCTTTCCCTCGAGCTTGGCGCCGTAGTGGTCGAGGATCTCCAGGCACCCGGCGGGCGTGCACGGGACGACCGTCGGCGCGCCGGCGAGGAGCCGGCCGAGGTTCGTCGGGTGGAGACCGTCCACGTCCTTCTCGGGGACGATCGCGGCGATCGCCTCGTCCTCGTCGAGCCCCTTCGGCAGCGGCAGCTGGAGCAGGATGCCGTGCACGGCGCGGTCCGCAGTCAACGAGCCGAGGAGGGCGAGCAGCGCCGCCTGCGTGAGCCCGCCGGGGTGGAGGTGGTCGCGCGTGGCGATCCCGACGGCGTCGGAGGCCTTCATCTTGTTGGCGACGTAGATCTTCGATGGCGCGAAGTCGCCGACGAGCACGACGGCGAGCATCGGCGCCACCCCGGTCTCCCCGCGCAGCCGCTCGACACCGGCCTTGACCTCGCCGAGGACTTTCTGGGCGACGCTCCGACCGTCGAGGATCAAGAGGGGATCAGGCCGGGACGCTGAGGCGGCGAATCGACGACGCGCGGCCGGTCTCCGGCTCCACGACGATGACCACCCCGTGCAGGGCCGCGGGCCCCTTGGCGGTCTCGAAGCGCAGCGGCATCTGGTGGAGGAAGCGCTGGATGATCTGGTCGCGGTCCACCCCGATCACGCCGTCGGTCGGTCCCGTGAGCCCGAGGTCGGTGATGTACGCCGTCCCGCCGGGCAGCACGCGCTCGTCCGCGGTCTGCACGTGGCGGTGCGTCCCGACGACCGCGCTCACCCGCCCGTCCAGGTACCAGCCCATCGCGAGCGACTCGCTGGTCGCCTCGGCGTGCATGTCCACGAGGATGATCGGCGTCTCTCGGCGGAGCTCGGCGGCGAGCTCGTCGGCCTTCCGGAAGGGGCAGTCGATCGGCAGCATGAAGACGCGCCCCATGAGGTTCACGACCGCGACCTTGTGGGGCCCGCACTTGACGGTGACGTGGCCCACCCCGGGCGTGCCCGCGGGGAAGTTCGCGGGACGCAGGAGCAGGTTCTCTTTGACGATGTACTCGACGACCTCCTTCTTGTCCCAGATGTGGTTGCCCGAGGTCATCACGTCGGCGCCGGCGGCGAGGATCTGCCGCGCGATCGGCGGCGTCACCCCGAAGCCGCCCGCGGCGTTCTCGACGTTGACCACGCAGCAGTCGATCGCGTGCTGCTGACGGAGCTTCGGGAGCAGATTCGTGATCGCGGCACGGCCCGGCTCGCCGTAGACGTCCCCGACCATCAGGATGTTCATCGCGCCTACTTCGCCACTTCGACGGCGCGCGTCTCGCGGATGACGACCACCTTGATGTGTCCGGGGTACTGCATCTCGGCCTCGATGCGCTTGGTGATGTCCTTGGCGAGCTGGTGGGCGTCGAGGTCGGAGACGATGTCCGCCTTCGTCATCACGCGCAGCTCGCGCCCGGCTTGGATCGCGTAGCACATCTCGACGCCCCGGTAGGACAGCGCGATCTCCTCGAGCTTCGCGAGCCGCTTGATGTAGGACTCGAGCACGTCCCGCCGGGCCCCGGGGCGCGCCGCCGAGACGCCGTCCGCGGCCTCGACCAGCACGGCCTCGATCGTCTCGGGCTTGACGTTCTCGTGGCCGCAGAGCGCCGCGTTGATGACCTTGGGCGACTCGTTGTACTTGGTCAGGACTTGCAGGCTGAGCTCCGGGTGGCTCCCCTCCTGCTCGTGCGTGAGCGCCTTGCCGATGTCGTGGAGGAGCCCCATGCGCTTGGCGAGCTTGGCGTCGACGCGGATCTCCGCCGCCATCATCCCGGCGAGCCAGGCGACCTCCTTCGAGTGCTGGAGGCAATTCTGGCCGTAGGAGGTCCGGAACTTGAGCCGGCCGACGAGCTTGACCAGCTCGGGGTGGAGGCCGTGGACGCCCACCTCGAAGCAGGCCTTCTCGCCCTCGTCCTTCAGGTGCTGCTCCATGTCCTTCTTGACCTTCTCGACGACCTCCTCGATGCGCGCCGGGTGGATGCGGCCGTCGGCGACCAGGACCTGGAGCGCCTGCCGGGCGATCTCGCGCCGGTAGGGGTCGTACGAGGAGATCAGGACGGCTTCCGGCGTGTCGTCGACGATGAGGTCCACGCCCGTGTGGAGCTCGAGGGCGCGGATGTTGCGCCCCTCGCGGCCGATGATGCGCCCCTTCATGTCGTCCGACGGCAGGTCCACGACCGCCACCGCCGTCTCGACGGTGTAGTCGGGCGCGAGGCGCTGGATGGTCGTGGCGAGGACCTCCTTGGCCTTGACGTCCGCCGTCTCGCGCGCCTCCTCCTCGAGGCGCATGGCGAGGAGCTGCGCCTCGCGGCGCGCCTCCCCCTCCATCGCCGCGAGGAGCTGGCGCTTCGCTTCCTCGGCGGTGAGCCCGGCGATCGTCTCGAGCTTGCGCTTCTGCTCCTCGAGCGCCGAGGCGAGGCGGCCTTCCTTCTCGCCGAGCACCTTCTCGCGCGTGATGAGGTCGCGGTCCTTGGTGGCGGACTCGGTCAGCCGCCGCTCGAGCTGGTCGAGCTTCCGGGCGAGATCCTCCTCCTTGGAGAGGACGCGCTGCTCGATCTGCTGGATCTCGCGCTCACGCCGGCGCGTCTCGTCCTCGAAGATCGTCCGGGCCTTGAGGGCGGTCTCCTTGGCCTCGAGCTCGGCGGTCTTGCGACGGGTTTCGGCGTCCCGCGCGGCGTCCTGGACGAGAGCCTCGGCGCGGCTCTGGGCATCGCCGATCTTGCGCTCGGTGAACCACTTGTGGAGGACAAACCCGACGACGAGGCCGATGATCCCGAAGATCGCGTCGAGACTCAGCCAAACTTCTTGCATTTCCGCAGTATAGGCGGCAGGCAAGGAATCAGTCAAATCCCCGCCTCTGCCGTGTGCCGACGGTGTTTCGAACCTGGCTTGACCAGGTGGGCGCCGTTAATTAAGAGGGCTTCAGGCTTCCCCTTCTCGGAGGGGCTTGCGCACCACCCTCTGTCACAGCTCCCGTTGTGTTTCCGAGGTTGAAACTTTCCCCCGACATCACAAACAGCGCAGGGACGCTTCGTGTGTACCATGACGGGCGAGGAGGATGCAAGTGATGGAACGCCCCGGCGTGCGACGCGAGACGAACGGCCCCGTGACGACGATCATCCTCGACCGGCCCGAGCGGCGGAACGCGGTGGACCCGCCGACGGCGGAGGCGCTCCGCGCCGCGTTCCGCGCCTTCGACCAGGACCAGACCGCGCGCGTCGCCGTGCTCTGGGGCGCCGGTGGGACGTTCTGCGCGGGCTACGATCTCAAGGCCTTTGCCGCGGCCCCGCGGAGACTCGCTCGCGCGTACGGCGAGGGGCCGATGGGCCCGACGCGCATGCGGCTCGGCAAGCCGGTGATCGCCGCGGTGTCGGGCCATGCCGTCGCCGGTGGCTTCGAGCTCGCCCTCTGGTGCGATCTGCGCGTCGTCGAGGAAGACGCGATCCTGGGCGTCTTCAACCGCCGCTGGGGCGTTCCCCTCATCGACGGCGGCACCGTGCGACTGCCCGCGGTCGTCGGCTTCGGCAGGGCGCTCGATCTGATCCTGACGGGCCGTCCCGTGGACGCGCGTGAGGCCGAGCGCATCGGCCTCGCGAACCGGGTCGTGGCGAAGGGCAAGGCGCGCGAGGAGGCCCAGGCCCTCGCGCTCCGAATCGCCGGCTTCCCGCCGCACTCGGTCAAGAGCGACCGGCAGTCGGCCTACGACGCGCTCGGGGTGCGGCTCGGCGCCGCGTTGCGCCGCGAGCACGCGCTCGGGATGCGGTCGGCGGCCACCGGCGAGAGCCTCGAAGGCGCCAGTCGCTTCGCGGCGGGCGCCGGCCGCCACGGCAGCTTCGCGTAGTGTTGTGCAAGCCGAGCGGCGGCCGCG
This sequence comes from Candidatus Rokuibacteriota bacterium, assembly GCA_003220315.1. Lineage (GTDB taxonomy): Bacteria > Methylomirabilota > Methylomirabilia > Rokubacteriales > CSP1-6 > 20CM-2-70-11. The sequence goes on from QHSA01000067.1 coordinate 12,975, forward strand.
GAGGCTCTGCGACGCGCGCCGCGAGGCGAGTCTGAAAAGCTAGGACGGTTCCTTCGGCGCGGCTCGGTCGAGCAGGGCGACGAGCGCCCCGAGGCGCGCGCCGACGTCGGCGGCCCCGTGCCCCTTCTCGTCTCGCGCACGGAAGAGCTCGTCGGCGATGTCGAGCGCGGCGAGCGAGACCGCCTTCAGCGGATCCTTGACCCCGGCGCGCTTGAG
>QHSA01000031.1 GCA_003220315.1 Candidatus Rokuibacteriota bacterium
GATGGGAGCCAGGTATTTCGGCGCGGCGGTGAGGCGGCGGGAGGACCCGCGGTTCCTCCGGGGCGAGGCGCGCTACGTCGACGACGTGACGCTCCCGGGGATGCTCCACGCGGCGTTCCTGCGCGCGCCGCACGCCCACGCCCGGCTCGCGCGGATCGATACCGTTGCCGCGAAGGCGCTCGCCGGCGTCGCCGCCGTCTTCACGTTCGACGATCTCGCGCGCTGGATGAAGCCGCTGCCGCTCTTTGGCGCGCCACCGCCCGGCCTCGCCGCGGCGATCACGTTCGACGTCCGCCAGGCGTCCCAGTGGGCCCTCTGCCGCGATCGCGCGCGGTATGTCGGCGAGGCGGTCGCGATGGTCGTGGCCGAGGGCCGCGCGTGCGCGGAGGACGCGGTCCACAGGATCGCGGTCGCGTGGGAGGCGCTGCCGCCGGTGGTGGACGTGGCGGAGGCCGTCGCGCCGGGCAGCCCCCTCGTCCATCCCGAGTGGGGCACGAACGTCGCCATCGCCTTCACCCACTCGATCGGCGACCCGGACGTGGCGTTCGCGCGGGCCGACGTCGTCGTGAGCGAGACGCTCCGCATCCAGCGCTACGTCGGGATGCCGCTCGAGTGCCGCGGCGTCGTCGCCCACTGGGACCGGCGCGACGGGACCCTCACGACCTGGAACTCGACCCAGGTCCCCCACTTCGTCCAGGCGGGGCTCACCGGGGCGCTCGGACTCCCACCCCACAAGATCCGCGTGATCGCGCCCGACCTCGGCGGCGGGTTCGGGACGAAAGCGTCGGGCTACGCGGAGGACGCTCTGGTCCCGATCGCGGCGACGGTGCTCGGCCGTCCCGTCAAGTGGATCGAGGACCGGCGCGAGCACATGTCGTCCGCCGCCCACGCGCGCCATCAGACTCACGCGATCAGCCTCGCGGCGACGCGCGACGGGGCGATCCTGGGGCTCCGCGACCGGATCTCGGTCGACCTCGGTGCGTACAACGTCTGGGGGATCGTGCTGCCCTACAACACGGTCGCGCATTTGATCGGTCCGCATCGAATCAAGAGCATGCGGGTCGACGTCCAGGGCGTCGTGACCAACAAGACGCCGAACGCGCCGTATCGAGGCGCGGGCCGGCCCGAGACGGTGTTCGCGATGGACCGGATCCTCGACCGGCTCGGGCGCGAGCTCAGGATGGATCCGGCCGAGCTCCGCCGCAAGAACTACATCCGCGCAGACGAGCTCCCGTACGATCTCGGCATGCCCTACCGCGACGGCAACCCCCTCGTCTACGACACCGGCGACTTTCCCGCGGTGCTCGAGCAGGCGCTCGCCGCCGCCGGGTACGACGCGTTCCGCCGCGAGCAGGCCCGGCTGCGCGCCCGGGGAGTCTACCGTGGCATCGGGATCTCGGGCTACGTCGAGGGCACGGCCATCGGCCCCTTCGAGGGCGCCACGGTCAAGCTCGACCTCCACGCGCGCGTCGTCGTCGCGACGGGCGCGGTGAACTCGGGGCAGGGCCACGAGACGAGCTTCGCCCAGGTCGCCGCCGACGCCCTCGGCGTGCCGCTCGACTGGGTGACGGTGACCGGCGGCGACACGGCCGCCGTGCCCTTCGGCGTCGGGACCTTCGCGAGCCGGAGCGCGGTCACCGCGGGCAGCTCGATCGCCGACGCGTGCCACCAGATCCGGACGAAGCTCGTCCGCGCCGCGGCGACGCTGCTCGAGGCCGCGCCCGAGGACGTCGAGATCGACGACGGCCGCGCGTTCGTCCGCGGCTCGCCACAGAAGGCGCTCGATCTCGCGCGGGTGGTGCAAGCCTCGATCCCGACCTTCGCCGCGCCCGGCGTCGCGTCACCCGACTTCGAGGCGACCGCCTATCACCACGTGCCGACCGTCACCTACGCGAGCGCCGTCCACGTCGCCCAGGTGGAGATGGATGTCGAGACCGGAGGCGTGAAGCTCCTGCGCTACGTCGTCGCCCACGACTGCGGCAAGGTGATCAACCCGGTCATCGTGGACGGTCAGGTCCACGGCGGGGTGGCCCAGGGCGTCGGCGGCGCGCTCTTCGAGGACATGGCCTACGACGGAGAAGGGCAGCTCCTGACGGGGTCGCTCATGGACTATGCGGTCCCGAAGGCCGACGACCTCCCGCCGATCGAGACGGTCCACCTCGAGTTTCCGTCGCCCCGCAACCCGCTCGGCGCCAAGGGGCTCGGTGAGGGCGGCGCCATCTCGCCCCCCGCCGCCATCGCCAACGCGATCGAGGACGCGCTCGCACCGTTCGACGTGCGGATCACCGAGACGCCGGTCACGCCGGCGCGCGTCCGCGCCCTGCTCGCGGGCCGCGTCCCGTGAGTCCTCCCGGCGTCCAGCGTCGGCTCGCCGCCATCCTCAGCGCCGACGTCAAGGGCTACAGTCGCCTCATGGGCGAGGATGAGGTGGCGACCGTCCGGACTCTGACGGCCTACCGCGAGGTGATGGCGGCCCTCATCCGAGAGCGCCGCGGCCGTGTCGTGGATGCCACCGGCGACAACCTGCTGGCGGAGTTCGCCAGCGTGGTGGATGCGATGGAGTGCGCGGTCGAGCTCCAGCGAGAGTTCAAATCACGGAACGCCGAGCTGCCGGCTCCTCGCAGGCTCCTGTTTCGCATCGGCATCAACCTCGGCGACGTGATCGTGGAGGGCGAACGGATCTACGGCGACGGCGTGAACATCGCGGCGCGCGTCGAAGGCCTCGCCGAGCCGGGGGGCATCGCGATCTCCGGGACCGTCTACGACCAGGTCAAGAACAAGCTCGCGCTCGCGTACGAGCCTCTCGGCGAGCACGTCGTCAAGAACATCCGGGAGCCCGTCCGGGTCTATCGGGTCCTGCCCGAGCTGGAGCCCGCTGGCACGCGTCCTGAAATCGGGAAGGCCGTTGGGCGGCGCCGGTGGCGACGAGCGATGTTGCTGCTGGGCGTCGTGCTGCTGGCCGTCGCGGGAGGCGTCGCGGTCTGGAGCCTCGCCTTCCGTTCGCGTTCCCCCGGATTTGGTTCGACCGACAAGCCCTCCGTCGCCGTGCTCCCCTTCGAGAACATGAGCGGCGACGCGGGGCAGGAGTACTTCAGCGACGGGATCACCGAGGACCTCATCACCGGCCTCTCCAAGCTCTCCGGGCTGTTCGTGATCGCGCGCAACTCCGTCTTCGCGTACAAGGGAAAGGCGCTCAAGCCCGCTCAGGTGAGTCGGGAGCTGGGCGTGCGCTACCTCCTCGAGGGCAGCGTTCGCAAGGCCGGGAATCGGGTCCGGATCACCGCCCAGCTCGTCGACGCCACCACGGGGTACCACGTGTGGGCGGAGCGTTATGACAGGGATCTGAAGGACGTCTTTGCCCTGCAGGACGAGGTGACACAGAAGATCGTCGGAGTCCTCGCGGTGAAGCTCACCGTTCCGGAGAAAGACCGCCTCGGGCGAGCGCCCACCCGGAACCTCGATGCGTACGACTATGTCTTGCGCGGCCTGGAGTACCACCGGCGCACCACAAAGGAGGCGAATGCCGAGGCCCGAACGATGTTCGCGCGAGCCGTCGAACTGGACCCGGACTACGCGAAGGCCTACGCCGCGCTGGGATGGACCTACTTGCAGGCGTGGCAGTTTCAGTGGAGTCGAGATCCCGAGACGCTCGAGCAGGCATTTCAGTTGGCCCAAAAGGCCATCGCCCGCGATGACTCGCTGGCCGGTCCCCACAGCCTGCTCGGCCAGGTCTACCTCTGGAAGAAGGAGCACGAGCGAGCGATTGCCGAGGCGGAGCGGGCGGTCGGCCTGGCCCCCAACGATGCCGACAGCTACGAGACCCTGGCGGAGGTCCTCGCGTGGTCCGGACGGGCGGACGCGGCTATCAGGTACATCAAGGAGGCGATGCGACTCGATCCCCAGTATCCCTTCTTCTACCTGTGGACGCTGGGGCACGCCTATTACCTGACCGGACGGAGTGACGAAGCG
>QHSA01000032.1 GCA_003220315.1 Candidatus Rokuibacteriota bacterium
CGACCTCGCCGATCGCTGGGCCGAGGACCGCCAGTACCTCCGGTGCGACGTCGAGCGCGCGCTCGACGCGTTCCGCAAGCGGCGAGCGGAGTCGCTCGCCTTTCTACGGAAGCTCGGCCCGTCCGACTGGCAGCGGGGCGGGCTCCACGCCGTGCGCGGCCGGATGACGATCGGCGACTGGGTGGCCGTGATCGCGTGGCACGACGACAACCATCTGGACCAGCTCCAGCGCGCGCTGGAGGGCCGGGCATGAGGCGAGCCCGCCGGCCGGACGTTACTCCGGCGGCTATCCGCGGCGATGGCTCGGGGGCCACTTCCCCGACTTCCGGCGCTGGCCGCAGCGCCGCGGCTTCACCCGTCGCCCCGAGGGCGACGCGGCGGGCGTGCCCGTAGTTTAGCCGATTCGAGCGGCGGCTCCGCCGGCCTTCGAGCGGCGGCTTTGCCGCCGCAACCGAATCTGGGGGGAGGTCTCGGAGGGGGCCACCGAGGCCCCCTCCGATTATCTACTCGGGCGCGCAGACCTCGTGGTGATCGTGCCCGAAGAATTTGATCAACCGCTCGCCGTGGCTCGGGTGGATCGCCAGCTGGCTCGACAGGAGGCTAGCGTTGGCACCCGTGCGAATCGCGAGGGCGGCGAGCTGGATCAGCTCCGCCGCCGCCCAGGACACCATCTGGACGCCCAGAACCTTCTCGGTCGCGCCGTCGAAGACGAGCTTGAGGTAGCCCCCGTCCTCACCGGTCGCCCGCCCGTTCGACGCGCCCGTGATGTCATGCCGGGCGACGTGACACTTGACCCCGCGGCGCATGGCCTCGGCGTGCGTGAGCCCGACGCGCGCGACCTCGGGCGTCGTGAAGATCGTCTGCGGGACGACCGTGTACTCCACGGTTTCGACGTTGCCGCGGAGCGCGTTGAGCGCCGCGGTCTTCCCCTCGTAGGCGGCGGTGGGTGTGAGCTGCACGTTGCCCGCCGCGTCGCCCGCGGCGTAGACGTGGGGCAGCGTCGTCCGGAGGTACGCGTCGACCTTGAGCCCCAGCGGGCCGTGCTCCAGCCCGATCGCATCGGTCCCGGTGCGTCGCGGAGTGTAGCGGCGTCCGATCGCCAGGCAGACCTGCTGCGCGGTGACGGCGAGCGGCGCGCCGTCGCGCGTGACGTGAGCGGTGATCGCGCCCCGCGCGCCCGAGAGCCGCTCGAGGGTCGCGCCGAGGTGAAACGTCACCCCGCGGCCCTCCAGCGTTTTCCTGATGTACGCCGCGACATCGCCGTCGAGCGCCGGGAGAACCTCGGGATCGCGGGCGATCACGGTGACGGTGGAGCCCAGGTCGCTGAACGCTCCCGCCATCTCGAGGCCGATCACGCCGCCGCCGACGAGCACGAGGCTCTGAGGAAACTGCGGCAGGAACAGGAGATCGTCGGAGGTGATCGCGAGCCCGCACCCCGGAACCGACGGCACGACCGGCTCGGAGCCCGCGGCGATGACGATCTTGTCGCCCTGGATCTGCCGACCGTCGGCCTGGACCGTGTGCGCGTTGACGAAGCGCGCCTCGCCGAGGTAGACCTTCGCCCCCGACTTCTCGAAGGCCGCAGCGGGCGGCTGGAGCTCGCGGACGATCGCGTGCTGGCGCCGGACGATCGTGTCCCAGTCGAGCGCGACGTCCGGACCCGTCCGCGTGCCGAAGGCCCCCGCCTCCTTGACCAGCCGGTGAATCCGCCCAGACCTTACCAAGGTCTTTTTGGGAATTCACCCACGGTTGATGCAGGTACCTCCGAGCGGCCCCGACTCCACGAGCGCCACGCGGGCGCCGAGCTTCACGCCCTGCTTCAGGGCGTTGATGCCGGCCGCGCCGCCACCGATGACGAGGAGGTCGTAGCGATCGATCATCGATTGCCTCCGACTCGCGTTGTCCGCGTGGTGGTCTCCGAGAGGAGCGTCCGGGCGACGTGGGCGGCGCCGAGGAGCGCCGCGCGCGGCTCGAGCACGAGCCAGACCGGGATCGACGCCATCAACTCCGCGAACCGTCCCTTGTCGCAGAACGCGGCCACGAACGCCCCGTCGGCGAGCTTCGCGCTGAGCTTCGGCGCGATCCCGCCACCGAGGTAGACGCCGCCCACCGCCAGGGCTTTGAGGGCGAGGTTGCCCGCCTCCGCGCCGTAGACCGCGCTAAAGAGGTCGAGCGCCTGGACGCAGAGCGGATGGGCGCCGGCCAGCCCGACCTCGGACACGACGGCGCTCGGATCGCCGCGCGCGATCCGGTCGCCGAGCCACGACGGTTCCGGCACGTCGCCGGTGTCGCGGAGAAACCGGTAAATGTTGAAGAGACCCGGCCCCGAGAGCACACGCTCGCAGCTCACGCGGCCGAACTCCTTGCGGAGGAAGCGGAGCAGCTCCACCTCGAGGTCGGTGCGGGGCGCGAAATCGGCGTGCCCGCCCTCGGAGGCGACCACGAGGTGGCGCTGGCCGTCCCAGATGAGGAGCGCCTCCCCCAGCCCCGTGCCCGCGGCGATCAGCGCCACGGTACCCCGCCGCCGGGTGCCGGGCTGGAGCGGAGCGAGCGCCGTCGGGGGGAGCGTGAGCACCCCGTAGCCCGTCGCCTCGAGGTCGTTGAGCAGCCGCACCCGTCGCGCGGGGATGCGCGCGCGGAGCGTCGCCTCGTCGATCTGCCAGGGGAGATTGGTCGTGACGCTCCGCCCGTCGACGACGGGTCCGGCGACGCCGAAGCAGGCGGCATCGATCCTGAGTCGCCGAGGGGAGGCGAGGAAGCGCGCCACGGCGTCCTCGAGCGACGGAAACTCACGGCTCGAGAGCTCCGTCTCGCGCTCGAGCACGAGCGCACCGTCGCGGCGGTCGAACAGGGCGAGCGCCGTCTTGGTCCCGCCGACGTCGCCGGCGAGGAGCACTACTTCTTGGCCCCGGCGTAGATGTCCATGACCGTCTTGAGGAACCGCAGGGCGTCGGGCTTCCGCCGCTGGAACGAGTTGCGCCCGATGATCGAGCCGAAGCCCCCGCCGTCGCGGATCGCCCGGACCTGCTCGAACACCGTCTCGTCGGTGTCGGCGGCCCCACCCGAGAAGATCACGATCCGCCGCCCGTCGAAGGCGGCCTGGACGACGTGGCGCACGCGTTCGGCGAGCGTCCCGAGGGGGACCCCCTCCTTCTCGTAGACCTTCTTCGCCGCGGCCTGTTCGACGTGCGCCGAGGGCAGCTTCACCTTGATGACGTGGGCGCCGAGCTGGGCGGCGATGTGGCCAGCGTACGCCGTGACGTCGATCGCCGTCTCGCCTTCCTTGGAGAGCCCCGAGCCGCGCGGGTACGACCATACGACCACGGCGAGACCGTGCGCCTTCGCCTCCTCGGCGAGGGCGCGAAGCTGGCCATACATCGTCAGCCGATGCTCGGACCCGGGATAGATCGTGAAGCCGATGCCGACGCAGCCGAGGCGCACGGCGTCCCCGACGCTGCCCGTGAGCGCCTGCGCGGGGTCGCGCTCCTCGAGCAGCACGTCGTGGTTGCTGAGCTTCAAGATCAACGGCACCCGGCCCGCGAACTCGCGCGCCCCCGCCTCGAGGAAGCCGAGGGGCGCGGCGTAGGCGTTGCACCCCGCCTCGATCGCGAGCTCGAAGTGGTAGCGCGGGTCGTACGCTGGCGCGTTCATCGCGAAGGACCGTCCCGGCCCGTGCTCGAACCCCTGATCCACCGGCAGGATCACGAGGCGCCCGGTGCCCGCGAGCGCGCCGTGGGTCAGAAGGCGCGCGAGGTTCGTCAGCGTCCCGGGGTTGTCGCTGCCGTACCAGCTCAGGATCTCGCTTACCCGCTCCGTCGTCATTGCCGTCCTCCGATGAAGTCTTCCGCCATCGCCACGTCGTCGGGACTCCCGATGACGAGCGGCACCCGCGCGTGCGGCGTGGCCGGGTCGATCGTCATGATCCGCTCGTGTCCGGTGCTCGCGCGGCCACCCGCCTGCTCGGCGAGGAAGGCCATGGGCGCCGCCTCGTACTGGAGGCGGAGCTTTCCCGAAGCTCGGCTCGCCTCGGGCGGGTAGAGGTAGATCCCGCCTTCGAGCAGTGTGCGGTGAAAGTCGGCGACGAGCGAGCCGACGTAACGCGCCGTGTAAGGCCGGCCCGTCGGCACGTCCGGCGTGCGAAGGTGGCGGATGTAGCGCTGCACGCCCGGCTCCCACTTGGCGAAGTTGCCCTCGTTCACGCTGTAGATGCGGCCCCGCGTGGGGATCCGGATCCGGTGGTGCGAGCGGACGAACTCACCGCTGGTCGGATCGAGCGTGAACCCGTCGACGCCGGCGCCGGTCGTCAGCACCATGAGCGTGGCGGGCCCGTACATGATGTAGCCGGCCGCGACTTGCGCCGTGCCCGGCTGTCGCGTGTCGTCTCCCGCCGCCGCGCTCCGCCGGATCGAGAAGATGGTCCCGACGATCCCGTTGACATCCAGGTTCGACGACCCGTCGACGGGGTCGATGCAGACGACGTATCGGACGCGACCGCCCCGCGTCGCGGGGCGACGCGGCTCGTCCAACTCCTCGGAGACGAGCGCGCTCACGAGCCCCGTC
>QHSA01000033.1 GCA_003220315.1 Candidatus Rokuibacteriota bacterium
TTCCGGCGCCACCGCTCGTCACCAGGCAGAGGACGACGTCGCGCCCCTCGCGCACCCACCTGGCGACGCTGCCGGCGATGGTGAACTCGATGTCGTCGGGGTGCGCCGCGACGCAGAGGATCCGGGCGAGCGACGGGTCGAGCGTGTGCGGTCGCGGCGAGGTCAACGCGGCGCCTATGGCCGCATGGGGTGGGCGGACGGGCCGGGCCGCCGCAGCGGGGCCGCGCGGTCGGCGAACTCGCAGAGGAGCGGCCGAGTGTCGCGCGGATCGATGATCTCCTCGATCCAGAAGGTCTCGGCGGACCGGAACGGCGAGCGCAGCTTCGTGAGGCGGTCCTCGATCTCCGCGAGCTTGTCCTTGGGATCGGCGGCGGCGTTGAGTTCGGCGCGGTACGCCGCCTCGATCCCGCCTTCGAGCGGGAGCGAGCCCCACCGCCCCGACGGCCACGCGTAGCGCGTGCAGTAGCGGCTGCCGTTCCGGTGGGCGGCGCCGGCGACCCCGAAGACGTTGCGCACGATCACGGCGCACCACGGGACCGTGGTCTGCCAGATCGCGGACATCGCGCGGACGCCCTGCTTGATGGTGCCGGTCTGCTCGGCGTCCTTGCCGATCAGAAAGCCGGGGCAGTCGACGAGATAGACGACCGGCAGGTGGAACGTCTGCGCGAGATCCACGAAGCGCTCGACCTTCTGACAGGTGTCCGCCGTCCAGGCGCCCCCGTAGAAGAACGGGTCGCTCGCCATCAGCGCCACGGGCCAGCCGTCCAGGCGGGCGAGGCCGGTGACGATCGCGCCGCCGTAGAGCGGGGAGATCTCGAAGAACGAATCCTTGTCCACGAGCGCTTCGACGATGGCGCGCATCTTGTACGGCTTCCGGACGTCGTGCGGGATCGCCTCGAAGAGCCAGGGCTCGCGGCGCTCGGAGTCGTCCGTCTGCGGCCCCCGCGCCGGCAGCTCGTCGATCGACGACGGGAGGTAGGACAGGAAGCGCCGGGCGCGGGCGAACGCTTCTTCCTCGGTGTCCACGGCGTCGTCGACGGCGCCGGCCCTGAGCTGGATCTCCCAGCCGCCGAGCTGGTTCTTGGTGAGCTTCTGGCCGAGGCGCTCGACCACCGGCGGCCCGGCGACGAACAGCGCCGACTTCTCCTTGATCATGATCGAGTAGTGCGCCGCGGCCAGGTGCGCGGCGCCCAGCCCGGCCACGGAGCCGAGGCCGAGCGCCACCCGGGGAATCGTGCCCATGTTGGCGACGACCCACTCCCAGCCGTCGACGGCGGGAACGTTCGCGCGCCCGGTCGTCTCGATCGTCTTGACCGAGCCCCCGCCGCCGGAGCCCTCGACGAGCCGGATCAGCGGTAGCCGAAGGTCGTGCGCCATCCGCTCGCACATGTTGTGCTTGCCCTTGATGGTCGCATCCGCCGACCCGCCGCGCACCGTGAAGTCGTCGCCGCCGACGACGACGGGGCGCCCGTCGACCGTGGCGCGCCCGAACACGAAGTTTGACGGCGTGAAGCGCGTGAGGTCGTTCTTCTCGTCGTAGACCGCGCGGCCGGCGATCTTGCCCAGCTCGTGGAAGGTCCCGGGGTCGACGAGCTTGGCGATGCGCTCCCGGATCGTGTACCGGCCGCCGTCGTGCTGTCGTCGCACGCGCTCGAGCCCGCCGAGCTCCTCGGCCAGCTCCTCGCGGCGCCTCAGCTCGTCCATCTCTTTCTGCCAGTCCATGCCGGCCTCCATCCGACCCTCTCGCGCAGCGGTACGGCGACCTCTGGTGTGGGCCGAGAGTAGTCCCGCGGGCGGCGTACGGTCAATGGAGATGCCCGTCCGGCGCGCCCACGACCCCGCTGGACCCGTGGATCCGACTGCTGGCGAGCGTGTTGATTGCGACGGGGATCCTGCGTCGTCAAACGCAGGGCGGGCAGTCACGCCGAGGCTCGTGCTCACGGTGGGGGCGCACGCGGCCGCGACTTCCTCGCGAAAAATTACGTTCCAACTGGACTGAGAAGAAGGTCCAGCACCAACGGCGATCCGCCCGTGAGCCCCACAATCCGGAGGAGCCTGTTCCAGGCGAGCACGCCTAATCCCAGCGGACGCGGCATGGTATGCCGGAGGAACGCGACCTTCTTGATATAGGTAGGGACACACCATGTGCAAGAGGTCCCGGCGGGGAAGAATACGACGTCGCCTGGGCCGAGCCGACGTTCTTCGCCTTGCCCATTGGTAATGAAGGCCTCGCCGGAGATGACGACAGAAGTCTCTTCCTTGTTGTAATGCCAGTTGAAGCGTCCGGCCGTGCACTCCCAGACCATGCTGTGCGAGGTGCGGTCATCGCTTCTCGCCAGTTCCTTGCTCCGCGCCTCTGGCGTTCCGTTCAGAATCCAATCTGGGGGGATCGGGGCGGGTCTAAGGTCAGCGGCGGCTCCGGCATCGACCACGATCGATTTGGACATGACATTCTCCGAATGTAATCGGTTAATACCTGGACGCAGCACGTGACATCCGCCGGCAACTTCGGCGCACATTGGTGCACATTCGATGCCGCATCAGGACGGGCGAGATGTGGTGCCAAACCAACCGATTCCTCGGAGGGCTGGTGCGCCGGCTTCCGGCCGCCACGATCAGTCCTCGTCTTGGACTGTCAAAACGTCAGCGGCGTCAGGCCATGACGGCACGGCGGTCCGTTTGGGGGGCGAGATTCATGGCGGGCTCAACGGGAGCCCTTCGAGACGGTGGCCCTCCTCAGCGCCTCAGACCCGGTCGACGGCCGGGCGGATCTCCTTCGCGACCAGCTCGAGGATCTCCAGCATCTCACCGAGCGAGTCGCGTCGGAAGTCGAGCATCACGTGGGTGAGCCCGAGCGCCTTGTACGCGGAGAGCTGGTCCACGACGGCCTGGCGCGCGTCGGCGGTCAGAGCGTGCCGCAGGGCTACGCGGATCGACAGCGAGATGGTCTCGAATGGCCGGCGCGCGGCGTCCGCCGTCGCGCGCAGGCGATCGAGGCTCGCGGCGAGCTCCGCTGGCGACTTCGACGTGGCGTGCCAGCCATCGCCGAGCGTCACGACACGCCGAAAGGCGCCTGGGCTGTCCCCGCCGACCCAGATCGGCGGATGTGGCTTCTGGACCGGCTTGGGGGCGAAGCCGACGTCGTCGAATCGATAGAACTCGCCTGCGAAGCGTGGGTGGTCGGACGTCCACAGCTCCTTGAAGACGCGGAGGATCTCGTCGGCTTGCCGCCCGCGTCGGTGGAACGGCGCGTCGAGGATCGTGAGCTCCTCCTCCCACCATCCGACGCCCACACCGCAGACGAGCCGCCCGTTGGACAGCGCGTCGATCGTCGTCAGCATCTTCGCCATCACGACCGGGTGGCGGTGGCCGAGGATGAAGACCGACGAGCCGATGCGTGGCCGCGTGGTCGCGACCGCGGCGGCCGCAAGGACTGCGACCGGCTCGAGGTAGGGCGTGTCGGGCGCGAAGGGGAAGCGTCCGCCGGGGTACCGGCCGGTGGCCGTTCGAGGGAAGATCACGTGGTCGCTCACCCAGAGCGAAGCGATCTGGCGGTGCTCCGCCTCTCGGCAGAAGGTGAGCAGCGCCTCGCGCGTCGCGACGGGGCCCTGCGTCGGCAGGTGGCAACCGATGTCCATTCAGGCCTCGAAGTACCCGCTACGGCGCGTCTCGACGCCCCCGTCCCATCGTTGGCGTCAGTCCACGGGGACGAAGATACAGTGGCGCAGCTTGCCGTCGAGCGCCTTGGAGCGATGCCCCTTGCCCCACGTGTCCTCGACGAGGATCACCTCGCCGGCGCCGATCCGTCGCGTCTCGCCGTCGCTCGCGGTGATCTGCACGCCCGCGTCGAGATTGATGATGTATTGCCGCCGCGGGGCGGGATGCCAATCCAGGTCGTACTCGGGCTGGACCTCGCGAAAGATGATCCCGGTGGCGGGAAGGCGTGCGGACAGCCGCCCGGCGCGGCTCGATTCCGTGAGGGGAACCTCCATGTCCTCGAAGTGCGACTCACCGTTCGTGTCGACGTAGAGCCGGTGGATCTTCATGGCGCTCCTTCGCACAGCGGAATCGGTCTAAAGTCCCTCGCGTCGCCGCCAATCAATAACGCCGCGCGTCGGTCAGTGCAAGCGGTGTTTGCAGGTGTTTCCCCGGGGGTCAGGTCGGGGATCTCCCCCGAATCGACGGCGCTCGCCCCGACGGCTCGTCCGGACTTTTCCGTGCATGGCGTCAGGGATTCCCCCTATTTCCGGAAAAATCCATCTCGTTTACGCTGAGCAATCATGGAGTGGGTGCTGACAGTTTCGCTCCTCGGCGCACGAGCGCGCCGGCATTGGTGGGCCTCCCACGCACGCCCTCCCTGGACGGAGATGTGGAGAAGGGGCCCGTAGCTCCGCGGAGGCAGTTTGTGGCTCGTTTGCTCCTCATCGTCTCGCGGACGGAGCCGTCACGGTTCACGTACCTGAAGCATGTCTTCGGTAGTGAGTCCGTGGACGTGATCATCGACCGCCGGACCGAGGAGCGTCGTCAGCGCCTGGAGCGAGCGTCGTCGGAGAGGCGCCGGCACGAGAACCGGCGCCAACGGGACATCACCAAGGATCTCCAGACGTACGGCTGGGCTCTCGTTCGGCGCTAGGCGGCGTCCCCGCTCAGGGGGGCTCCGGGGGCGGCCGCCGCCGCAACCGCGACGCCTTCGACAAAGCCGTCGGCTTGGCGGAGGCTGGCGCGGAGTACGAGTGGCGCGCCGTCGTCCCGCCGCCACCGCAACTCCTGGTTCTCGACCACAACGCCCGGCGTGAGCGCGCGCGCCACCTCGTGCCAGTGCGCCGGGTCGGGGAAGAGATCCTTCACGTTCAGCGCCAGGATCTGCTGGGGCGAGGAGGCGCCGAGGAGACGTACGAAGAGGTCGTTGCACTCGACGATGCGTCCGTCGCGCCGAGCACGGAACACCCCGGCAAGGCTCCCCATCCGCTCGCGGTAGCGGTCGACCGAAGTTTGTAACTCGTCCACGATCGCCACAAGCTTGGCAGCCACCGCTTCCACCGTCTTCCGCTCGTCGGACTCTCGCCGGAGCTCGCGGGTGACGCCCTCGACGCGACGCTGAGCGTCCAGGAGCTGCGCGTTCAGCGCGCTCAGGAGGACGCCGACGCTCAGGAACAGGACGAACCCCATGAGGTCCACGGGGCCCTGGATGATCAGTGAGTGGATCGTCCGGTCGATGTACGTGAGCACGAGCGCGGAGAGCAGCGTCGTGACGAGCCCGGGGCCGAAGCCGCCGAACCACGCGCTCAGCATGACCCCGGGATAGCAAAGCCACAGCAGGTGGCGCGGGGTTGACTGCGGCGCGAGCTGGAGGCTTGCCAGCACGGCCAGTCCCGCGAGGATGGCGGCAAGGCCGTAGCGCGACAAGAACGCCAGGGATTGAGCTCGGGAAGCCACGGTGTGAATGATCCGGCTCCAATCTAGCTCTGTCCCTCTGACGGAGTCAATGAAGCGAGAGGACATGAAGCGAGAGGACGATGACCCGATGAGGGATTCTCCCCGGGGGAAATCCAGGCAAACTGCCGATATGACGGGCACGGGGCTGCGCCTAGAGTTGATAGGGATGACGCCACCCAGAGTTCCTCTCGTATCGTGGGGCCTCCTCGTGCTCACCGGCGTCTACTTCCTCGCCGGGAAGTTCGGGTTGTCGCTCGCCTTCGTCCACGCGAGCGCGTCGGCGGTGTGGCCGCCGACGGGCATCGCGCTGGCCGCGACGCTGTTGCTCGGCTACCGCGTCTGGCCCGCCCTGTTCCTGGGCGCGTTCCTGGTGAACGTCACGACGGCGGGGTCGGTCTGGACGTCGCTCGGCATCGCCGGTGGCAACACGCTCGAGGGGCTCCTCGGCGCCTTCCTCGTGAGGCGGTTCGCGAACGGCCTGAGGGTCTTCGACCGGGCGCGGGACATCTTCACGTTCGGGGTGCTCGCCGGGCTCGGCGCCGCGGCCGTGAGCGCGACGGTG